>CAZGUS010000053.1:13132-15370 GCA_964529245.1 uncultured Anaerolineaceae bacterium
ACGAGCACGCCGCCGCCGACCATCTGCGCGGTCAGGTAGAACGTCGACATCGCGGTCCCTTGTGCATGGCCTGGCAGGACACCCGGCTCGAAGTTGCGAGGAGATGATAGTGCTGCCCCGGCGGGCGGCGTCGCGTTGTCCGAGACGACCCGGCGCCTCGGCCCGCGAAACGCGACCGGCTTTCAGCCCTTTCTCAGGAAGCTCGGCTACGATTCGGACACCGCGCGGGCCCTTGCCTGTGGCCGACGCCGAATAGCGCCGAGCGCGGTATCTGGTGGGTCCCGTCTCGCCGGAAAGGTCTTGCTTGAGCTACTCGACATACCTTCGGGCGCCCGGCCGGCCCGCCCGTGCCGCCGGCGCGAGCCTCTCCGTGGTCCGCCTCGTGGCGCTCGCCCTGCCTGGTACTCGGGCGCTGGTTCGCGCCGTCGCTTCGATTGCGGCATTTGCTGCGACGCTCGCGATCGCCGTGCCCAACGTCCACGCCCCTCTCGATATCAAGCCCGGGCCGTTGGGCCTGGCCCTTGCCGCGAGCATGCCGCTGGTCGCCGCCGTCGTGGCCGCGTATGCGGTGGAGAGGCCGTGGCGGGCATTCCTCCTGATCCTGGCGCTTACGCCGTGCTGGGACGCCGCGCAGGTCTCGTGGGACGTGAGCCCGGTCTGGCACGTCGGGGTCGTTCAGATAGTCCTTCAGACCGTCTTCATCGTCGCGCTGGCGCTCGGAGTCCTGCTCCGCGACGCCACCGGAGGCGGCCTCGAAGCCTCGCCGGCGACCGCCGCGGCGCGATCGGACACTCACCCCGAAGCTGCCGCCAGGGCGCGGGCCTCCGCTTTCCTGGGTCGGAACGTCGGCTGGATGGCCACCGTCGCCCTCATCTTCCTGGCGACCCTTTCGACCCTCCGCTCTCCGAACCTCGATTCGAGCCTCACCGTCCTGATGCACGGCATCCTCGAGCCGGTGGCGATGGGCCTGCTGCTCCTCGTCCTGGCCAACAGCCGTCGAAGTCTGGCCCTGGTGCTGGCCGCGGTCGGCCTTTCGGTCGCCCTCGGCGGTGCCATCAACATGATCCAATCGATCCCGGCCTTCGGCTCGCTGGCGTCTCTCCAGACCAACAGGCTCCTGTTCTCGAGGCTGACCTTCTTCAACGTAGGTCTCTTCGGCGAGATGCTGGCCATGGCGGCGCCCCTGATCCTGGGCGCGATCGCCGCTCGCCGCCAGCTCGGGCTCGGCCGCATGGCGGTGACCGTCCTGACGATCGCCCTGATGGTGAGCGCGGCCGCGCTGTTCCTGACGTTCTCCAAGAGCGCGTATCTCGCGACGGCGGGCGGAGTCGTCACGTTCTTCCTGCTGCTCGCCACGACGTGGCGCCGCCGCGCCTCGATAGTTCTGATCTCGGTGGCTCTCTCGGCGTTCGTCGTTCCGTGGCCCGCCGTGCTGCTGCAGGCCTCGCCGCCACTCGAGAACGCCTACAGCACCGTCATGATCAAGCTCGTCGGCGCGAGCCGCTACAACTCCTGGAATCCCGCGATGCTCTCCGGCCGAGGCTCGCTCGTGGAGCGCCTGCTCGCGACCGAAGCGGCGGTCCACATGGCGGCCGATCATCCGACGCTGGGAATCGGTCTGGACCAGTTCAAGTCCGAATACGTCGACGGCTACAAGACACCCCAGGCGCACCTGGACCTGGACTCCGCCCACACGTTCTGGCCGGAGGTCGCAGCCGAGCTTGGGATCCCGGCGCTGCTGTTCGTCGTCCTGATCTTCGCCGCGGCGCTGCTGGCCCTGTGGCGCGTCTACCGCGCTCCGCCGGACCAATTCACGCGGATCCTGGCGCTGACGCTTCTGGCGTCTCTGATCGCCTGGCTGCTGGTCGCGACCGCTTTCGCCGGCGACATGTACCGGCCCTGGCGCAACATGTCCTCCGACTTCGTGATGATGGCGGTGCTGGTCGCGGCCGCGTTCGCGCTGTCGCGGATGGCCGGCCGTGGCAGGCAGCCGGCCGCGGCTGAATCGGACGCGACCACCTCCCCGAGCCGGTGGTCCGCGCTCTAAACCCCCACAGAGACCTTCCTGCCGCCTGCTGATGCCGCTCGACACGGCCGTCTCGGCCGCCGACCGACGAGGTTGCGCTAAGCCGATCACGGCACGAACAACTCGGCGGACGATAGGGCATGGAACTCGTCCGAAGCGTAGGAGCGCAGCAACGAGCCGGAACGCGAGAACTTGCCGTAGGCGGGGTCGTA
>CAZGUS010000054.1:0-15293 GCA_964529245.1 uncultured Anaerolineaceae bacterium
ACCGGCGGGCGCCTTGAGGGCTTTGTTGGCCCTGTTCCGGCGCCGCGCCGAGCGGGCCTCGAGCCGCCCGCCCTCGACCGAAGCCCCCGTGCGCCGCGGCCCACCGGTATGAATCGGCCCACTCGATAGCCCGGGCCGAGAGGCTGTATTCCTCGCGCACTCGCGAGCGCGCCCGTTGCGCGAGGTCCGATCGGAGCCCAGGAGAGCCCGCCAGGCTTCGGAGATGCCGCTCCCAGTCGGCCGGCGCGCGGGCCAGCAGCCCGTCCTCGCCGTCGCGGACGACGTCGTACGGGCCCGGGCCGTCGAAGGCGGTGGCGATCGTCGCTGCGCCGGCCATCGCGAACTCGAGCCAGTGGAGCTCGCTCTTGGCCCTGTTGAACGGCTCGTCCAGCAGAGGCGCCAGGCCGATGTCCGGCCGCGCCGCCGCCAGTGCCGCGCCGAACGCGGCCGGCCCATGGACCCAGGGCCGGACCTCGTCGACGCGGGCGGCGACACGCGGATCGGCGTCGTCTCCGAGCCAGACCCGGCGGACGGCCGGCACCGAAGCAGCGACCCGATCCACGGCCGGGCGCGCGACCTCGTAATCGCGCAGTCTGCGCGCAACGCCGTGATACACCACGCGCGGACCGCCGGCCGGCGGCTCCGGATCGATCGCCCGCGGCGGTATAGCCGGAGCCGTGTACCAGGCCGGGTCGACGGCGTTCCGAACGACGCGGACATCGCCGTGGCAGAGCGGCCGCAGCCGGTCGGCCAGTACGGGCGTCGCCGCGGTGGTCAGATCGGCGAGCGCAAGGATGCGGAGGACCAGGTCGCGCTCCCGCGCCGCGGCCGGACCCAGGCCCGTCCAGTCCGGATAATCCAGGACGTCGTCGTCGGTGTCGTACATGACTCCCCGATCGCCCAGCAGCTCAGGGTGAGCGGCGATCAGCTCGACGATCGCGGGCAGGAGCAGGTCCGGCACCAGGGTGCGATGTCCGGACGACCGAACGTGAGCCGCCAGGTCCGGCTCGCGCCCGAACGCCAGCTCGCATTCGGTGCACACCAGATGAGTGGAGCGCCAGCGCCGGAACAGGACGACGTCGGCCCAGGCCAGCGCCGTCAAACCCAGCTCGGCCAGCAGGCCGCCGCCGGGTGCGGCCGTGGATGCCTGCCCCGGGCCACGGCCACTCAAGAGATCGTCGCCGAAGGACTGCCACGACCTGACTTCGACGCCGAGGCCGGCCAGCGGCTCGACGAAGCAGCCGACACGCAGTGAGTCGGTGACACCGGCGTCGAGCGATCCGTACACGAGCAGGTGCAGCGGCTCGGCGCGAGGGTCGGTCATCGCCGTCTTCTCGTTTCCCCGAACCGGCGCGTCAGGCGACGCCGGGTTCGTCCGGAGGTGTCGAGCCCGCCCGGTGGAGCGGCGCGAGCATGACCCGCAGCTGGGCCCGGGCGTCCGAGGCCTCGCGAAGCTCGCCGGACACTTCGTCGATGAGCTCCGAGCGAACGACGGCCACATGCCGCGGCGCGGCGATGCCGATTACGACGCGGTCGCCCTCTATGCGAACGACGCGCACCTCTACGTTTGGACCGATCCTGATCGACTGGCCCGAGCGACGCGTCAGGACGAGCATCTAGCCCTCCTCCAGAACCGGAGCCTGAAGCGGAAACTCGGGATCCTCGACGACCAGCTGCCGGGCCGTGGCCCTGGCGACGTCTATAACCAGCGGCCCGGCCAGGTTCGCGGTCACGGACGGCGGCTCGCCGTGAACTGCCAGGATGGCGAGCACCCACTCGCCTTGGGCGATCAGGCCCAGCGAGCGCAGGCGGTCCGACGAGCCCGGCTTGACCCTGTCGACGGGCGCGGCGATGAAGCCCATCGACTCATCGTCGGTGGAGAGGATCTCGTACAGCGCCGTGTCGGGGACCCCGCTCATGCGGTGGTGGATCAGGGCGGGCAATCCTACGAGGCCGTCCGGAAAGACGAGCTCGGCTGAGATCGGTACTTGGCTCACGGGGCGGTCCTCGCTTGCGGACACGGGATTGAGGTGGCCGGCCGGCGCCGGCTCACCGGAAAGGATCACTTGAGGTAGTCCATGAGGCTCGTCTGCATGACCTTCGCGGTCACTGCCAGGGTGGCCTGGTATGTCGTCTGGCGCTGTGTCAGCTCGGTGATTGCCGAGGGCATGTCGGTGTCCTGGAGCTGGTTCAGAAGAGCCTGGTTGCTGGTGATGATGGCCTGCTGACTCGTCTTGGCGTCGGTCAGCCGGTTCTCTCTGGCGCCGACCGTCGCCTGGGCCTGCACGACCGTCTGAAGCGCGGTCGAAATCTGGCCGATGGTGGACTGCTGCACGGGCTGGCCGCTGGCGAGATCGGCCTGCAGCTGCGTCAGGGCCGATATGGCGGGCTGGAAGACCGTGTCGCCGGCCAGGCTCACCTGCATCGTCGCGGCAGGCCCGATGCGCGCGGTCGAGACCCCGTGATCGCCCTGATATGCGCCGACCTGGCCGGGCCCCGTCACCTGGTACGGCGGGCGGTCGACGCGGAAGCCGCTGAAGATGTACTCGTCCCCGACCTGGGCGTTGGCGGACTGGGCCAGCGCTTCGGTCAGCTGCGAGACCTCCGCCAGGATGGATTGGCGATCCGACGCGTCGAGCGTCGCGTTCGCGCCCTGGATGGCGAGCTCGCTGGCGCGCTGGACGAGATCGCCCGCGCCGGAAAGGGCCGTGTCCATGGCCGAGACCTTGCTGGTCGCGCTGTCGATGTTGCGGACGTACTGGTTCAGCTGCGCGAGCGTGTCGTTCAACCCCACCGCGGACTGGACGTCGGCCGGGTTGTCTGACGGCCGGTTGAGCTGCTTGCCCGAACTGACCTTCTCGGTGATCGATTGGAGAGCGGTCAGGTCGTTGGCCAGACTGCTGTTGGCGGTGTCGTACATCATCGATTCGGTGACACGCATCGATCCGCCTCCTCTCAGCGCCCGACCATGCCGGTCGAGTTGATGAGCGTATCCAGCATCTGGTCCATGGTGGTGATGACCCGGGCGGCGGCCTGATACGCCCGCTGGAAGCGCAGCATGTTGGTAGCTTCCTCGTCCAGCGAGACACCGCTGACCTGCTGGACCTGCGTCGTCAGCTGGTCGACGACGAGTTGCTGGTTCTGCGCCATCTCGCCGGCCTGGCTCGACGCCGAGCCGATCCTGCCGACGAGCGAGGCGTAGAAGTCGGCGGTCGTCTGCGCCGGTGAGTAGAGGGAGGCGGCCACGACGGTGTTGTGGCCGGCCGTGGTCAGGTCGGTCGTCAGGTCGGCGGCGGCCTTGGCCGAACTCGCGCTGCTGACGGTGAGCTTTATGCCGAGCTGGTCGAAGTTCAGGACCTGCGTGTCGCCGACCGCCATGTCGGCCACCGTTATCGTCTGGTGGCTGCCGTCCGCGCCGGTCAGGGTCAGACTGTTGCCGGTGCCGCTGAAGGTGTAGGTCTGGGCCACGGCGGTATCGGTGGCGACGTTCATCAGCCGCGCGGTCGTGTTCGTGGTCAGGTCCATGCCGCCTACCACGTCCGTCCCGGCGACACCGGCCGAGTAGCTGCGGGCGTTCTGCAAGTCCGCGATCTGGCCGGCCACCGAGCCGTCGCCGGGAGTGTTGGCGGAAGCCGACGCGGCTATCAGCGCCGGGTTCGCGGCCACGGCCGGGTTGACCGTCAGTGTCGCGGCCGCGTTGCCGGGGTAGTAGGTGAAAAGGGCCTGGCCGGCATTCCCGTTGGCGTCCACGCCGCGCTGCAGGAGCGCGTTGGTCGAATCCGCGATGCCCTGGGCCAGTGCGTCCAGCTGCGATCGGTAGCCCGCGACGTCGACGTCGCGAACGTCGAGAAGGGACTTCATCTCCCCCGACGGCAGGTCCACGGCGCTGCCGTCCGACCAGGTCGGCACGGCGTGGCCCGAACCGTTCGTCTGGGCGACCATCTGACGGGCGGTCACGCCCGACACCAGGTCCGTGCCGCCGATCTCGACGGTCGTGGTCCCGTCCTTCTGGGTCATCTCGGAGGCTGGGACTATGGCGCTCAGCTGCTCGAGGAGCTGTTCGCGCTGGTCCAGCAGGTCGTTGGGGTTCTCGCCGGTCACGGTGACGCGCTGGATCTGGCCGTTGAGGGTGGCGATCTGGGTGGCCAGGTCGTTGACCGTGGTGACCTGCTGCTTCACCTGGGCGTCGATGCCGCTTGCGACCATGCCCAGCTGAGTCGAGTCGCTGTTCATCTGCATCGCCAGGCTCGACGCCTGTTCGGTCAGGGCGGTCCGGGCCGACGTTGAGGTCGGGTCCGCGGCGACGTCCTGCCAGGCGCTGTAGTACTGGCTGATGGTGCTGCCGAGCCCCGAGTCGGAAGGCTCCGGGAAGACGGCCTCGACCTTGGCCAGCTGCTGCTGGCGGGCGTTCCAGCCGGCCTGGAGCGAGCTCTGCGCCTGGACCTGCTGGTCGAGGAAGGCGTCGCGGACGCGCGTGATCGCGGCGACCGTGACGCCGGAGCCGATCTGGCCGGGCAGGCCGCTGCGGTCCAGGGATGGCAGCGTGTAGGGCGGCGACTCGACGAGCGAGACCACCTGGCGCGAATATCCGGGAGTGCTGGCGTTGGCGACGTTGTGGGCGGCCGTGTCCAGCTGCTGCTGGGCGGCGCGAAGGGCCGAAGCCCCGATGTCGAGCCCGAAGAACGGGGAGCTCATGCTAGGCGTCCCGATTGACGCAGGCGGGACCCGGGTTGGCCGAGTAACCGCCCACCGTGCCATCGGGTCCGATCCGGCCGACGCCCATGAGCAGCCGGATCAGGGCCGCGTCGACGGCCCAGGCCTGCTCGATCAGGAAGGCGTTCCGGCGTGCGCCGGCGGAGAGTCGCGCGACCAGGGCCGGGACGCCGGCGTCGGCGAGCATCGACCGCTCGGCGTCGGTGAGAGTGCCGCCGATGCGGTTGACTTCTTCGATGAGGCCCTCGGCCCGCTCGTTGCGACTGATGAGGGCCAGCCTGTCGTGGTTCTGGACGGCGAGCGTGACTTCGTCTGAGATGGTGACGAGCGCCGAGAGGGCGGAGGTCAGAGCGCTCAGCGCGGGCGAGCCCGGGGCGACCGGATACGCGGCGGCGTGCTCCGCGAAGTCGCGACCGGGCGCAAACACTTAGGCCCGCTTGTCGAGGATCCCCCGAGCCACGACCTCGGCCTTGACCGTGTACGTGCCCTGGGCGATCCGCTGCTTGGCATCGGCCACCTTGTCGGCACGTACGTCGGGAGCGGCATTGGCGGCCTCGAGGGCCTGGTGCATCTCCCTGCTGCGCGACGAAAGCTCGACGCGCGCGGCCGGCTGGCCGACGGGGGTTGCACCGCTCTGGGTCCGCGCCGCATCCGGACGTCCCGCGCCAGAACTGGCGACCGGCGTCGGATTGAGGAGTGGCGACGAGGTAACGGATCGCGGGTCTTCGATCTTCATTCTTGTCCTCTCTAGGGCGTCACCATAGGGATCGGCCGGTACCGAGAAGCCTTGACCCGCGTGAGGGGTAGTTCTTCATCGTTTCGACGTATGCGTTGCACACGAGCGACGTCGGGGCGAGGATGGCACTCCGTGCCGCGCCTGGTAATAACCCACTTGGGGGCACTCCGATTACCGTAGATCCGGCAGGACCCACCCGACCGTCGCTCGCGAAACACCGCCCGCCTCCCTACTCTGCCGAGAGCCGGAAGACGGTCGTGGTCGAGTAGGTCTCGCCCGGCCGCAGGACGACGCTCGGGAACTCGGGCTTGTTCGGGGAGTCCGGGTAGTGTTGCGTCTCCAGGCAGAAGGCGCCGCGGCGGGCATACGGCCGGCCCGATTTGCCGACCAGGCTGCCGTTCAGGTGGTTGCCGACGTAGAGCTGGACCCCGGGCTCGGTCGTGAGGACCTCCAGCCGGCGCCCGCTCACAGGCTCGTAGGCGATCGCCGCCGTCGCCGGTCCGGCGTCCGGGCCGCGGTCGAGAATCCAGTTGTGGTCGTAGCCACCGGCGAACTCGAGCTGCTCGTCGGCGGCGTCGACCCTGGCGCCCAGGGCGGTCGGCGTGCGGAAGTCGAAAGGCGTGCCGGTTACGTCGCGCAGCTCGCCGGTCGTGATCAGCCGGGCGTCCACCGGCGTGAACCGGCCAGCGTCGATCCGGACTTGCGTGCCCAGGATGTCGCCGCTGCCCTCGCCGGCCAGGTTGAAGTAGGTGTGGTTGGTCATGTTGACGATGGTCGGCCGGTCCGTGGTCGCCGCATAGTCGATGCGCAGGACGTTGCCCGGCGAGAACGTGTATACGACCCTGGCGCTGAGGCGGCCCGGAAAGCCGGCCTCGCCGTCGGCGCTGACGTAGCTCAGGTCCAGTACCGAATCCCGGCCCGAGGTCGACGCCGCTGCCTGCCAGACCTTCTTGTCGAAGCCGCCCGGTCCGCCGTGGAGGTTGTTGGTGCCGTCGTTGGCGGCCAGCTGGTATTCGACACCCTCGATGCTGAACCTGGCCCCGCCTATCCGGTTGCAGTAGCGGCCGATGAGCGCCCCGAAGTAGGGCCCGGACCGGAGGTAGGTCTCGTTCGCGTAGCCTTCGAGGCCGTCGAAGCCCAGGACGATGTCGACCAGCTTGCCGGCCCTGTCGGGAGCGGTCCAGGACGTGATGATGCCGCCGTAGGTGGCGATCCTGACCGCGCTGCCGTCGTCGTCTGTGAGCGTGTAGAGGTCGACCGTCTTGCCGTCGACGCTGCCGAACGGCTTCCTCGCGATCGTTGTCATCCTGGCTGGTTCCTCCGTTGGATCTGGCCCGTACCGCCGCGATACGGCGCGGCGGCGGCCGGAAGGCCGGCTCGGACCGGACTCAGTGCAGTCTACCCAGCTGCGTTGCGTCGTTGAGCGTGTTGTCCTGCAGCGACAGGGCGCGGGCGCTCATCTGGAAGTCCCGCTCCTCCTCGATCACCTGGGTCATCGCCAGGGCCATGTCGGTGTTGCTGCCCTCCAGCTGGCCCTGCCCGATCTGGCCTGTCGCGGGCGGCAGATTGCCCGCCGCGGCGTAGAGATTCTGCCCCAGGCGGGTGGCTCCGCCGGCGGGCCACGCCACCAGGGCGATGCGCTGGCCGGTACCGGAGATGGTTCCGTCCTTGGCCACGGTGAACGTCTGGCCGGGCTGGATCGTGTGGCCGTTGATGTCGAGAACGGGATAGCCCTGCTCTGTGACCAGGGTCCCGGTCGCGTCGGTCACGAAGTCGCCGGCGCGCGTGTAGGCGACCCCGTTGCCCGTCCGGACGACGAAGAGGCCGTCGCCCTGGATGGCGAGATCGGTCTCCTTGCCCGTGACCTCGATGGGGCCCTGGCTGATGTCCAGCTTGAGGCCCGACGCGGTCGTGCCGGTGCCGAGAAGGCCCAGCTCGGGACCAAGAGAGTTCATGATTCCCATCTCGTAGTCGGTCTGGCTGGTCTGGGACTGCTTGAAGCCGACCGTGTTGGCGTTGGCGATGTTGTCGGCCACGACGTCCTGGCGCGTCATCGCCGCGACGACGCCCGAAAGAGCGGTGTAGAAGCCTCTGATCACGCCCGTGCCCTCCGCCGTCCGAGCCGGGCGGCGACGTCGGGATCGACCAGGCGCGTCCGCAGGGCCAGGATCGCCTCGGTGTGGATCTGGCAGACGCGCGATTCGGTCACTCCGAGGACCTGCCCGATCTCCTTGAACGTCATCTCGTCCTGGTAGTAGAGCGCCAGCACCATCCGCGGGCGCTGGGCCAGCCGGCCGATCTCGTGGACCAGCGACTCGATGGCGTCGCGGCGGGTCGCCTCGTCGGCCGGATCCACGGCATTCGGGTCGGCGGCGTTGTCGGCCAGCGCGACCGACTCGTCGTCGTTGTCGCGGGAGTCGTGCTCGTCGAGCGAGATCGTCACGATCGAGGCCGCCTGGAGCCGCTCGCGGTAGCGGGGCAGGGGCATGTTCAGCCGGCCCGCGATCTCGGCCTCGGTGGGCGAACGGCCCAACTCGTGCTGGAGGTCGCGGATGGCGCCCTGGATGGCCCGGGCGGCCTCGCGGCCGGCGCGGCCGACGGTGTCGAGCGAGCGGACGGCGTCGAGGATGGCGCCCCTGATTCGGAGGATCGCGTACGACTCGAACGAGGCGGCGGCGTCCGGGCGATAGGCGTCGATGGCCCGCAGGAGTCCGAGCACGCCGGCCTGCATGGCGTCCTCATGGTCGAAGAGGCCCGGCACCGACACGCCCAGCCGGCCTACCACGTACTTGACCAGGTGCGCGTACCGCTGGACCAGCTCGTCGCGGCTGAGTCCGGGGTTCGGCCCGGGAGTCTGGCCGTACGCCCCGTACCCGGCCAGGTTCCGGGATTCTTCGGCGGCCGCCGGCTCGGCGGGCTCCGCCATCGGGACGGACTCGTCGAGGGGCGCTTCCGCCTCGGCCGCGACCGCGTCCTGGGCCGGCTGGTCTTCGCCGGGGCGGTCGGCGCCTTCGGATCGCTCGTCGGATCGCTCTTCGGATCGGTCTTCGGGCTGTTCGCGGGAGTCTCCGGACCGGTCTCCGAACGGGGCGTCCCAGGACGTCCCGAGGCCACGCTGGCCGGCCACGGCGACCGATCCGAGCTCGGGCCGCACGGTCGTGGAGTCGACGACGGCGTCGAGGCGGACCGTTTCGGGCAGCAGCCGGGACGCCGGCCGCGACAGCACCGGACTCTGGGCACCGGCGGTCGTGTATAGAGGCGGGAGCGGATGTCGGTTCAGCATGATCGAGTCTCCTCAGCCTCAGGCGGTGCGACTGACGGTGGACGGGGCCTTGCCCTTGGCTGCGGCGCGACCGGCGGCATCGGGCTTCCGTGCCTTGCCTGCCTTCGCACGACGAGCCTCGCGCTTCTTGCGCATTCGCAACAGTCTCCGTTCGGGGGGCTCCAAGAAGCCCACCAGCCAGCGGCCGGCGAAGGTGAACAGGACGGCGGCGGCCAGGCCCCGGTCGACCGCGTCGATGACGGGGGTTCCGGCCGACATCGACGCGCCGCCCACGGCCAGCGCGGCCACGATGGCGATCCTCAGAGTCCAGGTCGCGACAAGCAGTTCCATCTATCAGACCTCCACCTGAGCGTGGACCTGGACCGAGATGCTCGGCAGGATCTCTTCGTAGGAAAGGACGGCCATCTGCGGCATGTGCCGCTCGGTCAGGTTCCGCAGCGCCAGCCTGACCCGGGTGGTGCACAGCAGGATCGGCTGATAGCGCTGGAGGGCGAGCTGGCGCAGGGCGCGGTCGATCGATTCGACGAGGGCGCGGCTGTCGGAGCCGGACAGCTCCAGGCCCACGTAGCCGGGCTGGACCATGACCGAGGCGCCGAGACGCGTGTCCAGGTCGGGCGCCAGGGCGACGGCGTGGATGGCCGCGTCGGGCGCCCTGTAGCGCATCGAGATGGCCCGGGCGAGGGCATGGCGGACCGCCTCGGTCAGGAACAGCGGCTCCTTGGTGCTGCGCGCGCCGTCCGCGATCGCCTCCAGGATCGTCGCCAGGTCGCGGATCGGGATGCGCTCGCGGAGCAGACCCTGGAGGACCTTCTCCACGTCGCCGACCGACACCAGGCTCGGGACGATCTCCTCGACAAGGCCCGGCTGGTCGTGCTTGAGCCCGTCGAGCAGCTGGTTGGTTTCGGGCCGGCCCAGGATTTCGTGGGCGTGGCGGCGAATCGTCTCCGCCAGGTGAGTCGCCACCACGGAGGCTGCGTCGACGACGGTGTAGCCCATGCTCTCGGCCCGCTCGCGCTCCGCCACGCTGACCCACGACGCCGGCAGGTTGAAGACGGGTTCCGTGGTCGGCACGCCGCTGACTGCGATCTCGCCGCCGTTCGGATCCATGCACAGCATCTTCGTCGGGTCGACGGAGCCGCGGGCTATCTCGGAGCCGCGCAGCTTGATGACGTACGAGTTCTGATCGAGCACCAGGTCGTCGCGGATGCGGACCGTGGGCACGATCAGGCCGAGCTCGCCGGCGATCTGGCGCCGGATGAGGCCGATCCGCTCCACCAGGCCGCCGCTGGCGCCGCCTTCCACGAGCCCCACCAGGCCGTAGCCGACCTCCAGCTCCATGGTCTCGACCTTGAGCGCGTCGAGCGGCGTCTCCTGGCCGCTGCCGAGGGCCGGCAAGGCCGGCGTCACGACCGGAGCGACCGCGGCGACGAGGGCGGCCGCGGCCGCGGACTGGGACAGGAACCAGCCGCCGCCGGCGACGATCGCGCCGCTGGCGCAGAAGATGAGGGTCGGGAACCCGGGCACGAGGCCGATGACCATGAGCACGCCGCCCACGACCATGAAGAGGCGGGGTCGGCTCAGGAGCTGCGCGCCGAGGTCGCTGCCCAGGCCGGCGTCGGAGCCGCTGCGAGTGACCAGGACGCCGGTGGCGATCGACACCAGCAGCGCGCTGATCTCGTTCACGAGGCCGTCGCCGACCGTCAGGACGGTGTAGGTCGTGAGGGCCGTGCCGATGTCGAAGCCCTTCTGCAGCACTCCGACGGTCAGCCCGCCGACGATGTTCACGACGATGATGACGAGGGCCGCCACCGCGTCGCCCTTGACGAACTTGGAGGCGCCGTCCATGGCGCCGTAGAAGTCCGACTCATGCTCTATGGCGCGGCGCCGGTTGCGGGCCTCGTCCGGTGTGATCAGGCCGGCGTTTAGGTCGGCGTCGATGCTCATCTGCTTGCCCGGCATGGCGTCGAGGGTGAACCGGGCGGCCACCTCGCTGACCCGGCCGGCGCCGTTGGTGATGACCACGTACTGGATCACGACCAGGATCAGGAAGACCACGATGCCGACGACGGTGTTGCCCCCGACGACGACGCGGCCGAAGGCGCTGATCACTTCGCCGGCATGGGCGTTGAGCAGGATCAGCCGCGCGGCGGAGACGTTGAGCCCCAGCCGGAAGAGGGTCGCGATCAGCAGCAGCGGCGGGAACGAGCTGAACTCGAGCGGCTCGCGGATGTTGAGGCTGACCAGCAGGATCGTCAGCGAGAAGGTCAGGTTGAGGACGATCAGGACGTCCAGCAGCATCGGCGGCAGCGGGATGATCATCATCGCCACGATGCCGACCACGATGGCGGCCAGGAGCATGTCGCTGCGGCCGAGGACGCTCACCGGCGCCGGGGTCGTCTGGGTCGTCATCGGTCAGGCTCCTCGTGGAATTCGATCGATAGGTCCTCGTCCGCCGATAGGTCCTCGTCCGCCGCGCCCGAATCGGCGACAGCCGCCAGCTCGGCCTCGTAGCCGGCCAGCTCCTCCGGGGTCAGGTCGGCGAGCTCGTCCTCGGCCATGGCTCGCGCCAGGGCTTCCTCGTCGACCTCGGTCGCCGGCTCGGCGCCGTCACCGGCCCGATCGAACCAGGCTTCCCGGTCGTCGTCGTTTGTGTAGTCCCCGACCCGAGTCGCGGAGGCCGGTATGGCCGCGTCGTCCACCTCACCGACGCGCGCCGCGTCGGCGCCCCCGGTCGTCGGGACACCGCCCGAGCCCGAAGCGAGGGTCCACCACGGGGCGGTGGCGACGCCGGCCAGGGCAAGCCGGGCCTGCCCCGCCGAGCGGTTGCGGCCGTAGTTGTCGTTGTATCCGCCCGTGGCTGCGCCGGCGCTGCTGCCTCGTCTGCCGCCGTTCGCCGCCGGCGCGAAGCGGGTCTGGTGGACCAGCACCAGCAAACGGGCCACCGCCCGGTACAGGTGAGCCGGCACCTCGGCGCCCACGGGCTTGGAGAAGAGGCCGCGGGCGAGCGGCTTGTCCTCGACGATCGGGACCTTGTTCTCGCGGGCGATCTGCTTGATCCGCTCCGCCATCAAGCGCTGGCCCTTGGCCACGATCCTCGGCGCGCGCATGGTGAGCGAGTCGTACTTGAGGGCCACGGCCAGCGTCGTGGGGTTGGTCACGATCACGTCCGCCGTCGGCACCGCGTCCATCATCCGGGCGAAGGCCATCTGGCGGGCCCGGCGGCGGCGGGCGCCGCGGATGTGCGGGTCGCCTTCCTGGTCCTTGTACTCGCGCTTGACCTCGTCCTTGGTCATGCGGATCGACTGCATGGCCTTGCGGCGCTGGACGACGAAGTCGACCAGGGCGACCACGGCAAGGAGGATGGTGATCGTCAGCCCCAGCTGGAACACGGCGCTGAGGCAGCTGCCGGCGATCGTGCCGACGTCGGATCCTTCGGTGCCGACGATCGTCGGGATGCGGCTGCCGACGACCTGCCACGAGATGACGGCCAGGATGCCGAGCTTGGCCGACGCCAGCCCGAGCCTGACGAGGGCTTGCTTGTCGGCCAGCCGCTTGAAGCCCGAGATCGGATTGATGCGGTTCAGGTCGAAGCGGATCGATCTGTAGGAGAAGACGAGGCCGCCCGACACGAGATTGCCGGCGATGCCGGCGACCATCACGATCACCGCCAGCGGCAGGGTCAGGACCAGCACGCCGATGATGGCGTCGCCCGTCTCGGCGAGCAGCCTGGCGTTGCTGGCCCGCGGGTCCAGCGTGACGATGGCGGTCTGGGTGCGCGAGATCAGCGACGCCCCGATGCCGGGCAGCAGGCTCGAGAGGGCCAGGGTGCCGACGCCGAGCGTCAGACCCATCGAGAACTCGTGGCTGCGGCCGATGCCCTGGCCTTTGGCGCGAGCTTCTTCGCGCCGTCGAGGAGTCGGTGCTTCTGTCTTCTCAGCCATGCCGGCCCCTATCCGCTCACGGCGCCGCCGGAGGCGGCCTGGAAGACGAAACGGAAGATGGCCGACGCGCCCGAGACGAGCGCCGGCATACCCAGCGCGAGGACCGCGATGCCGACCAGCATCTTGAGCGGCAGCCCCAGGATGAAGACGTTGATCTGCGGGATGGCGCGGGCCAGGAGGGCGACCGTCAGCTCGACGAGCAGCAGCACGAGCGCGATCGGCAGGGCGACGCGGACGCCGAGCTCCATGGCCAGGGCGATCGTCTGAGCGCCCGTCATAGAAAGATCGGCGGGCCAGCCGGATCCGACCGGGTACGCCACGAACGAGTTGGCCAGGACCTGGACGATCGCCAGGTGCAGCCCCATGGCCAGGAACAGCAGCCCGGCCAGGACCGAGAAGAAGGGGTCTATCGCCGTCGCCGAATCGTCCTGCGTGGGACTGAACACCGAGCCCAGCGAAAGGCCGAGCTGGATCGAAACGACCCGCCCGGCCAGCTCCACGGCCTCGAAGGCGAGCGACAGGATGAAGCCGAGCGAGAGGCCGATAACCAGCTCGATGGGCGCCGCGATCAGCAGCGGCAGGGAACCGGCCGACGCGCCGGCGGGATTGGCCAGGGCCATCGTGAAGCAGGCCGCCAGCCCGAACTTGACCAGCGTCGGGATGGCGTGGTGGCCGAACAGCGGCGCCGCGAAGACCAGCCCGGTGCAGCGCATCATCACCAGGAACAGGAGCGCCGTCTGTCCGCCGCCGAGCTGGACCGTCATCGCCCGGCCTGCGACGCGACCTGGAAGACGTAGGTGGTGAATTCGGTCAGCGAGTTGATCATCGACGGGCCGAGGAGCACCAGCACCAGCGCCACGACCAGGAGCTTGGGGACGAAGGTCAGCGTGGCCTCGTTGATCTGAGTGGCGGCCTGGATGATCGAGATCGTCAGGCCGACGATCATCGACACGCCCACGATCGGGCCGCCGACCATGAGGGTCGTCCAGAGAGCCCGCTGCATGACCGTTCCGACATCGGCTGGCGTCATCGAACTGCCCTAGTTGAAGCTGTGGACGAGGGACTGGACGACGAGCACCCAGCCATCGACGAGGACGAAGAGCAGGAGCTTGAAGGGCAGGGCGATCTGGGTCGGCGAGACCATCACCATGCCCATCGACATCAGGGCCGAGGCCACGACGAGGTCGATGATCAGGAACGGGATGTAGAGCAGGAAGCCCATCGTGAAGGCGGTCTTGAGCTCGCTGACGACGAAGGCCGGAAGGAGAACCTCGATCGAGACGTCGTCGGCGGTAGCCGGTCGCGGCTCCTTGGACAGGTCGATGAAGACCTGCAGGTCCTCGGACCGGGTCTGGCGGAGCATGAACTCGCGGAACGGCTCGATGCCCTTCTGGATCGCCTCGTCCTGGCTGATCGAGTTGTTCATGTACGGCTGCAGCGCGTCGGTGTTGGCCTCGGCGAGGACGGGGCCCATCACGAACAGGGTCAGGAACAGCGACAGACCCATCAGAACCTGGTTCGGGGGCAGGTTTGGAATGCCGATGGCGCTGCGCAGGAGCGAGAGCACAACCACGATCCTGGTGAAGCTCGTGGCCAGCATCAGGATCGCCGGGACCAGCGACAAGACGGTGATGGCGACCAGCAGTTCGAGCGAGAGCGCGAACTGGCCGTTGCCGCTGGAAGCCTGGCCATTGCCGACCTGGACGGTGATGTCCGACGAACCATTGGAGCTGCACCCGCCGAGGACAACCGCGGTCAGGACCAGGAGAGCGAGCAGGCCCAGCCGGCGGGCCGTTCCGCGGCTGTGGCGAATCGAGTGGCTCGGGCGGCTCAGGCGGCTCATCGGGCACGGCCTCCGTTGAAGAACCCGGCCAGCCGGTCGGTGACGTTGTCGATCGGAGCCAGCAGTGAGTTGAGGGTTGCCGCGAAGGGCGCCGGGACCGAGCCCGAGGCCGGCCCACGCGACTGCGCGCCGGTCCGCTCTCCGCGCGGCGTCAGGGCGCCGGCCTCGTCCAACGGCGACTCCGCGGTCCGGGCCTCTTCCAGTTCGGCGGCGTCGAGCTCCGCGAGAGCGACCATCCCGCTCGGCGTCAGGCCGACGACCAGGCGCCGGTCGCCGACCGCGACCAGGTGCAGCGACGCCTTGGAGGCGAGCGTCCTCGACTCGAGGACGTTGAGGCTCCCGCTCCGCTTGGGACCGGAGGTCTGCATCCGCCCGAGAACGCGCAACGTGATGAACAGCAGGACCAGGACCAGGGCGCCCTTGGTGATGAGATCGATCGGGTCGATGCCGCCGGACCCGCCCCAGGCCGCGCCGATCAGCGAGGGGGCCGCCGTCGAGGCCGCGGTTCCAGCCGCAGCGGGGGAGGAGCCCCCTCCGCCGGCGACCGGGGAGGGGCTGAAGGCTCCGACGACGGCGATGCCGCAAAGCACGGCGGCGACGGAGGCGATGCCGATCCGGGTCGGCGAAGTCCAGCGTCTCCGGCCGCGCATCCCCGCGCCCGTGTCCGCGCCGCCCGTGATCGCGCCCGCGGGCATGCCGTCGGAGGGGGCGCCGGCGCGGATGTCGAGCGCCGCCGCGGGCACGCCTCGACGCCGCGCCATGGGGCGGCGTGGGGCG
>CAZGUS010000055.1:0-15289 GCA_964529245.1 uncultured Anaerolineaceae bacterium
TGCGTTGCAGCCCACGAATACGAAGTTCGTGTCTTTCCAGAAGACGCGCTGCGGAATGGTATCGAGCACCAGCTGGAACATGGCCTGGGAACGGACGAGATCTTCAGCCGTTTCCCGGCCGGGCTCGGGCGACTGGCCGGGTGGCGGGGCCCCGAGGGCCTGCTCCGGTACCCCGGCGCGTTCTCGGGCGTGTTCTCGCGGCCGCGGCGGATCGCCGCCTGCGCCGGTCCGACGAATGGCGGCGCCCGGTGCCGGCTTCCCCTTTGGGGTTGGTTGACGCGCCACCATAGGTCTCCCTCTTGGGGACGGACCGTCCCACCCAAGGTTTCGGCGAAGCAGGATCGATCCTGCAGGGCGAACGCTGACCGGCTCCCGGCGGACTGCCGCAATTCTAGCGCGCGTCTAGCGCCCGGCCGACGCCACCAGCCCTTGCGTCCGCTCCATGGTCTCCAGCATGGACCGACTGTCGTGGTATGGGCACTTCCAAAAGTCGACCTTGGCCAGGCCGGCGACGGCGGCGCCCTCGCGGGTGACGCGGGTGTACCACTCTCCGTGGTGGTGGTCTATCACGAAGGCGTCGATGAATTCCCACGTCTTGAGAGCGGCCGCAAGGTGCTCCTCACGGCCGGAGAGCCGGTACGCGTTGAGATAGCCCACGACCGCTTCCGCCTGCGGCCACCAGTCCTTGGTCGTGTCGAGGTGGCCATCCGGCGTCAGCTCCTTGTAGACGCCGCCGAGTTCGGCGTCGTAGCCGCCCGCCAGAACGGCGTCGGCCATTCTGACGGCGGCCGAGTCGGCTCGCGCGGCCAGAGCGGCGTCGCCCAGCACCCCTGCGGCCTCGCAGATCAACCAGCTGGCCTCGATGTCGTGGCCGTATGAGATCACGCCCGACATCGACCGCCAGTGCTCGTCGAAGAACAGGATCAGGTGGCCGCTCCTGGCGTCGTAGATGCGGTCGAGCACCAGCTCGAGCACGGCCCGCAGGCGTGCCCGCGGTCGGGGATCCTCCGAGACGAGAGCCAGCGTGGTGTAGGCCTCGAGCAGGTGGAGGTGGTTGTTCATCGAGAAGGGCGCGTTCAAGTCCAGGTCCGAAAGCCGGATGTCGTCTATCGGCTGCCAGTCGCGCCCGCGCGCCTCCCAGTAGCCGCCGTTGACCGGGTCGAACGCGTGAGTCTCGATGTCGTCGAAGAGCCGCATGGCTCGCTCGAGGGCTTCGCGCACGCCGGTTGCCCGGAAGTACTCGGCCAGCGCGTAGACACCGAAGGCCTGGCCGTAGGTCACTTTGCGTCCCGCCAGCATCCGGCCGCGGTGGTCCACCTCCCAATACAGGCCGGAATGCTCCGCATCCCAGAAATGCCCGAGCAGGTACGAGAAGGCGCGGTCGGCCATTTCGCGGTAGATGGGCTCGGGCCGGCGGCGGAACGCGGCCGAGAAGGTCCACAGGATGCGGGCGTTGAGGACTCCGCCCTTGGCGGCGCTCGGGTCGGGCGCGCCATCGTCGGCCACGGCGCCGAAGAACCCTCCCTGGTCGCGATCCACGGCCCTGCTCGACCAGAACGGCAGGATGTCCCCGCTCAGTTCGCGCTCAGCCGCGGAGCGCAGTGCAAGCAAGCGATCGGCGGTCGTCATGCCGGGATGGTAGGGGTGCGCGTTCAATCGAGTGGAACGTTCCAGGGCTACTAGTTGCCGCCCGGACCGCGGTAGGCGGAACCGGCGGCAACGGCCTCGAGTCTGTCGACCAGGCGCAGCAGGTCGGCCGCCTCGGACTTGCGGAGCTCGCCGGTCTGGAGGGCCAGGAGCAGGAGTCGCTTGCGTTCGACTTCGTCCGCGCCGAGGAGCAATTCGACCAGCCCCGCCTGATCGAGCTGCCGCTCCTCGTCATCCTTGGCGCGCTTGCGGTTGAAGAGCAACGCTGGATCCTCCTGGAGAGGCGGCCGGCTCGGCGCATCGGCAGCCCACCTATCGGAATAGTCGGCCCCGTCGGCGACAAGTATCGCTCCCCGATTGTACGGGTCAAGGTGACCCGATAGGACCCCTGAGGCTTCAGACGTCCACCGGAGGGCCCAAATCTAACCCGAACCCCAGCGCACCCACCGCGATTTACCCTGGCAAATCCCGATTGTCGCGCAGGCCGGCCCCGAGCCTGCCCCCCGGAGCACGGCATCGCGATCGAGCTAGGATCAATGTCGAGTAGTTGAGGTCTCAACGATGTCCAGCACCGCGGGTTCAGGTCCGCTCAACGTCGTCGATTACAGCCCGGGCGTTTGCAATATCGGCCCGGACGAGATCGCCCGCCGCCGCCGGGCCGGCCATCTGGGGTTGGTGGTGACGGTCATCGCCTTCGTGGCGCTGGTCGCCACCGGGGCGCCGCACTGGACGAGGCTGATCCTCGTCCTTCCCGCCGCCGCCGCGGCCGCGGGTTACCTGCAGGCGTGGTTCCACTTCTGCGCCGGCTTCGGGTCCCGCGGCGTCTACAACTTCGGGCCGATCGGGACCATGACCGAGGTGGCGGACCCGCAGGCAAAGGCACGCGACATGGCCAGGTCTCTGCGCATCGGCGTGGGTTCTCTGGCCGTGGGTGTCGTCGTCGCGGTCGTGGCGGCGTTGCTGCCCGTCTGAGCTAGCTCGCGGCCTTCTGCCGGTCGATCGGGAATATGGAATCGATGGCGGCGGGCGGACCCGAATGGATCTCCAGGCGGTTGCGGCCGGCCGCCTTGGCCGCGTACAGCGCCTCGTCTGCGTCGTGGAGCGCCGAGTCGATGTCCATGCAGTTGGCCTGCGAGAGTTCGCGAGCACCCGCGCTGGCCGTGACCACGTTCCAAGGCGGGTTGTCCGGGTGCGGCATGCCCGCCGCCGCGACGGCGGTTATATAGCGCTGCCCGGCCACCGCCAGAGCCCCCTCGTCGCAGTCGTGGAGCACGATCAGGAACTCCTCGCCGCCGTAGCGGTAGAGGCCGTCGCCAAGACGGCTCGTCTTGCGCAGAACGTCCGACACTCCCCGCAGGGCGGCGTCGCCGGCAAGGTGGCCCATGGTGTCGTTGAGGCGCTTGAAACGGTCCAGGTCCATCAGCAGCAGCCCCACCGTCCCGCCGGAGCGCTCGATGCGCGCGGCCGTCTGGGCCAGGTCCTCGTTGAGGCGGAGGCGGTTGCCCAGGCCGGTCAAGGCGTCGAGGCGGGCGATGGTCTCGAGCTCCTCGTTGAGCCGGAGCAGCTCGGCCTGCTGGACGACCAGGGTCTCCTGCTGCATGAACAGGAATTCGTCCTGGCGTCTCAGATCGAGCTCGTGCTCCTTCATGCGGCCGTATAGGCCCCGCACGGCAAGGAGCTGGCCGTTCATCTGGCGGCGCCGCCGCAGCTGTATCTCGTTGGCGCCGAGGCTCAGCCCGAAGGCCAGAGCCGCCGTGAACGCCAGGGCCAGCAGCTCGCCACGCGGCGGCGCGCCGGCCGAACCGATGACCATGGTTCCGAAGAAGATCGACTCGGCCAGGACGAGCCACAGGAGATGCTGTTTGCGCTCGAGCGGGATGTAGACGGCGAACGCCAGGGGCATCACTCCGAGTGCCCCGAGCGACAGGGGTTCCGAGCCCGGCACGAGGATGGTGGTCACGGCGGTCGAGCAGAACGGGAGGAGCCCGATCAGCATCCCGAGCTGGATGACGTAGCGTCGCGAGCGGCGGGGAACCGAGAGCGACACGCCGAGACCGAGCGCCACCATCGGCGCGGCCATCGCGATCTCCGCCCGCGCGGCGCCCGGCGCGACCAGGCATGCGGCCACGGTCGTCACCGCGACTCCGACCGTCACGGCCACGGCCGAGAACACCACACTCTCCTGGAGCTCCCGCCGGTATACGGCCCTCAGGCGACGATCCTTCCGGGCGGCGCCGACGTCGGGCTTCTCCGCGACTCTCGTTAGCACTGCAGGCTCCATTGGCACGGTGTGCCCAACCGCCCGAGGTATCGGCGGCGGAAGGTGCCAACTGCAGTGAGCGGATAGGCGATTCGCCGGGCGCGGCGACGCCCGGTCGAACTACGTGACTGTCACGGCGTCCGTGCGGCGGCCGCAGGGCGTCAGGCGACCTCTACCGCGGTGGGCTCCACGGCCGAACGGCCGACTTCGATCTCGATCCCGACGCGGTGGGGATGGTCGTGGCTCGACTGGCGGTAGAGCCTCAGGAGATTGACCTCGGCGTCCCGAAGCCGGGCGTTGGCCTCCCACTCGGGGAGGTCCGGCTCGGCGGCCTCCTTGGCCTCCATGGCCTCTACCAGAGATCGCAGGACCCCCTCGATGGCGGACGGTTCAGGCATCGGCCTTCCTCCTTCGGGGGTTGGCACGGGTTATACCGGAGCGGATGGCCACGATACTCCCGATGTAGTTGCGATTCCATATAAAGGGAGTGCCATTTGCGCAAGACTCGCGCATCGGCTGGAAAAGATGCACGCCAGGCGGCATCTGCCGGCTAAACCGCCTGGACGGTCGAGAGCGCCTCGGCCGCCCGCTCGAGGAACCATCGGGCCGTGCCCCGCGCGGCAATGTTGAGAAAGGCGCGATCCAGCACTGCCCCGAACTCTCCGCCGGGCGGAGCGTAGAAGCCCTCCAGCGTGATTTCGGTCGGGGTGACCCGGAGCCGGCCGGCGAAGACGGGGAAGAGCGGCGCCAGCGAGGACGATTGCCAGCCGATCTCCAGTTCGCACCCGTCGGCCGTGGCGCGGGCTTCGCCCATGTCCACGTAGGCGGCCTTCCTGAAGGTGAGCTGGGGGCTGTGGTCGCGGACCGGCAGACTGAGGTCCGTCAGATAGCGCCGCCTGTCGGCGGTGGGGGAGGCTACCGGCGTGCCGAGCCACCCCGGGTCGAGCAGCGCCGCGGGTGGACACACATCCAGAGTCAGCGAGGCGCGCTGCACGAGCTTAAGGGGTGTGACGTGGCCGGGGACGCTGGTCGTCATTCGAGGATTCTATAGAGCCGAACCGTGGCGGGACCGGTTGGCCGTCACTCAACCAGCGTTACCAACGGCCCGACCGTGCCTACCCGTCTCGGCAGGATGCGCCAGGGGTGCGTAGGCGCGGCAGCGACGGTCGATCCGGACCGTCAGCGATCGGGCGTCTCGAGCGCCGGAGCAACCGGGCAGCTGACCTCGTTGCGCATGCCCATCAGCCAGGCCAGGCAATCGCGGTGCCGGCTCGCGACCCGATAGACCGCGTCGGCAGCGAGTGCCGTCGGCGGCAGTGCCGCCCACGGTCTCAGCAACCAGCCGCCGGGCAGAGCGTCAAGCAGGGCCAGGGCCGCATAACCGCCGGCCACCACCTGGCCCGTCGACTCGTTGACCACGTGAACGGCGTCGGCGAGATGCCCCTCCGCGGCGAGCCGCTCAAGGATCGGGCGGCCTGAGGTCGCGGCCTGGGCGAGCGGGAGGAACTCCATCCGGCCGTCGCGGTCCCATCGCCGCAGCTGCCTGATCGTCTCGCTGCAAACGCCGCAGTCGCCGTCGTACAGGACGGTCAGCGACGTCGCGGCCGGACGATCGTCGTCGGCGCCGACAGGCGGAAGGGGTGTCTCGATGGCCACGCCGGGATGTTAGCGCGCGGATGGCCGCCGCGTATGCAGCGCAGGACCGGATCGCACCGGAGTGGCGGGCCGCCCCGTCGGCGGTTTGTGCGGCGGCGGGGCGGTCCAGGCGGAGCGATCGTCTACGAGCGGGCGGCCGCCGGGGCGGACGCCCCGGCCGTTCGGCCCGATCGACGGGCCGATAAGTGCGACCACTCGGGTCCGATCATCAGGACAAGGCCCACCAGGAGGAGCAAGGTGCCGGCCGCCGGCGTCCAGGAGACGATCACGTCTCCGGCCGAGGCGCTGCCGAACCCGCTGAGGGTGGCTGCCCCGAAAACGACGCTAACGACGGCAGTGGCGACGATGGTCCCGATCACGATCCTGTGACTTCGGCTGCTGTCCACTTCGCCTCCGGCCCGAGCACCCGACCAGACGGGTCTCACGCCCTAGGTGTCGACCCTTACGCGAAAACCTTGGTGCCTCGTTCGTACCATTCGGGCCGAGACGATCGGCATGCGGCGCGGACCGGTACCTCTGGGTACGCCGGGCGACGGGGCCTTGGGTTCGCCCGCGACCAGCCGCCGGACGGCAACACCGCCCGGACCACGAACGCGGCCGCAGTCGGCAAATCCGTCCGCCGCTGTATGCTCCCGGGACATGCCCGTCAAGAGCCAGTCCCCGAAACAACCCAAACCGCGGGCCGCGCTGAACGGCGCCGCGACGACCTCCGCCGCCGATTCCGAGCCCAGGTCGGCGCTCGCAGGCGGCGCCGGCGATTCGCTGGCGCGCGAGGTCAAGCTGCTCGGTTCGCTGCTCGGTCAGGTGATAGCGGAGCAGGGCGGGCAGCAGCTGCTCGAGCTCGTCGAGCGCAGCCGGCTTCGTTCGATCGCCTTCCGCGAGTCCGGCGACGAGGGGGCTCACCAGGAGCTCGCTTCCGAGCTGGATTCGCTTGCCATCGACGACGCCGAGGCGCTGGCGAACGCCTTCAGCCTCTACTTCCAGCTCGTCAACCTGTGCGAGGAGCGCGACCAGGTCCGCCAGCTCAAGAAGATGCAGAAGTCGGCCAGGCCGGACGAAGGCTCGCCGGACGCGGCGATCGACTGGCTGCGGGAGCGCGATTGGTCTACCGACCGGATCGAAGAGCTGCTGCGGCGTCTGCGCATCACGCCCGTCCTGACCGCCCATCCCACCGAAGCCCGCCGGCGCACCATGCTGACCGCGCTGCGCCGCTGCTACCGGCTGCTCGAGCAGCTCGACGATCCGCGGCTCGGGGCCGAAGACGAGGCCGAGCTGCGCCGCAAGCTGCGCGAGGAGATCAGCCTGCTGTGGCGGACGTCTTCGGTGCGCAAGACCGCGCCGACGCCGATCGACGAGGTTCGCACGGCGCTGGCCTTCTTCGACGAGACCCTCTTCCGGGCGGTGCCGCGCATCTACCGCGCCTTCGATCGGGCCATGGACCGGGCCCGGCTGGGAGCCCGCGGCAATCGCGGCGGGCCGGCCGGCGACCTAGGTCTGAGCGGCACGCGGCCGCCCCGCGGATCGGCCTTCCTGCGCTGGGGCTCATGGATCGGTGGCGACCGCGACGGCAACCCGACGGTCACAGCCGAGATCACGCGCCAGGTGCCTCGCATCCATGCGGACCACGTCCTGCGCGGCTACGAAGCCGTCGCGACGCGGCTGCTCACGACCCTGTCGGTCCAGGTCTCGCGCGAGGCGATTCATCCTGAGTTCGAGAACCGGCTCGCCCGCGACGCCGAAGATCTGCCGGAGACGATGCGCGACCTGGCTCGCCGCTTCCCAGACGAGCCGTACAGGCGCCGTCTGGGGGCCATCGCGGAACGGTTGCGCCGCACCCGCTGGTATCTCACCGAAGAGGCCGGGCCGGTGGCCGGGCACTACGAAACCACGGAGCAGCTAATCGAAGAGCTGATGGAGCTGCAGGCCTGTTTGGTCGCCGACGGCCTGCCTCGCGTCGCCTACGGCGACATCCAGGACTTCCGCTGGCAGGTCGAGACGTTCGGCTTCCATCTCGCGTCGCTGGAGGTCCGCCAGCATTCCGAGGTTCACGCGGCCGCCCTCCACGCCCTGCTGCACAGCCGCGGCATGACGTCGCCGGACCTGGCTCGCGAGCTGGTCCCGGGCGTGTCGCCGGGCGAGGTGCTGGCCACCTTCCGGGCCGTGGCCGCCATCCAGCGCCGCTTTGGTGAGGACGCCTGCCATCGCTACGTGATCAGCTTCGCCCGAACCGCGGACGACGTGATGGCCGTGCTGCAGCTGGCCGACATGGCGGCCGGCGGCATCGTCCCGACCGTGGCCACCGGCGGTTTCGTGCGCGGCCAGGCAAACCTGGACGTCGTACCGCTCTTCGAGTCGGCCGATGCGCTCGAAAGCTGCGGCGAGGTCCTCGAATCGCTCCTCGCGAACCCCGACTACCGGCGCCACCTGGAATCTCGGGGCAATCGCCAGGAGGTCATGCTCGGCTACTCGGACTCAAACAAGGAGTCTGGCTTCCTGGCGGCGGTGTGGATGCTCTACCGCGCCCAATCACGCCTGGCCGAAGTCGCTCGCCGCAACGGCATCGAGCTGACCCTGTTCCACGGCCGGGGCGGCGCCATCGGACGCGGCGGCGGCCCCACCAACAGGGCCATCCTGGCGCAGGCTCCGCGCTCGATCGACGGCCGTTTCAAGATGACCGAGCAGGGCGAGACGGTCGCGGCCAACTATTCCAACACCGCCATCGCGGAACGCCACCTGGAGCTGGTCGCGAGCGCGACCATCATCGCCTCCACGCCCGAGCACGACGACTGCGTGGCCGAAGTGGACGGGCGCGGCAAGGCGGTCATGAACGAGCTCGCCGGCTACGCCCGGGACGCCTACCGGTCGCTCGTCTACGACGAGCCTGGGTTCCCGGAGTTCTTCCGCGCCGCGACGCCCGTGGCCGAGCTTTCGGCGATGGCCCTGGGCTCGCGGCCGGCGCGCCGCGGCAGCGTCGAGGCGCCGCGACGGCTGTCGCAGCCGGCCTGGGTCCAGGAGACGGCCGCGCCGGCCACGGGCATCGAATCGCTGCGGGCGATTCCGTGGGTCTTCTCGTGGTCGCAGGCTCGCATCGGGCTGCCGGCCTGGTACGGCCTCGGTTCCGCCCTCAAGGCTTACCGGCGCGCCCACGGTTCGCGCTCGACGGAGAAGCTGGCCACCCTCTACCGCGACTGGCCGTTCCTCTCGAGCGCCCTCGATAACGCCGAGCTGATCCTGTACCGATCCGAGCCCCAGATCGCGAGCCTGTACGCCGCCCTCGCCGACACGCCCAACGGGAAGCGGCTGTGGTCCTGCATCCAGGCCGAATACGCGCTCTCGCTCGAGGAGCTGGCCCGGGTGACCGGCCACGACGAACTGCTCCAAACCGACCCGGCGGTCCGGCGCTCGATCCGGCTCAGGCGGCCGTACATCGACCCGCTCTCGCACATCCAGGTCCACTACCTGGCGCGGCTGCGCTCGCTGCCGCCCGGCCATCCGGACCGCGACCGGGTCGCGACGCTCGTGCAGATCACCGTCAACGGCGTCGCCGCCGGACTCCAGAACACCGGCTAGGCCGAGGAGACACGATGCCAACGCCGAAACGCAACGCCGCCGGCCGAGCCGCGCCGACGACAGCCGCCCGCGCTGCCGCCGCGCCTGCCGGTGCCGCCGCCGGGCCGGCCCCGGCCGATGCCGCGGCCCGCGAGGACGAGTCGTGGCGAATTCCGCCACTCCCCGCGGACGACGCCGCTATCTTCGACATGAGCCTGGACGAGCTGGCGGCCCGCTGGTCCCGCTCCATGGAGTCCTCGCCGATCGGGGCCGAGGCGATGCGCGGCGCCGACCGTCGGGCCCAGGCGATGGGAGTGACGGGCACGCGACTGATGGAGCAGGCCGGCTGCGCCGTCGCCGCCGCCACTCGCGCCCTGGCCGTCGAGACCGAGCGTTGGGGCAAAGGGCCGATCCTGATTCTGTCGGGCCCCGGCAACAACGGGGGTGACGGATTCGTCGCCGCGCGCCACCTGGCCCGTCACGGCGCGAAGGTCGTCGTCGTGCTCGTCGCCGGGGAGGGGCGCCCGCTGGGCAAGGACGCGGCCCGCAACTGGGACCGCCTCGACGCCGAGGATCGCGTCGAGAAAGTCCACGTCGCGGTCGCTCGGGACGTGACGATCCTGGCTCAGGGCATCGAAAAGGCGGCCGTGGTCGTGGACGCGCTGCTCGGGACCGGCACCGCCGGGCCGCTGCGCGAGCCGATACGCGGCGCCGTCGAGCTGATCGCCAAAGCGCGACGTGCCGGCATCCCGATTCTTGCCGTCGACTGCCCGACCGCGGTCGACCTGACCAGCGGCGACCTCTCGGACCCGGTGGTTCGGGCCCATGTCACGGTCACGTTTCACCGGCCCAAGACGGGGCTGCTGGCACGCCGCGGGGCGGCCGTGGCCGGCAGGGTGCTGGTCGCGCCCATCGGGATCCCGCAGGAAGCCGATCGGCTCTAGGCCCGGCCGCCTCGCGCGGCCCACGCCGCTTCGCGCCGCCTGTGCCCCGCGCTGCCGCGGATCTAGGGCAGGATCACGACGTAGAGGCCGTTCCAGGTCCGGACTACCGTGTCGGAGTAGGTGAGGAAGTAGTTGGCCAGCTGGCCGGGCGTGAGGGCGGTGTCGGGCGCGAGATCGTAGCCCGACGAGTTCTTCGCCCGCGGATACAGCGGCCCGGTCACGTAGACGGCCGTGATCGTGAAGTTGGCGGTTGTCGCCGGATCGGCCGTGGCGGTGAAGCCGTTCATGACCCAGGCGTGGCGGCCCTTCCACACCAGCAGCCCGACCGGCTTGTTGGTCTGGCGCATCCGGGTCGCGGCCGCCTTGAGGGCGGAGGTGCTGTCGGTGTAGTGAGCCACCGAGTAGCTTGCCCCGCCGTACCGGTTGAGGATGGCCGCCCAGCCCGTCGGGTTCGTGCCGGCCGCGTATGCGGCGGCGTCGTTGGCCTGGCCGTAAGCGATGTAGGTGGCCTGGTCCGTGCTCGAGGCGTCGCTCTGGCCGAGGACCATGTTGAGCATCATCTGGCTGCTGGCGGCCACGCACCAGGTCGTCGTCGCCTGCGAGGCGAAGGCGCTCGGGCGGTAGAGGTCGAAAGTGCCGGTCCAGGTGGGCAGCGCGCTCGCGACCGTGATCGAGCCCGACGTGAGCTGGCTTCGGAAGCCGGCCGCGTCCTGGAGTGTCAGCAGATATCGATAGCAGACCGAGTGGGCCAGTGTCCGGTTGAGCGCGGTTCCGGTGAACGAGAGCTTCGTGGGGGCCGACCAGGTCGCGCCGGCGCACGCGCCGCCGACCTGCGCGGCCGACTCTTCGTACAGGCTCGTCGAGGTGATCTTCGAGCCGAACGTGTCGCGCGGCGCCCAGCCGATCCGGGCCGCCGTTTCGTAGACGACCCGTCCGTCGACGTATGGGTTGGTGAAGTCCGCCGTCGGGCCCAGGCCGGCGGGAGCGGGGATGAACGGCGACGAGGTTACAGTCTTTGCGCCGGCGCTCGTCGTGAGCATCAGCACGAATCGATAGCACCGGTTGACGGGCAGCCCGGTCACGGAATATGAGGTTCCCGACGCCGGACCCGATGAGACGGGCAGCCAGCGGATGTCGCAGCCGGTCACTCCGACCGGGCGCGAGGTTTGGACGACCACGGTGGTCGCCGAGACCGAAACGCCGCTCGCGATCGCCCAGCTCGCCCCGAAGGAGCCCGTCTGGACCACCGAAACCAGCCCGGGGATCGGCGTCACGAAGGTTGCCGCGGGCGTGGCTGTCGCGGCGGAGGCAACCGATACGTCGCCAAGTCCGGCAACGAGGACCAGAGCGGCGATGGAGGCCAGCATGGCGAGACGGCGACGGCTAAGGCTCATGGCATTCAGATCCAATCGGCTTGTCTGGTCGCGATTGCCCGGACCGATGGTGGACTCTGGTGAGACTAGCCCAGGCCGCGACCGCTTTGAACCCGCTGAGGGTCCCTGTTCCTGCCGGGTTCTTTCTTACCAGCCATATGAGACTTGTCAACTACCGATGCGGATCCCGGCCCGCCACGCCACGCTCGAGCTGCGGTTTCCGGACCCGTCGAACCCTATGCACGCACGGATGGCAGACGTACAATCCCGCCGCAAAGCTCGCGGGCTGGCCGTGAGCGTTCAGGTAGCTCGACGACCGGGCCTCTCGCGCATTTGCCGCGAGGACACGGAGGAAGCGGGGTACTGAGAGGAGTTCCAGGTTCTCGTGTACACGGACAAGATTCTGGTCTGCGCCGACTGCGGCCAGCAGTTCGTATTTACCGCGAGCGAGCAGGACTTCTACGCCCAGCGGGGATTCTCCGAACCCAAGCGCTGCGGTCCCTGCCGCAGTGCGCGAAAGGCCGCTCGACCTGAGGGCGGTGCCGCCTACGGCGGAGGCTACGATCGCGGCCCGCGCCAGATGTACCCGGCCACCTGCAGCAAGTGCGGCCGCTCGACGGAGGTGCCGTTCCAACCAACCAACGGCAAGCCGGTCTATTGCAGCGATTGCTTCCGGAGCGCTCGCGGCAACTGACCCCGACTCGCTCGCTTGACGACCCGGGCTCCGCGCCCGGGTCGTTCTGCGCCCGGCGGACGACTCACGCTCCGCCCCCGCCGAACGGCCTCATGCCGATCGGCGTTCCGCCACCCGACGGCCGGGGCGGGTCGGTTGCCCGTTATCGGCCCGGCAGGTACGCTTCGGACATCCACCCCGATCCGCAGCGCGAGGCCGACAAACCATGGCCGCAGGCTCCACCAACGACTTCGACCTGATCGTCCTGGGCGCAGGCACCGGCGGCTACACGGCTGCGTTTCGGGCCGCTCAATTGGGTATGAACGTCGCCCTCGTCGACCGCGGCAAGATCGGTGGGACATGCCTGCACATCGGCTGCATTCCGACCAAGGCGCTGCTCGAATCGGCCGAGTTCTTCGCCCGCCTCAAGAAGGCCAAGGAGTTCGGCATCCTGCTGGAGGGCCAGCCGGGCTTCGACTACGAAGCGATCGCGCGGCGGCGCGACCAGGTCGTGAAGCGGATGTGGACCGGCCTCAAGAGCCTCGTCGACAAGAACAAGGTGACGTGGGTCGCCGGCCAGGGCCGTCTCGAGGGCGCGGGCACGATCCGCGTCGCGCTCAACGGTGAGGACGGCACTCTCGGAACCGGCGGTGAGCGGGTTCTCCACGCCGCGAACGTGGTTCTCGCGACCGGCAGCCGCGTCAAGAGCCTGCCGGGCATCGTGCCCGACGGCCACAGGATCATCACCTCGGACGACGTGACCACGAAGGCCGATCTGCCCAAGAGCATCGCCATCGTCGGCGCGGGGGCTGTCGGCGCCGAGTTCGCCTCGCTGTATCACGACCTCGGCGTCAGCGTCACGCTGCTCGAGTACCTGCCCGGGATCGTCCCGCTGGAAGATCGCGACATCAGCCAGGCCCTCGAGCGCAGCTTCACGCGACGCGGCATCAAGGTCGTCACGAAGGCCCGCTTCGACGCCGCGTCCGTGAAGGTCACCGCCGACGGCGTCTCGATGCTCGTCGGCCCCGACGGCGGCGTCTCGGAGGAGCTGCACGTCGACCAGCTGCTCATGGCTGCCGGACGCGCCCCGAACAGCGAGGACATCGGCCTCGAGACCACCAAGATCGAGCTGGAGCGCGGGTTCGTCAAGGTCGACGGCTGGATGCGGACCGCCGAGCCCCACGTCTACGCCATCGGCGACCTGATCGGCGGGCTGATGCTCGCCCACGTGGCCGCCCACGAGGGCATCGTCGCCGTCCACGAGATCGCCGGCGAGGGGCCGGAGGCCATCGACTACGACCACCAGCCGCGGGCGACTTACACGCACCCGCAGGTGGCCTCGATCGGCCTGACGGAGCAGCAGTGCGAGGCGCGCGGCATCGCCGTCAAGAAGGGTGTCTTCAACTTCGCCGCGATCGCCAAGGCGGTGATCGTCGGGGAGACGGAGGGGTTCGCCAAGGTGATCGCGGACGCATCGACGGACGAGGTCCTGGGCGTGCATCTGATCGGGCCGGCCGTGACGGATCTGATCGCGGAGGCGGCGCTGGGCATGACCCTCGAGGCTACGGCCTGGGAGATCGGCGCGGCCACGCATCCACACCCGACTCTGGCCGAGATTATGGGCGAGGCGGCGATGGCCGTCGCCGGCCGCCAGATCAACTCCTAGGGAGTCGCGCTCGGGAGCGCGCCCGGCGGCGCGGACGGCTCAGCTGCGCGGCTGGCTCGATCGCTTCTCGACCCAGCCCAGGATCGCGTCGGCGACTTCCTCCCAGCCGGGCGCGGCGATCAGCCAGTGCGTTCGGTCGGGGAATTCCAGCAGCTCCGTGATGGCGGGGGAGCGGCGGTACCTGGCGTAGTTGGCGCGGATCGTCGAGGCGTCCACGGCGCGGTCCCTGGAGGCCGCGGTGATCAGCAGCGGCGCGCGTTTCGGATTCCGAAAGTCGACGCCGGTGTCGCGCCCGAACAGCAGCTGCCAGTAGAGCCGGCCCGGCGTCGGCACGACCTGACGCTGGTAGGCCGCGAGCTGCTCGTCGGCCTCGAGGGTGTGGCAGAAGCTCCAGGCGAAGCGCCGGAACGACATCGGCCGAACCTTGCGCCAGCTGCCCCAGGCCAGGATCGTCGGGAGGCCCGCCCACGTGGCCCGAGGACCTGCCAGAATCCCGCGCGGCGGCGCCGGGTCGATGGCCACGCCGACCGAGCCGAGGCCTCGGTCGAGGAGCTGCTGCGCCACCAGGCCGCCCATCGAGTGGCCGATGATGATCGGCGGCTCCGCCAGCGATTCGACGATGCGGGCGTAGTGGTCGGTCAGCTCCGCGAACCCGACGCGGGCAAGCTCCGGGGCAGGGGAGCGGCGCAGCTCCGCCACGGGGCGGTCGTCGTAGGGCCAGGCCGGGGCGATGACGCGGTAGCCCCTCGCCTCGTAGCGCCGCACGAAGCCCTCCCAGCACAGTGGAGTCATCCACGCGCCGTGGATGAGAACGATCGTCCTGGTCACTCGATCCTCCTGAGCCGGCGCGTTACGGTCAACCGCAAGCATGATGGGCGCCGGCCGGCGTGTCATACGCATGCCGGGCCGTGGCGGGCTGCGGGCTGGGACGAACGGGCCGCCCGCGGGTCCGTTGCGGCGGAGCCGGGTGCGACCGGGCAACTCGTGCGCCTGCGCTGGGCCACGGCCGTGCGCCTCTGCCCCTGCCAGCGGCCCTGCCAGCGCCTGGGGATTTCGGCCTGGCCGCGTAGCCGGGCGACGCCATCGTCCACGGTACGGACCCGCGCGGCGGGCGATCGGCCGCGATTGCGCCGGATGCGCCAAACTAGCGGCAGCGACGGCTGGCCCGCCGCAACGGGAGACCTCGCAGGAGGAGCGGTTACGTGGCCAAGGTGACGATGCCCCAGCTCGGTGAGAGCGTGGCCGAGGGGACGATCGGGAAGTGGCTCAAGCAGCCCGGCGACGCCGTCGCCAGGGACGAGCCGCTCCTGGAAGTCATCACCGACAAGGTCAACGCCGAGGTTCCGTCGCCGTATGCCGGGATCCTGCGAGAGATCCTGGTTGCCGAGGGCCAGCTCGTCCCGTACAACGCGGAGATCGCGGTGATCGAGGAAGCGGCCGGCGCCACTCCCCGTGGAGCGGGCTCTGCCGCAGCAGCGGCGGCTCCCGCAGCCCCCGCCGCGGCTTTGAGCCCGGCCGCCC
>CAZGUS010000056.1:0-15175 GCA_964529245.1 uncultured Anaerolineaceae bacterium
CGAAGCCGTCCATCTCGACCAGGATCTGGTTCAGGGTCTGCTCGCGCTCGTCGTGAGAGCCGCCCAGACCGGCGCCACGCTGGCGTCCCACCGCGTCGATCTCGTCCACGAACACGATGCAGGGCGAGTTGCGCTTGGCCTGGTCGAACAGGTCGCGAACGCGGCTGGCTCCGACGCCGACGAACATCTCGACGAACTCGGATCCGGAAATGGAGAAGAACGGCACGCCCGCCTCGCCGGCCACCGCTCTCGCGAGCAGGGTCTTACCGGTTCCGGGGGGTCCGACCAGAAGGACGCCGCGCGGTATGCGCGCTCCCAGAGCGTTGAACTTCTCCGGGTACTTGAGAAACTCGACGACCTCTTGGAGGTCCGCTTTGGCCTCATCGACGCCTGCCACGTCCGCGAAGGTAACGACCGTCTTGTTCCCGAGGAACATCCGGGCCCGGCTCTTGCCGAAGCTCATGGCCTGGTTGTTCGTGCCCTGAGCCTGGCGCATGAAGAACACGATGAAGAGAACGATCACGACGACCGGAAGCAGGGTCGAGAACAGGAGGACGATCCAACCCGTGTCGGCCGGCTTGGTGACCGTGTAGTTGACAGGAGTTGCGATGCCGCCGGCCTTGAGCCAGCCCTGGATCGCGTCGTATTCGCCCGTGAGCGATGCATCCGACTGGACCGTGTACGTGGTCCCGTTCTTGTCGGTAACCGTCAGCGTCGTGCCATCCAACACGACCTTGGTTACGTTTCCTGACTGAACGTCAGACTGGAAGTCCGAGTAAGCCTTCGTGTTGGGCTGCGTCGGCTGGATAAGGATGTACAGCAGCAGGACGGTCGCGGCCACGAGAACGGCCATGACGATTCCGTTGCGGAGAAAACCTCTGTTCAAGGTGTAACGGAGCCTCCGGATCTTGGCAACCGGGTCGGCCGGTCAGCCGAGGCAGTATACGCCCGAGGACTTTTCGACCCACGCGGTCGGGCAGCCAGGCGGGCTGGCCTGGCAGGCGGTCGCGAAGCGCGCGACGAACGTCGCAGATTGCGCGATGGAGCCTGTGAGAACAGGACTCCGCAGCAGCGCCGGGCGTTCGGTCCGATCTGGATCTTGACCAACAGTTCCGGCAGGTGAGCCTGCTGGCGCGGGGATGAAGCGACCCGGGCACCGACCCGGGTCGCGCTTGGATACGGTGGTAGCGGAGACAGGATTTGAACCTGTGACCAAGGGCTTATGAGTCCCCTGCTCTACCACTGAGCTACTCCGCCGTGGCGCGGCGTAGTGTAACGGATGAGCCCGGACGCGGCCACGGCGCGGCGGCGGCGCACCCAGGCAGGCTCGCCTACTGCGATCCGAACAGCACCCGGAGCCACGACTCGAGCGGGCTGGCCGGTTGGGCGACGGACGGCGGTTTGATTCCGACCGAGCCGGGTGCGTTGGCCGGCAACGCAGCAGCCGCGGGATCGATCGTGAACGGGATCTCCCGCGGCGACCCGAGCATATATCCGCGCGCCGAGAATTCGACGAACCCGTCCTGCTGGATGACCTTGAGCTCGGATTGGAGGGCGTCGATCTCGCGCGCTACGGCCGCGTTGCGCGCCTTCATGGCGTCGACCTGATTCGCGGCGGCTGCCGCCTCCCCCACCTGATGGGCGAAGACCCCTACCAGCCACAGGCAAAGCAGCCCGGCCACGATCACGGCCAGCTTGCGTCGGGAAAGCCCGAGCGACGGACGAGGCTCGGCGGACGCCCGTGCCTCCGCCTCGGCGTTGACGTCTACTTCGTTGCGTCGCATGTCATGAATCGTAGCTGTGGGCAGCTGACGTGTCAACCGAAACGAACGCTTGCCGACGCTGGTAGACTGTGGCGAGTATTCGAACGGGCGTGCTGTTTGAGGTTCGGGCATGCGCTATTACGAGCCCGCCGAGGTCGAGCGGGTGCTGGCCCAGGTCCTGGCCGAGCCATCCCTGTCGAGTGGCGTGATCCATCAGGCGACGATCCGAGCCCGGCCCGCCGACTTCGTGCCGATGCCGGACTGGCTGGACCCGCGCATCGTGACCGGCCTCGAGTCGCGTGGCATCACCAGCCTCTACCGCCACCAGGCGGAGGCCGTCGAGGCGGTCCGGGCCGGAGAAGACGTCGTGGTGGTCACGCCGACGGCTTCGGGCAAGTCGCTGTGCTACCTGGTGCCGACCCTGCAGGCCCTGGCGGACGACCCTACGGCGAGGGCCCTCTATCTCTTCCCGACCAAGGCGCTGGGGCAGGATCAGGTGGCGGAGCTGGGTGAACTCAGCCGCGCCTCGAACCTCCAAATCAACGCCTCCACATACGACGGCGACACCCCGAACCCGATCCGCTCGGCGATCAGATCGGCCGGTCAGGTGGTCGTGACGAACCCGGACATGCTCCACGCCGCGATCCTGCCCCATCACACCAAATGGTTCCAGCTGTTCGAGCAGTTGCGGATCATCGTGATCGACGAGCTGCATACCTACCGCGGCCTGTTCGGCAGCCACGTCGCCAACGTGCTGCGGCGGCTGCTGCGGATCTGCGCCCATTACGGTTCGCACCCGGTCATCGTGTGCTCTTCCGCGACCATCGGCAACCCGGCGGAGCTCGCCGCGGCGCTGACGGGCCGCCGGCCGCGCCTCGTGGATCGCAACGGCGCGCCCACGGGCGAGCGCCACGTTCTGATGGTTCAGCCGCCGCTCCTCGATCCGGCAACCGGCGCCCGCGGCTCGGCGCTGACGCTGGCCACCCGCTGGGCCCTGCCGTTCTTGCGGGCCGGCCGCCAGACCCTCGTCTTCGGCCGCTCGAGGATGGGCGTGGAGTTGATGCTTTCCACCCTTCGGGAGTCGCTCCGCCTCGGCGAGGGGCCGCGCATCCGGGTGCGCGGTTATCGCGGCGGATACCTGCCCACGGAGCGGCGCGCGGTGGAGCGTGGCCTGCGCGACGGGGAACTGCTCGGCGTCGTCACCACCAACGCCCTGGAGCTGGGCGTGGACGTGGGCCAGCTCGACGTGGCCATCCTGGCCGGCTATCCGGGCTCGATCGCGGCCACCTGGCAGCAGATGGGCCGCGCGGGACGCCGCCGCGGCACCAGCGTCGCCGTGCTCATAGCCGGCGGCGGGCCGGTGGACCGCTACGTCGTCGAGCACCCGGAGTTCCTGCTCGCCTCCGCTCCAGAGGAAGCGCGCCTCGACCCCGACAACCTGCACGTCCTGCTGGCCCACCTCAAGGCGGCCTGCTTCGAGCTGCCGTTCGAGCCCGGCGAACTGTTCGGGACCACCGCGGCTGAGCCGCTGCTCGCCTTCCTCGGCGAAGAGGGCCTGGTGCGCCGCGCCGGCGACGACCGCTGGTACTGGTCGAACGAGAACTTCCCGGCGTCGTCGGTCTCTCTCCGGGCGGCGGCTGAGGAGAACGTCGTGATCATCGACACGACGCCGGACCGGCCGCGCGTCATCGGCGAGATCGACATCTTCGCCGCCCAGACGCTCGTCCACGAGGACGCCATCTACATCCACGAGTCCACGCAGTATCACGTCGATCGGCTGGACTGGGACGAGCGCAAGGCCTATGTCCGCCGCGTCGACATCGACCACTACACCTACGCCGACCGGGCGGTCACGCTCAAGCCGCTGGAGACGTTCGCCGCGGCGCCGGCACGTGGCGGAAGCCGGGCCCACGGCGAGGTCATGGTCTCGAGCCTGGTTTCCATGTTCAAGAAGCTCAAGTTCGGGACGGACGAGAACCTCGGCTGGGGTCCGGTTCACCTGCCCGAGATAGAACTCCAGACGACGGCCTACTGGCTCATGGCCGGACCGGCGGCACAGGGATGGCGGCGCTCGGATCTGGACGTTGCCCTGCTGGGAGCGGGCCGGGCGATGCAGGCCGTGGCGGCAGTGCTGCTCATGGTCGACCCGCGCGACCTGGGCCTGGTTAGCCAGGTTCGATCGCCTCACAACCAGGAGCCGACGGTCTACCTGTACGAGTGCGTGCCCGGCGGCGTCGGCCTGTCGGAGCGGCTCTTCGAGCGTCACGACGAGCTTGTCGCGGGCGCGGCGGAGTTGATCTCGGCCTGCGATTGCGCGAGCGGCTGCCCGGCCTGCACCGGACCGCGGCTGGAGCCCGATGTGGATGCGAAGGCGCTGGCGTTGCGGCTGCTGCTGGCGCTGACCGCGGAGCGGACGGCGGACCGCGCCGCCCCGACGGCGGCCGCCTGAGTCGTGGACGGCACTCGTCTCCAACGCCGCCTGACGGACCTCCGGCGCGAGCGTGAGGCGACCGGACGTGCCGCCACCGCGCGGGCCGAGCGCTCGGGCGAGGCGGATCCGGACATCCGCCGCGCGATCGCCGCAATCGTTGCCGCCGCAGATTCGTACGGGCCGCCGCAGCCGGTCTGGCGCGACATCGGGCCCGTGGACCCCGCCGCGCTCGCGCGGCGTCTGGCCGTGGGGCTGGACGGCGACGCGATCGAGACGCCGCGCGGCTGGTACGTGCGGCGTGAGCTCAGGCCGGTGTACCTCCCGGTCGATCGCGATCGTCTTGCCGGGTTGCCGGGCATGCCGCCGCCGTCCACTCCCCTCCTCTGCCTCGACACGGAGACCACCGGCCTGGGCAGCGCCGCCGGCACCGTCGCCTTCCTCATCGGCCTGGCCTGGTGGGAAGGCGACCGGCTCCGATTGCTCCAGCTCGCGCTGCCGGATCACTCAGAGGAAGGCGCCCTGCTCGACGCTTTGGCGGCCGAGATTCCCCGGGATGCCTGGCTCGTGACCTACAACGGCCGCAGCTTCGACTGGCCGCTGCTCGAGACTCGCTACCGCATGAACCGTGGCCGTCCGCCGGCCACGGACGGCCACTTGGACCTGCTGCTCCTCGTGCGCCGGCTCTTCCGACACCGCCTCCCCGACGCGCGCCTCCAGACCGTGGAGCGGCATCTCCTCCGCCGCCACCGGGCGCCGGACATTCCGTCGTCCGAGATTCCGGCGATCTACCACTCCTTCCTGCGCGGCGGGCCCACCGGGCCTCTGCGGGTCGTGGCCCGCCACAACGCCGAGGACGTGGTCACGCTCGGGCGGCTTCTAGCGCACCTGGAACGCGGCTACGGCGTGGGCGAGGTGCGGCGCTGGGCCCCCAAGGGCGATCTCGTCCGGCTGGCGCGGCTCTTCCGCCACGATGGCCGAGTCGAGGAGGCGGTCGCGTGCCTGGAGACCGCCGCGGAGGGCGTCGACGGCGGCGACCCGGAAGTTGCGCTCGCCACCGTCGAGCTGGCCCGGCTGCTGCGCCGGGTCGGCAGAACCACGGACGCGGGCGTCGCCTGGAGCAGGCTCGTCACCGCTCCTGGGCCGCTGGCCGCTCTGGGCTGGATCGAGCTCGCCAAAGAACGCGAGCATCGCGACCGGAATCTGGTGAGTGCCTGGGCCGCAACGGACGAGGCTCTCCTGGCGCTCTACCGCAGCCGCGACCACGGGCAGGCGGCGTTGCGGCGCGGCCTGGAAGCGGACCTGGCCGGCCGCCGGTCGAGGCTGGCGCGGCGGCTGGAGCGGGCGGCGGTCTGACGCGGCGCGGCTCTGCCGGTTCGACCGGAGTCGCGGCGTGAGGATCAGGCGCCGAGCTTGAGCCTGGCGGCGACCCGGGCGGCCGTGGGCACGCCCGCCAGCCCTGCGCCCTCGACGGCGCACGAACCCGCGGCCGCCGCGAATCGAAGGGCGCGAGGCGCGGCCAGGTCCCCGAGAAGCAGCCACGCGGCCACCAGCGCCGCCAGGAACACGTCCCCGGCGCCGGTCGGATCGACGAACGACGGCGCCGCGATCGCTCGATAGCGAGCGGCGTGCCCGTCACGCAGCACAAGCCCGCCCCTGTCGCCGGCGGTCAGACAGAGGGCCGCCCGCGGCGCCAGGGCCCGAACTTCGGCGATCTCCAGGCCCGGGGCCATGTCATCCACGCTGGCGCACACGAGCCCGGCGGCGTCGAGCAGCGGCGAGGGCGCCGGGTCGATCCGCTCGACCCAGCCGTTGGAAGAGAACTCGCGCAGCATCCCCTGCCAGCCGACTGCCACGCATGCGTCAGGGCGGGCCGAGGCGACGGCCGCCCACTCCGAGCCAACCTCACCGGCCACCGGCCCGAGCAGCCAACCCCGCACCCCGCGCCACTCCTCCGGCAGCGACGCCACCGGCACCGCATCGCTGCTGGAGAGCCATCGCTGGCGTCGATGCCCTTCGCGCTCGATGTTCTCGAAGACCGGCCCGTGATCCAGCGGCGCCCGATGCACTGCGACGCCGGCCGCCTCGAGCAGGCCCAGTTCGGTCGCCCCGGCCGCCGGCCCATCGACGCCGATCACGCAGCCGACGCGCAAGCCCAGCCTGGCCGCTGCCAGCGAGCAGTACGACGCGGCTCCGCCAAGCCGCCAGCCCCGCGGATCGTCCGACGTGACGTCCCGCGACGCGGCGCCGACGACGACCAAATCGAGACGACCGGCCGAAGCACCGGCCGACCCGTCGTATACTCCGTCCGCTTCCGGCATGCACCCTTCCCTGGAGACCTACCGTGTTCTTCTACGAGCTTCGCGAAGGCGACGATGACATCTTCGCCGACGTGCTCCTTGTGCGCGAGGAGGAAATGGACGCGGACCAGTTCTTCGAGATCGTGCAGGAGATCAGGCACCGCGTGCAGGACAACTACACCCAGGACACGCTGATCGAGGCCATCGCCGCCGAGCTCGAGAGCGACTACGCCTTCATCCCGATCTCCGATGAACGGCTTTCGGCGTCGGTCAACGTCTCGAAGCTGGACGACGAGAACTACCTGGCCAGCATCGACTCCGACGATGACGAGGATCCCGACGGTCCCGATTACCGCGGCATCTTCCTGGACTTGCCTCGCGACTTCCGGCCGAACTAGCCGAACTCGCCGGGCGCCGGCTGGCCGATCGCAGGCCCTCACTCGACGACAGTCGGGGCGGTTGAGCCGCTATCGCGATCGATGGCGGGCCTTCGTCGCGCCGATACCCGCGTCGCGGCCGGCGCCACGCCGCCCCGGGCCACCGGGCCCTACTTGCTGAACAGGATCTCGACCACGTCCCCGTCGTGGACCAGGTAGGTCTTGCCCTCCGAGCGCAGCTTTCCGTGCTTGCGCGACTCCGCCATCGTCTTGAGCGCGAGCAGATCCTCGTAGGGCACGACCTCGGCGCGGATGAAGCCGTGGGCGAGATCCGTGTGGATGGCGCCGGCGGCGTCCACGGCGTTCGATCCGTCGGGGATGGGCCAGGCGCGAACCTCGTCCGGGCCGGCGGTCAGGAACGAGATGAGGCCGAGCAGCCGGTAGCTGAGCCGGATCACCCGGTCCAGGCTCGACTCCTTGATGCCCAGCTCGTCCATGAAGACGGCGGCCTCTTCGGGGTCCAGCTCGCCGAGCTCCATCTCGATCTTGGCGGAGAGCGCGTCGACCAGCGCCCCGGTGTGCGCGTACCGGCCGGCGATCCCCGCTACGATCTCCGCCTCACGCGGCAGATCCGCCTCGCCGACGTTGAGCAGGACCAGAACCGGCTTCTGGGTCAGGAAGCGGAAGCCGCGGATCGACTTCTCTTCCTCCGAGTCGATGGCTTCGTCGCGCAACGGCCGGCCGGCGGCCAGCGGAGCGTGGAGCCGCTCGAGAAGTGCCAGCTCGCGATCGTTGGAGTCTCGCTCGGCCGGAGTGCCGTGGTGGCCGCTCGACTTGAGGCGCTCGATGCGCTTCTCCATGACAGAAAGATCGGCCAGAGTGAATTCCAGATCGAGCCGCTCGAGATCGCGCCAGGCGTCGACCGAACCGTCGGCATGTGGTACGCCCGGGTCCTCGAAGGCCCGCACGACGTGCAGGAGGGCGTCGGCCTCGCGCAGACGGGCCAGCTGATCGGCCGGCAGCTCTTCGGTCCCGACCCTACCCTCGCTCGACGCAGGCGTCGCGGGCATGTCGAAGTACGTGACGTCGGCGTGGACGATCTTCTTGGGCTTGAAGATCTCGGCAAGCCGGTCCAGCCTCTCGTCCGGGACCTTGACCGTTCCGACGTGCAGTTCCATGCCGCCGTAGCCGCCGGTCTGGGCGTGGCCCCGGGTGAGCGTGTTGAAGACGGTGGTCTTCCCCGAGCCCGCCAGCCCGACGATGGCGATCTGCATGTGGTCCTGGCCTCCTGCGTGTGGCGCTGTTGCGCCGCGCACATGCTACCGGACGGCCGAGGCGGAGTCGCCTGTCGTCAGTAGCCCGCCTCCGTGTCAACAACGTGTTCGAGCGGCGCGCCCGCGCTGAAGCTCCGCAGGTTGTCGCAGAAGACGTCGAGCGCGCGGCCCAGAACGCCATCGCTCGACCAGCTCGTCTGAGCGGTGACGATGCAGTTCGGGAGGCGGTAGAACGGCGAATTCTCGGGCAGCGGCTCCTCACGAAACGTGTCCAGGATCGCGCCGCCGAGAGGACCGTCGCGGAGGGCCCGTGTCAGCGCTCTTTCGTCGACCAGGGCGCCTCTCGCGACGTTGATGAGCCAGCAGCCCGGCCGGGCCGCGCAGAGCGCTTCGTCGCCCACGGCGTCGGCAGTCTCACCGGTGAGCGGCAGGGCCAGGACGACAAAATCCGACATCGAGAACAGCTCCGGCAGCGCCTCGAGCCCGCCCAGGACCCTGACGCCGGCCGGCGTCTCGCCCGACCCCGCGCGGCGCCGGATGGCGACGACTCGCGGCCCGAAAGGAGCCGCCAGCCGAGCGACTTCGCGGCCGATTCCGCCCAGGCCCACCAGTCCGATCGTGGTGTCGGCCAGATCGACCGCCTGGATCGGCTGCCAGGTCCGTTCTCGCTGCAGCTCGAGCAAGGCAGGCAAGCGCCGGCAGGTCGAGAGGATCATCGTCATCACGTACTGCCCGATCGGCCGATCGAAGACGCCCCGTCCGTTGGTGATCGCCAGACCTCGCAGGCAGACGACCGGCGTCAGGACCGACTCGACGCCCACCGAGACCGAGTGGATCCAGCGCAGCCTGGAAGCCCGGCCCACGAACCGATCCAGGCCCTCGCCACCCAGCGACCAGCCCCGCAGAAGGACCTCCACCTCGTCCACCGGCTCGTCGGCGAAACCCTCGGCCGAGACCGGGATCAGGCGCGAGCCCGGCGCGGCCTCGAGTATCTTGCGGCGCATCGCGTCGAAGGCGTCGCGACCGGTCAGCACCGGGCTGATGCCGATGGCCAGCGGCGAACCGCCCGGACCGCGCCCCGGCCCGACGATTCGGTTGACGTTCAGCGCGCCCATTCCCGCCTCCCCTGTTGCCGAGCCACGTGGCATCCCTGGCAGCGCCCGGGATCGACCGCGGCGATCACGTAGCGCCGGAACCCTTCACCGGCAGAACCCTGGCCACCCAAAGCGACGGCATGTCTATCTCATCCGGCCGGGGCAGTGTCTCCGGACCGAGCCACAGCGTCCGCAACGCCTCGGCGCCGCGAGCGCCCGCAATGGCCGCCACGAACGCCTCACCCTGACGGTACTGCTCCATCTTGAGATCAAGGCCGGTGATTCGCATGATCGCTCGCTCCGCGGCGGTCGAGTGGGCCCGCCTGGCGTGGAAGCGCTCGCTGATGCGCTCGACCTGCGGGACAAGGTCGCGGCCGACCTCGTCCATGATGTAGTCGCCGAAGCCCTCAAGCAGGCTCATGACTGCCTGTGTCTCACGGAACCCGCGCCGCTGCTCCTCGCTCATCAGCCCCTCCATCCAGTGCTCGCCCGGGCTCTTGCCGCGCAGAGAGCGGCCCAGCCGCGTGACGGCCTCGCGGCTCATGAGCGACGCGCCGGACGAGAGCGAGGTCAGCTGGCGCTCCATGCGCTCGGCCAGATAGGGCCTGAGCCATGGATGCGCCTCGAATTCGAAGGCATGGGTGGTTTCGTGAAGCGCTATCCACGTCCGAAATGGGTTGAGCGGCACGTCCAGGCTGGCCGCCGTCCGCCTGATGTTCTCGTCCAGGAACAGCAGGCGTCCCGGCGTCGACTCGGCGGAGAGGATCGCCAGGTCGTACTGGCCCAGGACACGCTGGCCGAGAAACGCCAGCAGGTAGCCGAACTGCCGGGTCGAGACGGCTCGATTGGCGATCGCCATCGACGCCTTCACGAAGCCCGAGCCGGGAGGCAGGACCTGCTCGAGAAGGTCGCCTTCGATCCTGCTGATCATGCCCGCGAAGGTCGACACGTTGGCCCTCACCCATTCTTCGCGGGCGACCACGGCGGTGCGCTCGACGACGCCGGGCAGCTCCGTCCCGAGGGCTGCGCCCAGGGCAGGCACGATCTCCCGCATGGCCGCGGCGTACACCGGTTCGGCGGCCGCCAGGTCGTGCGGGGCAAGCGTTCCCTGTGAGTTCCGAACGCGATCGACGGCGATGCGTTCGGCCACGCGCCAGTCGATGAGGCCGCTTCGCGCCGAGCGCTCCATGCGTCGGCTCATGACCGTTGCCGCCGCCCCGAGCGCGGCGCCGACCAGGAAGCCGGCCTGCAAGAACGCGTCGCGCCGCCAGCTCGAGCGGCCCTGGCGGTCCGATCGGCTCGAACGGCTCATGTAGCTCCGCTCGGGCCCGCCCCCGCGACTGCCAGATCCACCGCTTCCACGTCGGGGAACTCCTCACCGAACATCCGCTCCGCCACCGCCCGGAAGGCCGCGACGTCGCCGGTCGTGAGCTGACGATGGGTGGCGACGGCGAGCGTCTCGTTCGGTGGCTCGTGACCGGCCATCCCAGCGTCGGCGGCAGTGCCGCGGGTCGTCCCCGGCGCTTCCATGCCGTTGACGGACAGCAACTCCGCCAGCGAGGAGGCAGTCGCGGTGGCCGAGTCGACGATCGCCACGCTGTCGCCGACGCAGCCGCGCAGCACGCCCGCCAGCAGCGGGTAATGCGTGCAGCCCAGGAGAAGTGTGTCGATACGCGCGGATGGCGGCAGCGGGAATATGAAATCGCCGTCCTGGTTGCGCTCGCCAAGGAGCGGCGCCAGCGCCCGCCGGATCGCCTCGACCACCTCGGGCCCGGCCAGTCGGCCGGCCTCGACCAGGGGCACCAGGGACGGAGTGGCGTGCTCGTAGACCTCGACGGCCGGGTTCTCGTCCTTGATGGCGTTGAAGTACGCCCGCGAACGGACCGTCGCCGGCGTCGCGATGACCCCAACGCGACGCGTTCGGGTGGCCAGCGCTGCGGCCGCGGCGCCCGGGCGGACCACGCCCAAGACCGGCAGGTCGTAGCGCCGCCGAAAATCGGTCAGAGCCACCGACGTGGACGTATTGCAGGCGACGACCAGGGCCTTCACGTCGCGCCGCACCAGCGCGTCGAGCGCCTCGATGCTGAAGCGCCGGACTTCGTCGTCCGTTCGGACGCCGTACGGGGCGCGGGCGTTGTCGCCCAGATAGACGGTCGACTCGAACGGCAGCCGGCGCAGGATCTCGCGCAGGACCGTCAGGCCGCCGACTCCGGAGTCGAAGACGCCGATGGGACGTGGGTCGGACACGGCCTCAGTGTCTCACCGGAGCCCCGGCCGTGCGTCCGGCGATCATCGCGGCCGCGCGGCGGAGGTCCCGGCTGACCGCCGCGTCGGGGCTGGCGACCACGAAGGGCATGCCTTCGTTGTTCGCCTGGACGACCAGCCGGCCGTCGGAGACGACTTCGAAGTCCGGCCGCCGGCCGAGCGCCCGAGCCAGCTCGTCGCGGCTCATGCCGCCGCTCGAGTCGGCTCGGTTCACGAGATAGTGGACCTTCTCGGCCGTGTAGCCGATCGACGCGAAGACCTCGCCCACGGCGATGGTGTTGTGGATCGTGGTCGAGTCGTACGTGACGACCGAGAGGATCACGTCGCAGGCGTCGAGGAACGCCAGCGTCACCTCCGACAGCGACACCGGCGTGTCGATCACCACCGCCTCGTACAGGCGGCGCAGGATCGAGATCGTCTTCTCGACGTCGCGGGCCGTGACCATCTCCGCCATCTCCACGCGGGGCGGAGCCAGCAGGATGTCGACTCCGGACGGGTCGCGCCACATGACGTCGCGCAGGTCCGACTCCTGGACCCGATCGGTCGGCAAATCGAGGATCGAAGGCACGTCGTCGGGGACCTTGAGCAGGGCCCGCAGGTCGCCGTACTGCAGGCTGCCGTCGATGAGCGCGGTCGTCACCCCCAGCTGGCTGAGCGACACGGCCAGGTTGAAGGCGATGGTGGTCTTGCCCACGCCGCCCTTGGGCGAGAACACCGAAACGACGCGGCAGGCACCCGCGGCCCGAGACTGGCGGTCGGTCATGACGTGGGCCAGGGTGTTCACGAGCTCGAAGCCGCTGAACGGCAGGGTCAGCACCGCGTCGATGCCGCGGGTGGGATCGCGGGCAAGTGGATGCTGGGGCACGGTCAGGACGACCACCGGGATATCGAGCCCCGAGTCGCGCAGCTTCTCTATGAGCTGGGGACCTTTGACCTTGCCCTGGAGCAGCAAGTCGACCATGACGACGTCCGGGCGGAGCTGGCGCGTCGCTTCGACCACCTTCGAGCCGTCCGTCAGGACTTCCAGCAGCTTCACCTGCGACTGGATGCTCAGGAGGTTCCGGACGTGCTGACTCACCTGCGGAACGTCTTCCGCTACCAGCAGTCGGATGGAGGTGGTTGTCGCCACGTTCGGGACTATAGCAAGGAAGCGGCGCCGGTCCTCCCCCGCCGACGCGCTATGAGGATGGCCCGTTCGTCATGGTTGACCAATGGTTCGAGATCGTATGAGCCCGCCAGAACTTCGATGACGAGACCGGCGTCCTGGGCCATTTCGGACAGTTCGTCGGGACCGAGCAGCCTCAACTGGTCCTTACGGACCCAGCGCCTGGCCGGACCGCCCTGAGGGCCCTCCTCGTAGATCGCGGTCAACTCGACGTGGCCGCGGGTGGGCTCGTGCTCGGCGCTCGCCGTCTTGGTCACGAGCAGTTCCGTCTCGGGGTCGACGCGGACGTATTCGAGGCTGAGGCGGCCGTCGTAGCGGGCCAGTTCGTGGGCCGCGGGAAGCCAGACGTCCACGACCGCAAGGCCGCCTGGGGCGAGGTGTCGGGCCATCGTCTCGAGAGCCGCGCGCTGCTTGTCGCGCGAATCGAGCAGCAGGATGGAATTGAGCGCGAAGACGGCAAGCCCGAATCTGGGACTGCCCGGGAGCTCGAGCCCGACGAGATCGCCCTCCACGAGGTGAATCCGGTCGGCGACGCCCGGCTCGGTCTTCGCGATCTCCTCGAGCTTACGGCGCGTGCGGGCCAGCATGGCCGGGTCGATGTCTATCGCGGTCACTTCGTAACCGGCCCGAGCCAGGGGCAGGGCAACCCTGCCCGATCCCGCGGCCAGCTCCAGTATCGGACCGCCGGTCCGGCCCGCCAGGGCCAGGTACAGGTCCAGATCGCCGGGATCGTCGAGAAGATCCACGTCGTACAACCGCGCCAGCGCGGCGGCGGTGTCCATATCGCCGGTTGGATCCGTCATCGCGTACAGGTTAGCGTCCCGCCGCCGGCTCCGGAGGTGCCGACCGCGCGGGCGGGCATCAGCGTTCGACCGACAGGATCATTTCCGCGAGAACGACCAGCGCGGCCAGGAAGACCGCGATCGGGAGGCTAAACAGGCCTTGAACCCGGAGCGCAACCAGGATGGCCACGACCATCGCCACCCAAGCGCCGCGACGGATCGCCCGGGACCAGTCCCCTCGGAACGCGATGCGCCGGTGGCGGGCGAAGACGGCCAGCCAGAAGAGCGGCACGGCGGTCACCCCGCAGGCGAGGCCGATCGCGCCGGCGCCTACGAGACCGCCTGTCGCGTTCTGGCGCGGATATGTCGTCGTGAGAACCACGCCGACCAGGGCCCACGCTCCGATCGCAAGGAGCACGAACAAATAGTTGGCCGTCCGGTCGCGCAGGTCCACCGCGACAGTTTATGTCCTGAACCACCGGCCGGGCCCGAGCGTCGGCCGACCAAGGCCGAACCGTCGGGCCGGCTCCGAGCGGCTATGAACGACGGGCCGGGCGGAGCCCTAGGGTCTTCGGCAGGTCGGTCACGTGGTCGACGACGATGTCCGGACGCTCCCCGCCAGAAGACGCAGCCACCGGCAGGGGCGAATCCTCCGGCTTGACCCGCACCCACGCCGCCCGCCAGCCAACGCCCTGAGCACCGGCCACGTCCGCCCCCAGGTCGTCGCCGGCGTGCAGGACCCGCGGCCCGGACGGGACACCAAGCATCGCCGCCGCGGCCCAGAAGATCTCCGGCCGCGGTTTGATGACTCCGACCCGCTGCGATATCACCACCGCGGACAGGTGCTCGGACCAGCCGGCGGCGTCGAGATACCGCTCCACGGCGAGCGCGAGCGGCCAGTTCGAGAGGATCGCCACCGGATAGCGCGCAGCCAGAGTGGCCAGAAGCGGCCCGATCTCCTGCGGAACGGGCGTCAGCCGGACGAACGCTGCCGCATAGTCGTCCAGGACGACGCCGACTTCGTCCGCGCCGGACCAACGCGCCGCCTCGGCGACGTCCCAGCGGTCCTGCGGCCGCGGAGCGGCGCAGCCTCGAAGCCTCGCCAGAACCCGCGCCGCCCGAACGTCCATGTCCGCCTCGCGGCCCTCGGGCACGTCCTGCTCGAACTGACGCAGCCGCTCCTCGCCCCAGACGCGAATGAACTCCTCCTCCGCGAAACCCCAGCGGGCCGCAGCCCGCGCCGCCGTCTCCGAGAGAACGCCGCCCATCGACGCGCTGGGGAACGGCACGAGGGTGTTGCCGAAGTCGAGGGTGACGGCCTCGATCGATTCGCCGAGCTCGATCACCGACACTTCGCGCGGCCTATCCTCTCGCTCGGTCATTTGGCGGCACTCGATGGGCAGATGTCCCGGAAAGCGCAGTAGCCGCAGGCGATGTACTCGGGGGTCGCTTCGAAGTTCAGGGCGCGGATGCCGGCCGCGGCGAGGCGGATCGACGACCGGGCCTTATCCAGCCTCTTCTCGTCGACCTCCACCCGTCCCACCAGCCCCGACTCCAGGAACCACAGCTGCACGGCGTCCGGCAGCCGGCCGGTTTCGGCCTGGAAGGCCATGGCGTAGATCTGCAGCTGGAGCGATTCCCGGGCCCGCTCCCTGGCTTTGACCGGGTCGCGCACGTCGCTCGACTTGTAGTCCGTGATCGTGACCCGCTCCGTATAGAGCCCGGGC
>CAZGUS010000057.1:0-14926 GCA_964529245.1 uncultured Anaerolineaceae bacterium
GATCCGCCGGTCGAGAAGGCTTCGACCGCCCAGTAATAGGCTCCGGCCGATAGTGGAACGCCCTGGTACGTGAAGGCCGCATAGGGCAGATGGGTCGAGCCGCTGAGCGGAACCGAGTTGAAGATGCCGGGCGCCTGTCCGTACAGGACCTCGTAGTAGGAGGCTCCCGTGTACGGCATCCAGGTCATCGACGGCATGCGGATGCTGCTCGCCCCCGAGGTGGGCGTCTGCAACGCCAACGACGTATCGGTAGCGGGCGTGGTGAGGTAGAAGGAACCCCAGCCCGAGGGGTCGCGGGTGAGGCCGATGTGGGACTGGCTGTCGTACGTCTCCACGTCCCACGTGAAGGGGCTGTTCACGGGATTGAGAGGCACGATGCTCGTGTACGTGGTGCCGTACGTGTACTGCTGGTCCACCTGCGTGCCCGTGGAGTCCTTGATCGTGACTCGGTACTCCTCCGCGCCGGAGACGGGCGACCAGCACAGAGTGGGCGCCTGAAGCGTGTCGCCCTGGGGCCCGCAGCTGAGATCCGCCAGGTTCGGCATGTAGATGAAGCGCTGCGTGTCGGACGAAGAGGTGCTGTCCCAGAGTCCGGTCACGTTGGCGGGACCGTCGATGGCCTGGACCCGCCAGTAGTAGGTGCCGCCCACGGCAAGCGACGCCGGCATGTTGCAGCCGCCCGGCTCGGAGCCGCCGACGATTCCGGCGTACGGCGTGAAGGTCGTCTGGTCAGTGTTGCACAGCCAGAAGGTGCCGTCGGTGAAGTAAACGTTCGTCCCGATCTCGATCTGGTAGTACGAGGCGTGGTCGACCCAGCCGGGACCGCCGGAGGCGGCGGGCGTCCAGCTGAATTCCAGCGAGCTCACCTGCGGCGGCGTCGCCAGGCCGCCGGCCCAGTGGGGACTGACCGTCAGAGGTCGCGTCGTCCACGACCTGTTGAACACGAAGGGTACCGACCACTGACCGTAGTTAGTGGCGTTGCCGGCGGCCCGCGCCCGGACTCGCCAGTAGTAGGAGGCGTTGGGGAGCGTCTGGTCGGGGGCGAAGCGGGTGCCGTACACCGGCGTCGCATAAATGACGACGTTGTTCTGCCAGTCGGCGTTGGGGCTGACCTGGATCTCGTAGGTAGCGGCCCCCAGAACCGGATCCCACGAGAAGACCGTGTCCGTCACGCCGAGGGCGTTGTTGGCGGGGCTTTCCAGCTGCGGCGTCGCGGGCCAGGAGATCTGGTAACTCCACGGCGTCGACCAAGGCGTAACCGATGCATTCGCGTAGTTGGCCTGGACCTCCCACCACCAGGACTGGGGAGTTGTGCCGTCGCTCTGCGTGAACGACTGCGTGTCGGTCAGGGTGTAGGAGGTGTTTGCGGTCTGGTACTGCAGGGCGCTGGTGAAGGTGTTGGAGTTGCCGATCTGGACGGTGTACGAAGTGGCCCCGGCTACCGGCTGCCACGAGAAGACGACCGGATCCGTGGGGAAGACGAGGGTCTGGCCGTTCGTGGGCGTCAGGGTCACGGGCGTGGTGGAGAGGCTCTTGGTGAACTGCCACGCGTTGGCCCAGGGACCCAGGTTGGAAGAGGCGTCTTCGCCGGCCACACGCCAATACATGGTCGTGAAGGGCAGCAGCGTCGGGGGCGTGGCCTGCAAGGCGTGCGTTTCCTGGTTGTAGATCGTGCTGGAGAACGTGTTGGTCGTGGCTATCTGGACGCGGTACATGGTGGCGCCCCCGACCGCCGACCAGGAGAGCGTCGGATTGGCGTTGCCGACATCGGAGCTGTTGGTCGGGCTAAGGAGAGTCGGGGCCAGTGTCGGCGCGGTCGCAAGCGCCTGACCGGCCTGGACGACCGTCATTGAAGCGACGAACGCCGCGGCCAACCCGAGGCGGAACATTCGGTGACGCATTTGCCCTCTCCCCGACGCCAATTACGAGTAGCACAAAGAAAGCTTGTTCAGGCGGGACGCCCAACGCAGTTTAGTGGCCCGAACGGGGCCGTGGGGCCGAGCCATACGTCCGCCCTCTGGGCCCGGCCCTCCATTCGAAAGTACCTGCCGGCGGGTGTGGCGGAGCCCGGGAGCCATCGCGATGCCACCTTCACCCGTCTAAAGCCACGTCCAAGCTGAGGTCACGAGGCCGGCAGGCGAGAAACGGGACCATGCCGGGCTCGGATTCGGCGCATCGGCGCCCTCCCCGTTTGGGGTCTTCCGGCGGTCATTGACAACGCTACGATGTGTAGGCGTCCAATCCGTGTAGTCGAAGGGGTCAGGGATGGATGCTTCCTTCTGCTCCAGGTGCGGCTTCAGGCTCGTACCCGGAATCGTCTACTGCCCCGCGTGCGGGGCACCGGTCTCGCCGGGAGCCGGCGCACCGCCGCCCGCAGCGCCGGCGCGCGGCGCATATCCCTTGCCGCTGATCCTCTCCGTCATCGCGATCACGCTTGTAGCCGTCCTGGTTGTTGGGTTCGGCTGGACTCAGCTCCACTCCTCGGGCGGAGGAGTCGCGGCCGTTCCGACGGCGGCCGCAACACCGGCTGCCACGCCAACGGCTGTTCCGACGGCCCCGACCACTCCCACCGCCTCTCCGACGGCCACTCCGACGGCCACTCCAGCGCCGACGCCAACGGCCGCACCGGTCACCGTCGCCGCTCTGGCGACGGCATGCTCGGGGCAGGCCGTTCCTGGAACCGAAGCCTACGACCCGACGACCAGCGGACACCCGCTGGTCGTGATCGACAGCACGAAGAAAGCTCTTTACGCGGGAATGGGAGTGAATGCCAGCTGGTCCAACGGAGCCTGGACCGGCGCAATGATCCAGCTCGTGGCCTGCGTATCCCCCGTCAAGTCCGTCCAGACCGCCGACTGTGGCCAGTACTGGAATAGCACCTACGGTTGGGGTGAAGTGTTGCTGCTGAGGAAGTACGTCGCCGTCACCGTCGTTCGCACCGACACGGGCGAAACGGTGCAGACCAAATCCATCTACGGCTACGCCATGAAGTGCTCAAGCTCGCTCAACCCCTCAGGCACCTTGACCAAGCCCCCCTACAAGATCTACGGCGGACCGCCGACCGCGGCGTCGATCAATTCCTATGCCGCCGGCATGGCCAAGTAGCCTTCCGCTTTCGCTCGAGTCGAAGGCCCCTGCGCGAGCAGGGGCCTTCCAGCGTCTGCGACGTCCGAACTACGCCGGTCGCTCGACGCGCACGCCCAGCTTCGAGAAGACCTACTCGTCGACGCTCGCGGCCGGGCCGGCTGACGGACGCGCGGCAGGTGCCGAAGCGAGGATCGCTCCGATCGCTTCCGGACCGCGGACCCGCCACTCGGCGGCGATCGCGGCGGTCGCGGTCGCTCCCACACGGCATGCTCCGGCTGCCAGCATCGCGAGCATCGCGTCGAGGGTCCGCACGCCGCCCGCCGCCTTCACTCCGACGCGGTCGCCGACGACACGGCGCATGAGCGCGATCTCGCCCGCCTCCGCGCCACGCGGCGAATAGCCGGTCCCGTTCTTGACGAAGGCGGCGCGGGCCTCGACGGCCACGCGACAGCCTGCCTCTACCTCCTCGGGCGTGAGGTAGGCAGTCTCGAGGATCACCTTGACCGGCGTCGGGGCGACGGCGTAGATGAGACCCGCAAGTTCGTCGCGCACGTACCCGAGGTCACCGCCGCGCAGCGCCCCGATGTTGATCACGACATCGAGCTCGACGGCCCCCTGATCGACCGCCACCAGCGCCTCGCGCTCCTTGATGTTCGACATGTGCGCGCCGTGCGGGAAGCCGATCACCGTCGTCGGCCCGACCACCGTCCGCCGCAACCTGGAGACGACCAGCGGCAAATCGGCCGGCCGGCAGCAGACCGTCGCCGTCTCCCATTCGATGGCGACGTCGACTCCGGCCTCGACTTCGGCTCTGGTCAGCTCGGGCCGCAGGAGCGAATGGTCGATGCAGCCCAGGAGGGCCCGTTCGTCGAGGGTCGACAGGTCGAGCGGCGCGCGATTGGCGAGACGGGCCTTGAGCTGGCGCATGATCATCCCCTTGTATCGTGAGACCTTCGAACGAGCGCAGGCCCGAAGGCTCGGCCTCTAGGCGACGCCAATGCAGCATAGCCCCGCGTTCGTTTCCGAGCAGACGGTCGCCACGCGTCGGGGCCTGCAGGCAGCCAGGGCGATCGCGGCCTGGGGCGCCTCGGTCAGGAAAGCCTGCCGACGACCAGCAACGATTCCGCCTCGAGCGCCTTGTCCGTCGGCCCCGGCGGCACGGAGATCACCGCTATCGCAAAGAAGTACGCGCCGCGGAGCACATCGATCGTGCTCGACTCGATGCCCAACAGGCTGGTTCGGGCGATGAAGGCGCCGTCGCCGACACCGGTCACCTGGGTGACCGTGAATGAGCTCGCGTTCAGCTCTGCGGCGGCATACGCCTGCTGCGCGGCGGCAGGCGACGGGGCGACCTTGACGTCGAGCGCCAGGCTGGCGTGCGCATTCAGGCGGATGTAGGTGCAGATCCGCCCGCCGCCCGACGTCGACGTGGCGCCCGGGGCATAGCGGGTGCCGGAGATAGCGTCGGCCTCGCTGGTAGTCACGAGGGAGCAAGGCTTGATCGCGGCCAGATTCGGGGTGGCGGTGTCGACCGGTGCCGCCGGTGCAGTCGGCGATGGCGTGGCGGGCTCGGTGGTGGGTATGGCGGTCGCGCTCGCGACTGGACTCGCGCTTGGACTCGGCGACGATTCGGCGGGAGTGGCGGCGATGGACGGGGACGGGCTGGCGGGGGCCGGCGGTTCGGTCGTGGCGGCGGTCGGAGCGCCGCCACTGCATGCCGCGGCGGCCAGCATCAACACCACCGATATGCCGAAGATCGTCCGTCGCATCGTGTACCCTCGGGTGCCTGAGTGGGGTGCAGCCGGTGGCGCAGGTTGGGCGCGGCCAGGACCCGGCCGCCGGCGCGTGTCATCGCACAGGACGACAACGCCGGCGTGCGCGACGGGCGAACCTGGACGGGCCCGGGCGTTACCCCAACAGTCTCCGCTGGCACACAGCGGTGAAGACGTCACCGGTCAGCGCTTCGGTCCTGATAGGACGCAGGGACAGAGTCTTGCCGCCGGCCACATCGATCAGTTTGGCCGTAAGCTTCCAGGTCGCCACCTCGTGGTTCCATGTGGCCCGAGTGATCCCGGCCTCGGATGCCTCGACGACAACGATCCGCGTGGCTTGACGCGGGTTGATCGAGGAGACCTGCACGCAGGTCGGAGGCGTTCGGCTGGGGTTCAGGGACTTGGCAGCCTCGATGATCCCGACGCGGATCAGGGCGTCGCCGGGATGCCTGGGAGCTGCCCGGTCCACGGTGTACGGGCCACCCACGGGGAACTGATCGTACTCGTTGCCGGACGGAGCCGGCAGAGTCCAGGTGGTGTGGAGGGTGTAGAGGTAGTCATAACTCCCCACCGGGAATGTGCCGGGCGCCAGCCTGTGCGAAGCGAAGATCGTCACCCAGGTGCCGGTCGGCCCGGCTGCGGCGACTCCTCCGACCGCGGACAGAGCGAGCGAGATTGCGAGGATCGCGCCGAACCCCAACCGAGCCAGGGTGGATCTCATGGAAACATCTCCCATCGTTATCCAGAAGTCCTTTGCTAAACGATCTTCCCACGGGTGTTAATAGACTCGCCCCGCCAGACGCAACGAAACAGACGCAGCTCACCCGAGGTCGAGAGGCATTCGGCCTTGAAGTGGGCAGCGAAGTAAGCCTCAGATGATCCGCAGTTGATCGGCCTTGGGTAGGGTTCTCTCGCCCGCCGCAAGAAAGGGCGTCGTGAATGGGCGGCGCCGCGAGAGGAGATTGGGACCGTGAACAAGGTCCTTCTGACCGGCCGACTTACCCGCGATCCGGAATTGCGATCGCTGGCCAGCGGTTCAGCCGTCGCCACGTTCGCAGTGGCGACAAACGAGTTCCGCGGCAACGGCAAGGAGCGCGCGGAATACCACAACGTGGTCGTCTGGGACCGCCTGGCGCAGGTCTGCGGCCAGTACCTGGGCAAGGGTCAGCAGGTCGCCATCGAGGGTCGTCTGCAGACTCGCCAATGGGACGATGACCGCGGCGCGCGCCACTGGAAGACCGAGGTCGTGGCGACGTCGGTCGAGATGCTTTCCGGCCGGCGCAAGCGCGATTACGAGGCCGAGACGCAGGCCAATCAAGCGGCCGAATCTTCCGGCTCCGGCATCTCTCCCAACGAGGCGGCCGAGGTCGGCGTCATCACCGCCGCCGACGCTCCGGCCGACGAGGCGTCCACGTCCGAAGACGAGCAGGTGCTCGTCCTGGCCTAGCATCCCTTCCCCCCGGGGCGCGGCGCGCTACCCCCCGCCGCCGCGCCCCGGCCAAACCTCAGCCACTGCGACTACGCGCGACCCGTCAGCCGACGGTCGGGACCCCGATCCAGAAACGATTGACGCCATAGTGGCGAGGAGGCCGGGCGGACGTCTCAGCCCGACTTGTACAGCTCGCGACGATCGAGTCCCGTCCGAGCGGCGACCAGCCGGACGGCCTCGGACCTCTTGAGGCCCGACCCGACAAGATCGGCTATTTCGGCGCCCGCTTGCGCAATCGTCGTTGCGGGCGCGGTGGCGGCCGAACTCGGAGTGCCCGCGCGGGCCGCCCCGGCATTCACCGCTTCGACCACGATTACGAACTCGCCGCGAGCCAGGATCTTACCCGACGCTGCCAGGGCCGCCAGGTCGCCCAGGGGTCCTCGAATTATCTCTTCGTGGAGCTTGGTCAGTTCGCGGCATACGGCGGCGCCGCGTTCGGCCCCGGCGGCGAGGGCCAGGTCGGCCAGGGTCGAGCGCACTCGTGACGGAGCTTCGTAGATCACGCAGGCACGTTCGTCCGCGGCGATGCGGGACAGTCGATCGCGCCGCTCCCGGCCGGACCGCGGCAGGAAGCCCTCGAAACTCCAGCGCGCCGCCGAGAGGCCGCTCGCCACCAGCGCCGCCAGCACCGCCGAGGCCCCCGGGATCGGCACCACGGCGCCGCCCTCCGCCGCCCAGGCCGACGCCAGCTCCGCGCCGGGGTCGCTGACGAGCGGAGTGCCTGCGTCGGTAACGAGCGCCAGATCGCGCCCCGAGCGGAGGTGCTCGAGCAACTCCAGCTCGCGACCCGGACCGCTCCGCGCGTGGTAGCTCACCATGTGAGTGGTTATCTCGTACCGGGCGAACAGGCGTCGCGTAAGGCGAGTGTCCTCGGCCGCGACGAGCGGCACCGCCCGCAGCACCTCTACGGCACGGAACGTGAAGTCGCCGAGGTTGCCGATCGGCGTGGACACGACAAAAAGGCGGCCCCCGGGGGCGCCTATCGGACCGCTGGCCTGGCCGCTCCCGGCGCCGCTCGTTGGGCCGCCAGCCGTGCCACTCCCCTTCCCTCTCGCGGCGCTCACTTCCGCGCCGAGCCCGGTCGCCGGCGCGGATAGAGATAGTCCACGCCGGTGGTGCGCGGCCCGAGCTTGGCTACCGGCGGCACCTGGCGCTTGAACTCGGATGTGGCCACCAGGCGCTTGACTCGCTCGACCATCGGGCCCGCGAACCCCATGGCCGACAGCTCCTCGTCGGTGCGGCGCTTGTCGATCATCCAGAACAGCAACCGATCGAGCTCCGGATAGCTGAAGCCGGCCTCCGCTTCGTCCGTCTGGCCGGGCCACAGGTCGGCCGAGGGCGCCTTGCGGATGATCGCTTCGGGGACTCCGACGGCGGCAGCGACCTGGCGGACCTGGCTCTTGTACAGATCGCCGATCGGGTTGAAGGCGCACGCCGAGTCGCCGAACAGAGTCGTGTAGCCGATCAGCGATTCGGTCTTGTTGCCCGTGCCGACGACCAGGCCGCCCCACGCGACCGAACGGTCGTACAGCACGCACATTCTCTCGCGGGCCATAAGGTTGCCACGCCGCAAAGGGGCGGCCTCGAGAACGGACTGACCGCCCGCGCCGACCTCGCCGTCCCGCCCGAAATAGCCGTCTACCATCGGGCTGATGTCGACCAGATCGCTTCCGCAGCCGAGCATGTCGACCACCAGCCGGGCATGCTGGACCGACTCGGGCGAGGAGGTCCGGTACGGCATCAGGACGCACAGCAGGTTCTCGGGGCCGATCGCCTCGGCCGCCAGAACGGCCACCAGCGCCGAATCGATGCCGCCGGAAAGCCCCAGCAGCCCCCGGCCGAAACCCGCCTGGCGCAGTTGATTCCGGATGAAGTCGACCATCACCCGGCGGGCTATCGCGGTATCGATCGCCAGTTCGGGCGGAAGCTCGAAGAGCCTATCCGTCACATCGCTCGGCTCGCCCGGCCGTTCTTCGGGCGCGGCGCTCATCGCCGGCGATCCGGCTCGCCGGCCCCGGACTTCGGGCCGGGCTGCCCACCGTCCGCGGCATCGTCCGAATCGCTCGCTTCGTCGATCGCCAGGCCCGTTCTCTGAGCCAGGATCCGGCGCAACTCGCGCAGGTGCAGCTCCGGCCGTTCGTCGCGCAGAAGAGGCAGCCCGATGCGCTCCCGCCGCACGTCGCCCAGTTCGATGTCGACCGTGTACAGCCCCTCGTCGAAGAGCGGCGCGGTGAAGAGCGCCTCCCCGCTCGGGGCGATCACTTCCGAGCCGCCCCAGAAGCTGACCGTTTCGTCCATTCCGACGCGGTTGCAGAAAACGACGAAGCTGGTCGTGAGCTGGGCGTAGGTTCGCATCAGCGTCCGCCACGAGACCGCCGTGCCCAGGCCGACTTCGTGGATAGCGGCCAGGTCGCGGCCCGGCGACGACGACACGTTGATCAGCACCTGGGCACCGTCGAGGGCCATGGTCTCGGGCACGCTCAGGTGCCAGAAGTCCTCGCAGATGGCGATGCCGAGCTTGACCCCGAGACGGGAGTCGGCGATCCGGAGCCTGTCGCCCGCGGCGAAGAAGCGCCGCTCGTCGAACAGGCCGTAGGTCGGCAGAAACAACTTGCGGTGGACGAACTTGACCTCGCCCCCCTCCAGGAGGGCCGCGGCGATGAAGAGCCGGTGGTCGTCGGCCTCCTCGACGAACGACACGACCGCCGAGAGCCCGTTCGCGTCCGCCGCCAGGCGGAGCAGGCGCGGGTCGTCCCGGCGTACGGCGACTTCGGCGGCCAGGTCCTGGAGCTGATAGCCGGTCAGGCCGAGTTCGGGGAAGACGACCAGGCCCGCCCCTTCGGCGCGCGCCCGCTCCAGCAGCTCACGATGGCGGGCCAGGTTCTCGTCGAGCCCGCCGAGGCGCGGCGCCAGCTGACCGAGGGCGATTCGAAGCGGCTGCACCGGTTGAGTCTAGCCCTCGCGTCCAGGTCGCGGTGGGGGCCCCGCCGGCGCCGACGGGGAGATCGGGACGGCCGGGGCGGCCGGCGTCGGGCCGGACCCCGCGGGCGCTGGCGCAGGGCCGGCGGCAGGCGCGCCGGACACCGGAGTCCGGCCCGTCACCTGGACCTGCTCTGCCGAGCCGTCGACCTCTTCGGCGAAATGGCAGGCAACCTCGTGGCCGCCCGCGAGGGTGCGGAGCGCCGGATCCTCCGCGACGCAGCGCTCGGGGTTTCCGAGCCGTTCCCGCAACCAGCAGCGCGTGTGGAAGTGGCAGCCCGATGGCGGATCCGAAGGGCTCGGCACGTCCCCGCTGAGGATGATCCGGCGGCGCCGGCCCTCGACCGCAGGGTCCGGGATCGGCACGGCGGACAGCAGGGCGACCGTGTACGGGTGGAGCGGCCGCTCGTACAGTTCGCGCGACCCGGCCGTCTCGACGATGCGCCCCAGGTACATCACCGCGATCCGATCGCTGATGTGGCGGACGACGGACAGGTCGTGGGCGATGAAGAGGTACGTGAGCCCGAACTCGCTCTGGAGCCGCTCGAGCAGATTGATGATCTGGGCCTGGATCGAGACGTCCAGGGCGCTGATCGGCTCGTCGGCGACGATGAGATCGGGATGGAGGGCGAGTGCTCGAGCGACGCCGATTCGCTGGCGCTGGCCGCCGCTGAACTCGTGCGGGAAGCGGTCGCCGTAGGACGGATCGAGGCCCACAGTCGCGAGCAGGTCGCGAACCCGCTGATGGCGCTCGCTCTTCTCGCCGACGCCGTGGATCTCGAGCGGCTCGGACACGATCCCGGCGGCGGTCATTCGGGGGTTCAGGCTGGCGTAGGGATCCTGGAAGATCATCTGCATTCTTCGGCGGACGGCCCGAAGAGACGAGCCCTCGGCGGTGGTGATGTCCTTGCCGTCGAAGACGATGCGGCCTGCTGTGGGGCGGTACAGCCGCAGGATCGTACGACCGACCGTGCTCTTGCCGCAGCCCGACTCCCCGACCAGGCCGACCGTCTCGCCCTTCTGGATGGATAGCGAGATGCCGTCGACGGCACGGACGTCACCGACGTGCCGGCTGATCAGGATGCCCTGCGTGATCGGGAAGTACATGCGCAGGTCGCTGATCTCGAGAAGCGGGCGTGTGCTGCCGGTCCCGGCCGCGGGCGGCCCGGAAACGCCGCCGGCCACGACCGTCGGCGTCGTCTGTCCGACCTCGCTCATGAGCGCACCTCCTCGGGCGGCGGCGCGGGCTCGAAGCCGGGGCGCAGCGGCCGGGCGGCGACCGCTTCCTCCGCTGTGGGCGGATTCCAGCAGGCCGCCCGATGCGTGGCCTGCGGGCCCGTGGCCACGAACTCCCGGCCGGGATCGATCGGATCGAGCGTCGGCATCTCGGTCCAGCACCTGTCCAGGCGCCACGCACAGCGGGGTGCGAACGGGCAGCCCACCGGGGCCTGGCGGAGATCGGGCGGCACGCCTTCGATCGGGATCAGCGGCTCGCCCGGCTGCGCGTCCAGGCGCGGGATGGAGTGCATCAGCCCGATCGTGTACGGGTGGCGGGGCCGAGCGAAGAGGTCCCTGGTGCCGGCCGCCTCCACGACGTATCCGGCGTACATGACGTTGATGCGCTGGGTCATGCCGGCCACGACGCCGAGGTCGTGGGTGATCAGGATGACGGCGGTGCCGTGCTCGGCCGCGAGCCGGCTCAGCAGCTCGAGGACCTGGGCCTGGATCGTGACGTCCAGGGCCGTCGTCGGCTCATCGGCGATGAGCAGCTTTGGCTCGAGCGCCAGGGCCATGGCGATCATCACGCGCTGGCGCATGCCGCCGCTGAACTGGTGCGGGTAGTTCTTGAGCCTCGCCTCGGGCTGAGGGATCCCGACCATGCCCAGCAGCTCCACCGCCCGAGCCTTCGCCACGGACTTGGATACTCGCCTATGCGCCCGGATGGTCTCCACCATCTGCTCCTCGACGGTGAGCACGGGGTTCAGGCTGGTCATGGGGTCCTGGAAGATCATCGCGATCTCCTTGCCCCGGATATCGCGCATCTCCGACTCATCCAGGGTCAGCAGGTCCTGGCCTTCGAAGATCACCTTGCCGCCGTCGATATGGCCCGCCGGCTTGGGCAGCAGCCGCATCAGCGCCAGGTTGGTGACGCTCTTGCCGCAGCCCGATTCGCCGACCAGGCCAAGGGTCTCGCCTTCGTCGAGGTCGAAGGACACGCCGTTTACCGCATAGACCGTCCCGTCGTGGGTCCGGAACTGGACTACGAGGTCGGAAACAGAGAGGAGGCTCATCTTCGGTTACCGCTTCAGCCGGGGGTCGAGGGCCTCGCGCAGCCCATCGCCAAGCAGGTTGAAGCCGACGGCGCTTATCACGATCGCGGCGCCGGGGAAGAAGATCAGGTACGGGGCCGACTGCAGGAAGCGCGACGAGTCGGTGAGCATCTCGCCCCACTCGGCGATCCGGGGGTCGCCCGGCCCGAGGCCGAGGAAGCCGAGCCCGGCCACGTCGATGATCGCCGTCGCCGCGGCGAGCGTCGCCTGGACGATGAGCGGCGTCAGGGCGTTCGGCAGCATATGGCGCAGCAGGATGCGGGCCGGCGAAGCCCCCATCGACCGCGCCGCGGTCACGAAATCGGCATCGCGAAGTGCCAGCAGGCTGCCCCGCAGGAGCCGGGCGAAAATCGGCGAGTAGGAGATGCCGACCGCCATGATGAGCTGGACCTCGCCGTGGCCGAGCCAGGCCACGATGCCGATCGCCAGCAGGATACCGGGCACGGCCAGCAGGACGTCCGTGACGCGCATCAGGATGGTGTCGACCTTGCCGCCTGCGCCGCCGGCCAGGGCGCCGATCGTGGTCCCGCCGATCAGGCCGAAGAAGACGGCGGTGACTCCGACGGTGAGGCTGATCCGAGCCCCGTACAGGATGCGGCTGAACTCGTCGTTGCCCTGCGTGTCGGTGCCCATGAGGTGGGCCAGGCTCGGGCCGTGCATGGCGTTGGCGAGCTGTCCGGGAACGTTGGGTGCGTACGGCGCAATCACGGGGGCCAGGATGGCGGCGCACACGAAGACGGCGATGCAGATCACTCCGAGAATCGCCGGTCCGTTGCGCTTCAGGCGCCTGAATGCGTCGTGCCAGAGACCGCGGCTGACGCGGGCCGTCGGCGCGATGGCCACGGCGGTGGAAGTCGTCATGTCAGCCATACCGGATGCGCGGGTTGAGGAAGGCGTAGCCCACGTCCACGATCAGGTTCACCAGCAGGAAGATGGTGGCAAAGATCAGGATCAGCGACTGGACGACGATGTAGTCGTGGTTCTGGATTGAGCTCACGACCCAGGAGCCGACTCCGTTCCAGGAGAAGACCGTCTCGGTCAGCACGGCGCCCGCCAGAAGCGCTCCGGTCTCGAGGCCGATGACGGTGGTCACCGGCAACCAGGCGTTGCGCATGATGTGGCGGTCGTTGACTCGCCGGTCGGTCAGGCCTTTGGCCCGCGCGGTCCGGACGTAGTCCTCGTTGCTGACCTCGATTACCGAGGCCCGAGTGATCCTGGTGAAGACCGCCAGCGGGATCGTGCCGAGAGCTATCGACGGCATGACGAGGTGGGCGACGGCGTCGATGACGTACCAGTGGCCGGCCAGGATGGCGTCGATCACGGCGAAATGGGTCACCGGCGTGACATCGAGACGCGGGTCGATCTGACCCAGGGTCGGCAACCAGTGGAGCTCAACGCCGAAGGCGAAGATCAGGGTGTAGCCCAGGACGAAGACCGGGATCGAAATGCCCAGCAGCGAGATCACGGTCACGATGCCGTCGATCCAGCCGTTGGGGTGCCGGGCGGCCAGCCTGCCCAGGGGGATGCCCAGGCCGACGGCGAAGATCATCGCCCCGATCGTCAGTTCGATAGTGGCCGGGAAGCGGATCAGGAAGGTATCGAGAACCTCGCGCCCGTCGATGAAGCTGGAGCCGAAGTCGCCGTGGAGCAACCGACCCAGGTAGTTGAAGTACTGCACGTACAAGGGCTTGTCGAGGCCCTCGGTGGCCGTGATCTGGGCCACCAACTGGGGCGTGGCATGTTGCCCGAGGATGGCTTCTGCCGGCCCGCCGCCGGGCAGGAGCCGCAGAAACAAGAACAGGATCACGGACAGCCCGAAGAGAACGGGAATGGCCACGAGCACGCGACGGACGATGAACCTTGCCACGCTGTGAGGAGATTCCTCCGCTGAACGATAACCCCCTGGGGTCTTGGTAGACCCCAGGGGGCCTGTATTGGCGAATCTTACAGCCCGGCCGCGCGGCGTGACCGCCCGGCTGCGGGCGTTACTTGGACAGCCAGACGGTGTTCAGGTACTCGATGCCGTTGCTGGCACCGACGTAGCCGTGAACCTTGGATGTGTACGCGCCGGGTGGCTGCGAGTTGACGATCGGAACCATCGGGAGGTCCTGACCGAGGAGATCCTGGACCTGGCCCCAGAGGGTATTGGCGGCGTCGAGGGTCGGCGCCTGGAGAGCCTGGAGCATGTCCGTGTTGGCCGTGGCGTTTGCCCAGCCGAACTGCGGATTCGGCTTGTTGTTCTGATAGCCGAACCATGCGGTGTAGAGGAAGTTGTCGGCGCCTGCCCAGTCGCAGGTCCAGCCGAAGAGGTACAGCGCCAGCTTGCCGGCGGTGGCGTCGCTGACGTAGCCGCCGTGCCAGTCTTCGGTCTTGAGGGTCACCGTGAAGCCGACGGCCGTCAGGTCGTTGGCGATAGCGGTGGCAATGCCCTTGGGATCGGGCATGTACGGCCGGACGACGTTGGAGGGGTAGTAGAGGTCGATGTTGAGAGCGGAGCCGGTCACGCCCGCCGCGGTCAGATCGGCCTTGGCCTGGCTGACGCTATAGGAGGGCAGAGTCTCGGCCTTGAAGCCGACCGTTGCCGACGGCATGAAGCCGGTCGGAACCTTGCCGAGACCGGAGTAGAACGCGTCCACGTAGCTCTGCTTGTTCACGGCCTCGGAGACGGCCAGGCGGACCTTCGGGTTGGCATAGATGGTCGCCTTGCCGCCGACGCTCTGGTTCATGTCCAGGTTGAGCTGGTTGCAGGAAGCTCCGCGATCGATGATGGTCAGTCCGGAGCCCTGCGCCGTCTTGACATCCAGAGGCGAGAGCGAGAAGGCCGCGTCAACGGCGCCCGACTGCAGGTCCTGCAGGGTGGCCGTGGAGTCGCCGACCGGCTTGAAGGTGACCTGGTCGAGGTGGGCCGCATTGGCGGCGTCCCAGTAGCTGGGATTCTTGACCAGGGTGATGTGGTCGCCGGGGACCCATTCCTTGAAGATGAACGGGCCGGTGCCGACCATGTCCTGACCCTGGGGAAGCTGACCCTGGGCGTACTTGTTGGCCGAAATCGGCGTCGTGTCGGCGTTGCCGGCCTTGAGGGCGGCCTCGCTCTCGATGCCGAAGACAGCCAGCGTCGAGGCGAGCTCGAAGTTGGACTGCGGCGTCTTGAGCGCGATGACCACGGTCGACTCGTCCGGAGCCGTCACCGACGCGACGTTGGAGGCGGTCCCGAAGCCGCCGAAGACCGCGCCGTAGTAGTAGGCGTTGTCCTGGAGGTCACCCTTCGG
>CAZGUS010000058.1:0-14743 GCA_964529245.1 uncultured Anaerolineaceae bacterium
GCGGCCCGCCCATCACGCGCGCCGCCCGCCCGCGGTGCACGCTGCCGGTGCGCCCGTCGCGACGCTCCGCCTGTCACGCGCCGGACGCGATCGCGAGCCGCGCCCGCTATCCTCAACGCTGTGAGCGACACGCCCAGGTCACCCGACCCAGCGCCCGCGGGGCGCGGCCCCCACCGCCATCTGCCCGAGTCGCAGCATCTGCGCCGGCCTCTCGCGGCCGGCGAGGACATCGTGCTGACCGGCGCGGACCTCTCGATCGCCGACGTCGAGGCCGTGGCCCGGGGCGGCGCGACGGTGCGGCTCGGCGACGAAGCGCGGACCCGCATGATCGAGGCGCGCGAGGTGGTCGAGCGTCTGGTCGCCGCGGGGGAGGTCGTCTACGGCGTGACCACCGGGTTCGGGGACCTGGCCACGACCTACGTGTCGCCGGCGGATTCGGCCCAGTTGCAGGAGAACCTGCTCCTCTCCCATTCCGTAGGCGTGGGCGACCCGCTGCCGCGGGACGTGGTCCGGGCGATGCTCCTGCTGCGCGCCAACACAGTGGCCCTGGGCCATTCCGGCTGCCGGCCCCTGCTCGCCGACAGGCTGTGCGACTTCCTGCGGCTCGGCATCCACCCCGTCGTGCCGTCGCAGGGCTCGGTCGGCGCATCGGGCGATCTGGCGCCGCTGGCCCACCTCGCGCTGCCGGTCATCGGCCGGGGCGAGGTCGAGGTCGGCGGTCGCGTCATGCCCGCTGCGGAGGCCCTCGCCGCCGCGGGTCTCGAGCCGATCGTGCTCGAGGCCAAAGAGGGCTTGTCGCTGCTCAACGGCACCCAGATGATGAGCGCCATCGGGGCGCTGGTCGCCGCCGACGCGGATCGCCTGAGCCGGACCGCGAGCGTGGCCGCGGCGCTGAGCTGTGAGGCGCTGCTCGGCACGGACGTGTCCTACTCCGCCGCCTACCAGCTGGCGCGGCCGCATCCCGGCCAGATCGCCGTCGCCGCCGAGCTGCGCCGCCTGCTGCGCGACTCGACGCTCATGACCAGCCACCACGCCTCGGCCCACAAGGTCCAGGACCCCTATTCGCTGCGCTGCGTGCCGCAGGTTCACGGGGCCGTGCGAGACGCGCTCGAATACCTGCGCGGCGTCCTGGACGTGGAGCTGAACTCCGCCACCGACAATCCTCTGGTCTTCCCACACGGTGGCGGCGCCGACGCCGACGCACTGGCCACCGGGGGCGGCCTCGTCATCAGCGGCGGCAACTTCCACGGCGAGCCGGTCGCGATCGCGCTCGACTTCGCGAAGCTCGCCATATCGGAGCTGGGCGCCATCTCGGAGCGGCGGACCGCCCTCATGCTGGATGCGCGGCTCAACGGCGGGCTGCCGCCGTTCCTCGCGTCGGGCAGCGGGCTCGACTCGGGCATGATGCTGCTCCAGTACACCGCCGCGGCTCTGGCGTCGGAGAACAAGGTCCTGGCCCACCCCGCCAGCGCCGATTCGATCCCGACGTCGGCGAATCAGGAAGACCATGTGTCGATGGGCTCGATTGCGGCGCGCCACGCTCTGGCGGTTGTCGCGAACGTGCGGCACATCCTGGCGATCGAGCTTCTCGTCGGCGCTCAGGCGCTTGACTTCCGGCTGGCTCGATCGGTCGAGGCGGGCCTCGTCGTCCGGCCCGGCACGGGCGTCGCGGCGGCGCACGCTCGAATTCGGGCGGTCGTGCCGCACCTGGAACGGGATAGGCGCCAGACGGCCGACATCGAGGCGGCGGTCGAACTGATCCGCGAAGGTGCCCTGATCGACCTGGTTGCCGAGGAGTAGCTGCCGCGCGGGCGAAGCCTAGGCCAGCAAGGCCTGCCGCTTCGAACCTGAGCAGCGATCGATCGCGCGACGGAGGCGGGCGGCGTCCGCAAGCCCTGCTCGCTGGAGGGCCCACAGAGCCGGCAGGAGGCGCGGATCGCTTGCTTCGGCGGCGGCGTCGACCTCGAGCCCGACGACTGTGGGCGACTCGAGCGCCCGGATGAGGTGTGGCACGGCCCGCGGATCGCGCCGGACCGCCAGGCCGAAGAGCGCCTCGGCGCGCGTGGTGTGCTGAGGATCCTCAGCCCGGGCAAGCAGCGCCGCGCGAACGTCCGGGCCGTCGTCGCTCGAGAGCGTGCCCAGCCCGAAGGTGGCCCAGTCGCGAACCTCCGGTTCGGAGTCGCCCGACAGCCGGATCAGCGCGAAACGCACGTCGACGCCGAGCGGTTGGGGGCTCAAGGTTGCGAGGGCGAACGCGACGGCGAGGCGAATTCCCGGGTCGGACTCGCCGGCCAGCGGAACGATCATCTCGAGGGCGTCCGGCGACCCGACATGACCGAGCGCAGCGACCATGGATGCCATGGCGCAGGCGTCCGTTTCGGTGGAGAGGGCGGTCTGCAATCCGTTCAGGACGGCGGAACGGGCGCCCGTGTCGATCGCGACCAGGCGTCCGGCGATGTCCGCTCCAAGCGTCCGCTCGCGCGCCGTGTCTCCGCGGAGCAGCCGCTGCGCCGTCTCCAGCACGTCGTCGATGCGCTCGCCGACGATGCCGCCGATGAGCTCCCAACGGCAATCCTCATCGACGGACGCGAGCGCGGCCTCGACTCGGACGTCGAGTGGCCTCATTGACGCACCTCGTACGGTGTCGAGCGACCGACCGTCGGGCGCCCGAGGGTTTCGGTTTGGCGGGACCTGCGCGGCCATTCCCCTGCCGCTGCAACCTACAGTACCGATCCCGCAACCTTGTGCGGCGGAGTCGCGCAGAGGGGAACGCCGGGTACGTCAGATGGACTGGGCGCGGCATCGGCAGCCGGATCGAGTAGTGCCGCTCAACTCGTCAGGCCACTACCCCTCTGGAGCACCAGCGTGGCCAGCGCCAGCAGTTGACCGCGGGCGCCGGACGTCGTCGGCGTTTCGATGTCGAAGCAGAACTGGCCCTCGCGCACGGCTATGGCGGCCATGCCACCGGCGCCGTTGAGAACCGTGCCAGCCTGATCGACTCCCGGCAGTTCGGCCGTGGCGTCGGACGCAACGATGCCGGCTCCGGCGGTGACCTGCTTGTACGTCGCGGCGGGATCGCCGACGAAAGCGTCGAGTTCGACGCCGCCCGTCGACCCGGAGTCGCCGGCGTAGACGCAGAAGTAGTTGCCGGCGTCGTCGAAGTTCTCGACCGGAGCCGAAGTCCCGGCGATGCCGGCCGCGCTGAAGTCCCCCGGGCCCAGAAGGCCGCACAGATCGCCACCACTGGCGACGGTGCCGCCGAGGTCCGTGCCGCCGCTCGGCGTGGGGATTGCGACCGCCGTGGTGCCGGTGACTTCACTGGTTGGGACCGTCGATGCCGGAACCTGGGCCTGCGAGCCCGGCGCCGAGATCGGTCCGGCCGTTTGCGAGGCGGCCGGCCCACCGGACCCGCACGCCGCCGCAACCGACGCCACAAGAATCGCCGCCACCAGATGCCGCCCATTCCCGAACATGTCTCACCCCAGTCCGGCCAGTTGGCGGATCGACGTCCTGGCTGCCGCCTCGCCGCGCCCGCTCCCTGGCCGCCGAAAACCTACCCCTCGCAGCAGGGCGGCGCCGCGACCCGCCAGTTCGACCCGCCAGGCGGGACCGGCTCGGGGCGGCTGCCTATCGCTCCTTCACGCCGGGACGAACCGTGGTCATGAGCAGCACGACCGCCGCGGCGGAGCAGGCGGCGCCGAACCAGAACGGGGCCGGTGGGGCGATGGCGCTCCAGAGGATTCCGGCGATCACGGAGGCCGGCAGGATCATCGCGCCCTGGACGGCGTTGAGGATTCCGAAGGCGGTCGCGCGCAACTCGGTGGGGGCCAGGTCGGCCACGAGCGCTTTGCCGACGCCCTCGCTCAGGGCGTAGTAGGTGCCGTACGCGATCCAGAGCGGCACGACCCAGACGGCCTGCGTGGCGATGGCGAAGCCGGCGTAGCAGACCGCATACACGAGCCACGCGAACGCGATCAGGCCGCGCCGACCGATACGATCCGACAGCGCGCCGGCCGGCCAGGCCACGACCGCGTTGGTGGCGTTGAAGGCGACGATGGTGAGGAGCAGGGCCAGCAAGGTGAGGCCCAGGTTCTGGGACCGCAGTGCCAGGAACGCATCGCTCGAGTTGCCCAGCGTGAACAGGGCGTTGGCCAGGATGAAGAGCCAGAAAGGGGCTGGAAAGCGGCGCCACTCGTCGGTGCTGCCGACGATCTTTCGGAAGAGGCTGCGCGGCACCGTGACTGCCGAGGCCGCGGCGGCGGCCGGGGGCGCGGCGGCCGAGGGCGCGGCCGGAGCGCGCCGGACGTCCTTGACGCCGACGACGATAGTCGCCACCGCGAGCAAACCAGGCACCAGCGCCAGCAGCACCAGGACCCGGAACGCGTCGCCGGTGAGGCGGGTCGCGTCGCCCTCCATGAGCCAGATGACCACCGCCGCGACCAGCACTCCGGCAAAGGCGCCGGTCGTGTCCATGGCCCGGTGGAAGCCGTATGCGACGCCACGGTTCTCGGGCATTGTGGAATCGGCGATCAGCGCGTCGCGCGGCGAGGTCCGAATGCCCTTCCCGAGCCGATCGCCCACGCGGCCCAGAAGCACGATCGGCCACACCGTCGCGACCAGATAGAGCAGCTTGGCCGCGACGGAGGTCCCGTAGCCGATCCCCACCAGCAACCGACGACGCCGCATCCGGTCGGAGAGCGCACCGCTGATCAGCTTGAGGATCGAGGCGGTGCTCTCCGCCACTCCCTCGATCAGGCCGATCACCGCGGCCGGCGCGAAGAGCACGTTGGCCAGGAAAAGGGGGATGAGGTAGACGAGCATCTCGCTCGAGATGTCCGTGAACAGGCTGACGAAGCCCAGCGCCACGACGTTCCGCGTCACCCCGCGCGTAAGCGCCCGCCGCCAGCGCGGCCCCGATTCGGCAGCGGTTGAAGCACCAGGATCCGCGGGAGTCAAAGGAGAGGCCGTCATTGCCCCAAGTCTAGGGCGCCCCGACTCCCATTGCCGCGAGTCCACTGCCGCGTGCCCATTGCCGCGGCCTGGGGCCCGCTCGCCACGACCGCTCGCCACGGCCGCTCGTCCGCCGCCGATCCGGCGCGGTGGCGTAAAGTTGGGCGGCCATGGCACACATCGAGATCGTGGACGTCATTGACGAAGCGCGCTTCGGGCTGATCCCGCCTTGCGCGGATCCGGCGTTCGACCACCGCACCTGCGACTACTGGGAGGACGCCGATCGCGGGTCGAAGGCGAGCCGGCCGAGCTGGCTGCCCGCGTCCGGGACAACCGCCTCGTCGTCCGCGGCTTCGGCCCCCACGACCGACGGTTCGGCCGGCGGCGCGTCGGTGGCCGCTTCGGCGAACCCTTTCGCGCCGGCGCCCGGGCGAGAGGCTAACCCTTTCGCACCGCCGCCGAAGGCTTCGGTCAACCCGTTCGCGTCGGCCTTCTCAGCGCCGGCGTCGAACCCCTTCCTCGAGGGCGACGATGCCGCCGATAAGCTGGCGGACAATCCCTTCGCGCCACGGCGACCGGACCGGCCTCGGATCGCCGCCGAGGCGCCGCGCAAGCTGCAACTGCTCGGTCGCGGCCTCGGCATTTTCGGCAGCTACGCCAAGGTGCTGCTCATCGACGGCGAGGCGGTTGTCTATTGCCAGTTCGGGCCACTTTCGGCGTACCCGCGAGCCCTTCGAACTCGCGAGCTGTATCCCAAACTGCCCGATGCCCCGCTGCCGGCGGTGATCTCGTGCATCGCGACGGCCCCTGCCGCCCGCAGCGGAGGCCACGCTCAGCGCCTCGTGCGTGAGGTCTGTGCCGATCTTGCCGGCCGTGGCTTCGCCGCCGTCGAGGCCTATCCCGAAGCCCACGCCGCCCCCGACTCGACCCCGGCCGCCGGCCCGCGGTTCTGGCTCCGGGCCGGTTTCGCCCTTGCCGCTGACGACGAGCGGTATCCCGTCATGCGCAAGGAGCTATAGGTGCGGCTCCGCGTCCCCGGACCGATCGTCGCGGTGGCGCTGGCCATCGCGGTGGCGGGCTGCAGCTACGCGGTCGTAGTCCAGACTCCGACGGTCCCGCCGGTGCCGACCGACGTGGGGCCCGCCATCGCGACGCAGGTCTCCATCGCGGCCACGCCCTGGCCGAACGGCACCGTCGGCGCTGACGGTCTGCGGATCGACCCGAGCCTGATGAGCGACATCCCTTTGGTCGTGGGCGGCAACGCGCTGGTCGAGTACGTGGAGGTCGAGAGCGCCGCGTTGGACGATGCGCACTACGCCGACGCGTTCACCAGCTACTATGCCGCCCGCCTCGGCGACGTCACGGACCTCAACTGGGTCGAGGTAACCCTCGGCGCGCTCAAGCCGGACGCGCAATCGCAGGACTTCTACACGTCCTGGCGCGACGACTGGTTCAACGCCACCTGCTCGCAGGCGAGCGGCGTCGCCTCCACCAGCGTGCAGCAGATCAACGACTGGCAGGTGGATGTGGCGATCTGCACCGGCGGCGTCGACGCCTACACCCTGACCCTGGACGACGGCGTCCTCGTCTCGATCGCAGACTTCGGTCCGCGCCGGCTTGGCAAGGAGCTGATCGACGGCATCAACTAGCTCCGCACGCCGTGTGACGATCCGGCCGAAGCGGAGCAGACTGGGGGCCAGCATCCGGGTCAGGGCCCGGTAGTTCTCGGGAGGCTTTCGATGGCTGTCGAGACGGGCGCCGCCGCTGGCGGAACCGCCCATTCCGGACCTCGGACCGTTCGCGCGCCGCGGGGTCCCGAGCGAAGCTGCAAGGGCTGGGCTCAGGAAGCCGCGCTTCGAATGCTCATGAACAACCTGGACCCCGAAGTCGCCGAACGCCCGGACGACCTGGTCGTCTACGGCGGCTCCGGCCGGGCCGCCCGAAGCTGGGACGCCTTCGACGCCATCGTGCGCGAGCTGCGCCGGCTGGAGAACGACGAGACCCTGCTTGTCCAGTCGGGCAAGCCGGTGGGCGTCTTCCGCACGAACGAATGGGCTCCTCGAGTCCTGATCGCCAATTCGAACCTGGTCGGCAAATGGGCGAACTGGGACAACTTCCGCGAGCTCGAGCGGGCCGGCCTGACGATGTACGGCCAGATGACCGCCGGCTCCTGGATCTACATCGGGACGCAGGGCATCCTCCAGGGGACCTACGAGACGTTCGCCGAACTTGCTCGTCAGAGGTTCGGCGGAACGCTGCGCGGCCGCGTCACGCTGACGGCCGGTCTGGGCGGGATGGGCGGCGCACAGCCGCTGGCCATCACCATGAACCAGGGCGTGGCGCTGGTCATCGAGGTCGACCCGGCGAGGGCGAGGCGCCGGCTGGAGATCGGCTACGTCGACCGGCTAACGCACTCGCTCGACGAGGCGCTCGGCTGGGCCCGCGAGGCCGCCGCGGCCGGTCGCGCCGAATCGATCGCCCTGGTCGGCAACGCGGCCGAGGTCGAGCCGAAGCTGGTCCGCAGCGGCGAGCGTTTCGATGTCGTCACGGATCAGACCAGCGCCCACGACGCGCTCAACGGCTACGTGCCGGCGGGGATCTCCCTCAAGGCGGCCGAGGAACTGCGCCACAGCGACCCCAACGAGTACATCCTCCGATCCATGGCCTCGATGGCGGAGCATGTTCGGGCGATGCTGGCGCTCCAGCAGGCCGGCGCGATCACCTTCGACTACGGCAACAACATCCGGGCCCAGGCCCAGCAGGCCGGCGTGGCTCGCGCGTTCGACTTTCCGGGGTTCGTGCCCGCATTCATCAGGCCTCTCTTTTGCGAGGGCAAGGGCCCGTTCCGGTGGGCGGCGCTCTCGGGCGACCCGGCCGACATCCTGGCCACGGACCGCGCGATCATGGAGCTGTTCCCCGAGAACGAATCGCTCCAGCGCTGGATCGCTATGGCCGAGGCGCGGGTGCCGTTCCAGGGGCTGCCGGCCCGGATCTGCTGGCTCGGCTACGGCGAGCGTGCCCTAGCGGGCGCCGCCTTCAACGAGCTGGTCCGTTCCGGCGCCGTCTCGGCGCCGATCGTCATCGGCCGCGACCATCTCGACGCCGGCTCCGTGGCGTCGCCGAACCGCGAGACGGAGGCCATGCGTGACGGATCGGACGCCATCGCGGACTGGCCGCTCCTCAACGCCCTGGTCAACACCTCCTCCGGCGCGAGCTGGGTCAGCATCCACCACGGCGGCGGTACCGGGATCGGCTATTCGCAGCACGCGGGCATGGTCGTGGTCGCGGACGGCACGGACCAGGCGGCCCGTAAGCTCGAGCGGGTCCTGACCACGGACCCGGGAATGGGCGTGATCCGCCACGCCGACGCCGGCTACGAGCGAGCCATCGAGGTGGCCCGCGAGCGCGGCATCAGGATCCCGATGCTGGACGGAGACTGACACGCCGGCCCGGGCGTTGGCGCGCCGGCGTCGGACGCGCACCGACTCCACTCCGCACCCGCAGGCTGTGCCACGATAGGGACAGAACACGGCGGACGAGCATCGAATCGGAGGCAAGGTGACCAGGCTGGTCGAATCGGTCCCGAACTTCAGTGAAGGCCGGCGAATCGGGGTCGTGGACAAGCTGTGCGAGGCGGTCGAGAGCGTGCCCGGTGCCTGCCTGCTCGACCGCACCAGCGACGCCAGCCACAACCGCAGCGTGCTGACGATCGCCGGCGAAGCCGCCCCGATGCTCGAGGCCCTGGAGCGCGCCTTCAACGTTGCCGTCGCCGAGATCGACATGGAGCAGCACACCGGGGAGCACCCGCGCATCGGCGCCGTGGACGTGGTCCCGTTCGTGCCTCTCGGCGACACGAAGATGTCCGAATGCGTCGAGCTGGCGCGCATCTTCGGTTCGCGCGTGGCCGAACGTTTCGGCGTGCCGGTCTACCTGTACGGCGAAGCGGCCACGGCGCCCACAAGGCAGCGGCTGGCCGACGTGCGGCGCGGCCAGTACGAAGGACTCAAGACCCAGATCGGCGAGCCCGGTCGCGAGCCGGATTTCGGTCCGGCGAAGATGCACCCGAGCGCGGGCGCCGTGGCAGTCGGGGCGCGGCCGTTCCTGATCGCGTACAACATCAACCTCGCCAGCGCCGACCTGGAGCTGGCCAAGCGAATCGCGCGCCGCATCCGCGAGTCGAGCGGCGGGCTGCCGCGCGTCCAGGCAAACGGCTTCTGGATCGAGGAGTTGGGCCGTGCCCAGGTGTCGATGAACCTGCTCGACTTCCGGACGACGCCGATGTGGCTGGTCTGGGAGGCGGTCCGGGCCGAAGCCGCCGAGGACGACGTCGAGCTGGTCGAATCCGAGCTGATCGGGCTGGCGCCGCTGGCCTCGCTGCTCGACGTGGCCACCCACGCGGGAATTCCGGCGGACCTCCCCACGGCCGACCGCCTGGCCGGCGCGGCCGAATTCCTGAAACTGCGCGACTTCTCGCCGCTGCAGGCTCTCGAGCTGCGCCTCGACGCGGTCCGCGGGTCATGAGCGGTCCGCGGGTCATGAGCGGGGCGAGAGAGCGATGACCGGGCTGCTGGTCGAAGGGGCGAGCGGCATCGCGACTCTGGCCGGCGGGCTGCGACGGGGCGCCGCGCAGGCGGACGCCGCCGTTGTTTCCGGGGGAGCGCTGGCCGTCGCATGCTGGGAGGGAGTGGTCCTCGCTGCAGGCCCGGCCGACGAGGTCGGACGCGCGATCGCCGCCAGGGGCCTGCCGATCAATGCGTTCCGGCGTTTCGACGCCCGCGGCGGGGTCATCACGCCGGGTCTCGTCGACGCCCATACCCACCTGCTCTTCGGGGGCACGCGTGAGGGAGAGTGGCAGCTCCGCGCCCGAGGTGCCGGCTACCTCGAGGTCCTCGACGCCGGCGGCGGGATCCTGTCGACGGTCGCCGCCACCCGGGCCGCGTCCGACACGGAGTTGCTCGCCGGCGGCCGCGCTCGCCTGGCTCAGATGCTGGCGAACGGAACCACGACCGCGGAGGCCAAGTCCGGATACGGTCTGGACGTCGCCACCGAGCTGCGGATGCTGGACATGATCGGGCGGCTGGGCCGCGAGGGCCCCGTCGAGCTGGTGCCGACATTCCTGGGCGCCCATGCCGTCCCGGCCGAATACCGCGATCGCCCGGCCGGCACGGAGGCCTACGTCGACAGCGTCATCGCCGAGCAGCTGCCGGCCGTCGCGGCGCAGGGGATCGCCCGCTTCTGCGACGTCTTCTGCGAGCAGGGCGTCTTCTCCGCCGACCAGAGCGGGCGCATCCTGCGCGCCGCCGCGGGCCACGGCCTGTCGCTGCGCCTTCACGCGGATGAGCTCGCTCCGTCGGGGGGCGCGGAGCTGGCCGCCGAACTCGCGGCCGACGTCGGCTGCGCCTCCGCGGATCACCTCGCGGCGCCGTCGGAGGCGGGGATAGCGGTCCTGGCCGGCGCCGCGACGGGCGGTCATCCGGTGGTGGCCACGCTGCTCCCTGCCACGAGCTGGTTCCTGGGTAAGCGCCACTTCGCCCCGGCCCGACGGTTCATCGACGCCGGCATTCCCGTCGCGCTGGCCACGGATCTGAACCCCGGCACGAGCCCCACTCTCGGCCTCCCGTTCGTAATGTCCGTCGCCTGCGTGGAGATGGGACTGACGCCGGCCGAGGCGCTGGCGGCGGTCACCGTCAACGCCGCCCACTCGCTGGGCCTGGGCGCCCGCATCGGTTCGATCGAGCCCGGGCGGCAGGCCGATCTGGTCGTCTGGGACGTGCCGGCACTCGAGCAGATTCCCTACTGGCTGGGCGGCCGCCTGGCACGGACCGTCGTGAAGCGTGGAGTCATCGTCTCCGAACGGGCCTGACCTGTGATGTGGCCGCTCCTGGCGGCGGGTGGCGGCGTGTGGCGGCGGGCAATCGGCGGGGAGCCTGGCGCGCGGCGCGGCTGGCCGCGGCGCGCGGCCGCGGCGCGGCCCCGCCCGAGGCGGAATTGCTCAATGTCGTCCCGGCGCTCGGCGCGTGGCGAGGAGCGCGGCCGCGTCGCCGCTCCCGGACCCGCTTGCTGGCTAGACCTTGCCGCGCTGCTCCAGCAGGACCGTCGTGACCTCCGCCGGGAGCGCGGAGGGCATCAAAGCCAGCTTCGACTGGGGCGCCGGCGGCGCCGACACGCCCATTTCGTGGAGGAACTTGGCCAGGGCTTCGTCTGAATCGGCGTCATCGCAAACCGGCATCGGCACGACCACCCTGGCCTCGAACTGGGCCACCAGTTCGGCGGCCCTGGTGGCAGACAGCGCCCCGCCCACAGGAATGCAAACTACGTCCACCGGACCGATGTCGGTCAGCTTGTCCTCGGTCAGCAGGTGCCCGATGTCGCCCAGATGGATGACGTGGACGCCGTCCAGCTCGACGATGAAGGCGACGTTTCGGCCGCGATCGGCGCCCTTGTGGTCGTCGCGGAAAGTCTTGACGCCCGTGATCAGGACGTCCTTGACCTCGTACTCGCCGGGCCCGTCGAGGCAGAACGCGTCTTCCAGGCTGCTCGGCAGCAGAGTCGAGCCATCCCGCGAAACGCGACCTCTCCCTTTGTGATGAGGCGCGTCGTCCGGGTGGCTGTAGGTGACGATGTCGCCGGTGATGCCGCGGCCGGTCGGTCCCACGATCGCTTGATAGGCGTCCGCGACCACGACCGCGTCCTTGCTGCGCATTCGCACGCAGGTGCGTCCGTACCAGGTGAGTTCCATGGACTGATTCTTGCACAAGCCGATCATTGCCCGCTTACCGCCGCGGGCTCGACCGCCTCGTGACCCCGAACTCGACCCCACTCAGCTCGCCGGTCGGCCCCACCCCTCCGCGCGGCCCCGCAGCCCCAAATCCTCGCGGATTGCCCCACAAAAGGAGGACCGGAGGCGCCTGCCCAATCGGCACCTCCGGTCGGAGGGAGGGAGGATGGAACCTCAGGAGGCTCGTCCAGTGTTCCGCCTCAGAATCTAAACCGACTCGATGAAAAGGGGGCCCGTCAGAAGGTTAAGAAACGTAAACCAAGACGGCGGAACAGGAGAACCGGCGACCCGGGCGCAGCCCGACATCGAGCCCTGGAGCTTGCAACTGAGCCCGAATCGCGGTCCGTCGCCTGCGCCCGGAGATCGCAGGTGGATGCTTGGGAAGCCGTCCGATGCGCCGCCTTGTGGCCCCTGGCAGAATTCGAGCCATGAATCCCCGAATCCGCCCCGGAATCGGCATCCTGGCCGCACTGGCTATCGTCGCGGCCGCCTGCGGCTCATCTCCCGCAACAGCGACTCCGCCGGCCGGGCCGACCGGCTCCGCCACGTCGTCGGCCGGCGTCCAGGCGTCCGGCACGCCCGGCGCCTCGCCGACCGTCGACAACGGCGCAACCCCGAACGCCTCGGGCGATCTGGCTACCTATGCTCAGATCGAGACGCAGGTCGAGGCGTTGCGCGAGCTGGGCCCGAAGTCTCCGGTCACGCCCGTCCTGCTCGACGAACAGGGCATCAGCGACTGGATGACGCGGGCCAACCAGAACGGCGTCGACCATGCGGCGCTGGCCGCTCAGAGCCGCCTGTTCGCGCACCTCGGCTTGCTTCCGTCCGGCGCGTCGCTCGAGCAGCTCGAGCTTGCCCTGAACGCCGGTCAGGCCGTCGGCTTCTACGATGCCGACACGAAGCAGCTCTATCTGCTCTCGCAGTCCGGTTCCGTCGGCCCCGAGCAGAAGCTGACGTTCTCCCACGAGTTCACCCACGCCCTGCAGGACCAGCATTTCGGGCTCGCCAAGCTGGCGATCGACACGCCCGATCAGGGCGACCGCGATCTCGCCCGGAGCGCGCTTCCTGAAGGCGACGCCACGCTCTCGATGATGCAATGGGCGCTGGCCCACATGTCGCTCGCAGACCTTGGGTCGGTCACTCTCTCCGAGGCCGCGGGGCCTCAGACCGCGCAGCTCAACAACGCGCCGGCGATCCTCCGCGAGGACCTGCTGTTCCCGTATGTCGACGGGCTCGCTTTCATCGAGAGCGTGTACGCCCGCGGCGGCTGGTCGGCGGTCGACAGGCTGTACGCCAGGCCCCCGAACTCGACCTCGCAGATCCTGCACCCGAACCTCTATTCCGGCGTGATCGACCCGGTCGCGGTGAGCCTGCCCGCGGTTCCCGCCGCGCTCGGAAGCGGCTGGAAGGTCGCCTACCAGGACACCATGGGCGAGCTGCAGCTGCGGGTCTGGCTCGAGGGCGAGCATCCGACCGGCGCCGAGAAGACCGCGGCCGATTCGGCCGCGTCCAGCTGGGCCGGCGATCGGATCGGGCTGTACGAAGGGCCGAACGGCGCCTGGGCCGTGGTACTGCGGACGCAATGGCGCGGCGCCTCCGGGCGCACCGCCTTCGCCGCGGCCGCAAGCACGACTCTCGGTGCGCTGTCCAGCCCATCGTCAGTTTGCGGCGACGCGCTCGAGGCGAACATCGTCATCGCCTCGGACACGACGGTCATGGGCGGCTTCACGACCTGTCGTCCGGCCGCCTGAGAGCGGGCCGGCGCGCGGCCCACGGTTCCGCCGCCACGTGGCGCCAGGGCGGTGGTTCTCCGGCGCTACATCGATTCGGGAGCGGAGATCCCGAGCAGGCTGAGCGCGTTGGCGAGAGTCGTCTTCGCGGCCGCCACCAGGGCGAGGCGCGCCGCCGACCGGTCGGGCTCGTCCGGGTCGACGACTCTGGCGTCGCGATAGAAGGCGTGGAACGTCGTCGCCAGCTCCGTGGCGTAGGTCGTCACCCCGTGCGTCTCCTCGCTCGCGGCCGCGTCCTCCACGACCTCGGGCAGGCGCACGATCTGGCGCGCCAGCTGCGCCTCCGGCGCTCCGGCGAGGACTCCGGCGAGCAGCTCGGCCAGGCGCGGGTCGTCTGCGGCGGGCGCCTTCATGCCGGCCTCCTCGGCCTTGCGCAGGATCGACGCAATTCGAGCGTGGGCGTACTGCACGTAATAGACCGGGTTCTCGTTCGACTGCTTCTTCGCCAGCTCGATGTCGAAGTCGATGCCGCTGCTCGCTGCGCGTGAGGCGAAGAACCAGCGGGCGGCGTCGACGCCGATCTCGCCGAGGAGCTCATCGAGGGTGATGAATTCGCCCGTGCGTTTGGACATGGGGACTTCTTTGCCGTCCCGGACGAAGCGAACCCACGCCGTCAGGATCATCTGAACGCTGTCGCGGTCGAAGCCGAGCGACTGCGCGGCGGCCTTGACCCGGGCGACGTAGCCGTGATGGTCCTCGCCCCAGATGAAGAGGATTCGGTCGTAGCCGCGGCTGAACTTCTCGACCACGTAGCCGATGTCCGCGGCGAAGTAGGTCGGCGCCGCGTCGTCGGTTGAGCGCAGGATCACCCGATCCTTGTCGTCGCCATACCTGGTCGATCGAAAGACGACCGCGCCGTCCTCCTCGTAGACATCGCCGGCCGCCCGTAGCCGTTCGACGGCGCGCCCAACCCAGCCGTCGTTGTGGAGCGTGCTCTCCGAGCGCCACACGTCGAAATGGCAGCCAAGGTGCTCCAGGCTGGCTTCTATGCCCGACCGAACCTGCTCGGACGCCCATCGCCCGGCCGCCCAGGCGGGGTCCTCGCCCGACGTCCCGGCGGCTGCCAGAACATCGGCCGGCAGCTCTTTGGCCAGGTCGTAGACGTAGTCGCCGTGGTAGCCATCCTCGGGGATCTCGCGGCCCTGGCGGATGGCTACGACCGAAGCGCCCAGGTTCTTGACCTGGCTGCCGAAGTCGTTGAAGTAGTACTCGCGCTCGACCTTGT
>CAZGUS010000059.1:0-14257 GCA_964529245.1 uncultured Anaerolineaceae bacterium
CCCTCGATCCGGCCACCGTCCAGGTATCCATCCAGATCGGGAGCCAGTTGCGGTCGCAGACCGTGGCAGTGGCGCCGACGATTCGGGGTACGCCCGCGTCCGGCTACTACGTCACTTCCATCGACGTGAATCCCCTGGTCGTCTCCGTCAGCGGCGAGGCCGACGCTCTGGCCGCGCTCAGCGGCGCCGTCAACACGCAACCCGTCTCCATCGCCGGGGCCACCGGCGACGTGTCCGTCAAGGTTGCGCTCAACCTGCCCACGGGCGTGGAGGCTCCGGACGTGTCCACGGTCACTGTCGTCGTCCACATGTCGTCGCCCGCGACAACCCGGACCGTGAACATCGGAATCGTCCCCGATGGGGCCAGGTCGGATCGCATCTACACGCTGTCCACGCCCAGCGTGACCGTCACCCTGGGCGGCGCCGCGGCCGCGCTGAACGCGTTCGACACCTCGACCCTCGTGGGCGTGGTCGAGGTCGGCACTCTGGCTCCCGGTACCTACACCGTCCAGGTCGTGGTGACCGTCCCGTCTGGGATCAAGATCGTGGCCCTGAACCCGCTGAAGATCACCGTCACCGTGACGATCCCGCCCTCGCCGCCACCTTCCGCATCGCCTTCCTAGGAGTCCCGTCTTGCCCCGATTGTTCGGCACGGATGGCATCCGTGGCATAGCCAACGTCGATCTCAAGCCGACCCTCGCATATGCGCTCGGCCGCGCCACCGCCCATCGTCTGGTCGGCCGCGGCGGCTCCATCGTCGTCGGCCAGGACACCCGCCGGTCCGGCGACATGTTCGTGGCGGCGATCATTGCCGGCGCCACGAGCCTCGGGGTCGACGTCCACACCGTCGGCGTAGTCCCGACCCCGGCCCTGGCCCATATCACCGGCGCGGGCCATTTCGCCGCGGGGATCATGGTCTCGGCCTCGCACAACCCGGCTCGCGACAACGGCCTGAAGGTGCTCGACGAGCACGGCCTGAAGCTCGACGACGAGATCGAGGACGAGCTGGAGCAGTTCATCTGGCGGGCCGAGGAGCTGGCCGGGGCGCCTGCCGAAGAGCTCGGGCGGATGGTCGACGCTCACCAGCTGATCGACCTCTATCTGCAGCACCGGCTCGGCCTGGCCCGCGAAGTGAAGAGCCGGCTGCACCTGGTCGTGGATTGCGCCAACGGCTCCGGGTGCATGGTGGCCGAGCGCATCCTGGCCGCGACCGGCGCGCGCGTCGACGTCATCTTCGACGACCCGGACGGCGTCAACATCAATTGCGGCTGCGGAGCCACGGCACCGAAGGCACTGGCGGCGGCCGTCGTGAAGCACGGGGCCGACGTCGGCTTCGCCCTTGACGGCGACGCGGACCGCCTCATCGCCGTGGACGCCGGGGGCAACGTCGTCGACGGCGACGCGGTCCTGGGAGTGCTCGCGCTCGATCGGATCGCCCGCGGCAGGCTGCCCAACGGCGCCCTCGTCGTCTCGGTGCTGTCCAACGGCGGGCTGCAGAGGACGATCGAGGCGGCCGGCGGCCAGATCATTCGGACGCCCGTCGGCGACAAGAACATCCTCGAAGCGATGATGGTGAACGGCGCCGGGCTCGGCGGCGAGAAGAGCGGCCACGTCATCGTCATGGAGCACGCCACGAGCGGCGACGGGATCCTCACCGCCATCGAGGTCCTGGCGGTCATGAGCAGGACGGGCCGCTCCCTGGCCGATCTCGCCACGCAGATCCCCATGCTGCCGCAGCAGCAACGCACCATCCCGGCCCGTCACAAGGACCAGTGGGAGGGCGATCCCGTCCTCCACAAGGCCATCGGCGAGGCCGAGTCCCGTCTCGGTTCCTCCGGCCGCGTCCTGGTCCGCCCCTCCGGAACGGAGACGGCCATTCGGGTCATGGTGGAAGGCTCAGATGAAGCCCTCGTCGGCGAGCTGGCCGACGAACTCGCGGCATTGGCCGAAGAGCGACTAAACTAGCCCCCTTCGAAGGCGCCCGTCACCGGCGTTGGTGGGACCGCCGGGGCCACGGTCGAGGAGACCGGGAGAGAAGTCAGCATATGTGTGGAATCGTCGGATACACCGGGCCTCGTGAGGCCGGACCCGTCCTGCTCGATGGACTTCGACGTCTCGAGTACCGCGGCTACGACTCGGCCGGCATCGCGCTTGTCACGGCCAACGGCGATCTGTTCGTCGAGAAACGGGCCGGCAAGGTAGCCGTTCTGCAGGACGCCCTGGGCGGCGATCCGCCTCGAGCGGGACTTGGGCTCGGCCACACGCGCTGGGCCACACACGGGCGCCCCAGCGACCTCAACGCCCATCCGCACCGCGACTGCACCGGTCGCATCACCGTCGTCCACAACGGCATCGTCGAGAACTTCCGCGAACTGCGCGACGAGCTGGCGGGCCGCGGCCACACCCTGGCCTCGGAGACGGACACGGAAGTCGTCGCCCACCTGATCGAGGACGCCTATCAGGGCGACCTGGCCGATGCCGTGCGGGCCGCGCTGCACCGGCTCGAGGGAGCGTATGCGCTGGTCGTCATGCACGGCGACGAGCCCGACCGCCTTGTCGGCGCCCGCCTCAACGTGCCGCTGATCGTCGGCGTGGCAGAGGGCGAGAGCTTCTTCGCCTCCGACGCCTCGGCCATCATCGCCTACACCAAGCGGGTCATCTTCCTGGCCGACGGAGACGTCGCCGATCTGCGCCCTGGCACGGCCGTGATCACCGACATCGAGGGCAGGCCGGTCGAGCGACCGGTCGACGAGATCCCCTGGTCGGCCGAAGCGGCCGAGAAGGGCGGCTACGCCCACTTCATGCTCAAGGAGATCCACGAGCAGCCCGCCGCGCTGCGCTCGGCCATGGCCGGTCGGGTGCGCAGCGACGCGGTCTGCCTGGAGGAGATCGACTCGATCCGCGAGCGGCTCGTCAACGTCTCCCGCGTCGAGCTGATCGCCTGCGGCAGCGCCTACTACGCGTCGCTGGTCGGGGCTCAGCTCTTCCAGGAGTGGCTCGGCGTCCCGGCCCGCGCCAACGTCGCCTCCGAGTTCCGCTACAGCCCGCCGCCGCTGGATGCGCGAACACTCGTCATCGCCGTGACGCAGTCGGGCGAAACCGCCGACACGATCGCCGCCGCCCGCCTGGCCCACGACCGCGGATCCACGGTCATCGCCGTCACCAATACAGTCGGCTCGGCGATCACCCGCGAGGCGCAGGCCTCGGTGTTCCTGCAGGCCGGCCCTGAAGTGGCGGTCGCCGCGACCAAGACGTTCGTGACCCAGGTCGTGACCCTCGTCATGCTCGCCGCCGACATCGCCCGCCAGCTCGGCCGGCGCACCAAGGCCGAGGAGGACGAGCTCGTCTCGGCCCTGAAGGCGCTGCCGGAAGCCGCCGAGCGGGCCATCGAGCTCGCCGGCGCGACGGAGGAGATGGCTGCCCGGTACGCGCAGGCGGCCGGCTTCATGTACATCGGCCGGGCCTTCGGCTATCCGGCGGCCCTCGAAGGCGCCCTCAAGATCAAGGAGATCAGCTACCTCCACGCCGAGGGCTACGCGGCCGGCGAGTTGAAGCACGGCCCGATCTCGCTGCTGGACGCGGACGTGCCGCTCGTCGCCATCGCGACGCGATCGGCGGTCTACGACAAGCTCATCAGCAACCTGATGGAAGGCAAGGCTCGAGACGCCCGTGTCCTGGCCGTGGCCACCGAGGGCGACGAGCAGATCGAACGCCTGGCCACCGACGTGTGCTGGGTACCCCGCACGGTCGACGCGCTCAGCACGATCCTGGCCGTCATTCCGCTGCAGATGTTCGCCTACTACGTCGCGGTGGCCCGAGGTCGCGACGTCGACCAGCCGCGCAACCTCGCCAAGTCGGTGACGGTGGAGTAGATGGCCGTGCCACGTCGGCGACCGGAACCGGAAGGCGGCCCGCAGACCCGTCCGGCGAATGGCGTCGCGGCGAGCGCGGACGGGGGCGCACCCGAGGCGGAGGTGGCGCCTCCGGAGACCACCGAGCTCGGCGTCGACATCATCCGGGTGCAGCGCATCGCCGACGCCCTTGCTCGTTTCGGCGATCGGTTCGCCTCTCGCGTCCTGACGCCGATGGAAGCGGCCTACGTCCGCAACAGACCCGAGACGCTGGCCGGCCGCTGGGCGGCGAAGGAGGCGGTCTCGAAGGTGCTCGGGCTGGGCGTTCGAGGCATCGGCTGGCGGGAGATCGAGATCGAGCGCCTGCCGACCGGCCAGCCGGCGGTTCGGCTTCATGGTCGAGCGGCCCGCCGGGCGACCCAGCTGGGCATGGGCCGGATCGCCGTCTCCATCAGCCACGAATCCGATTTCGCCATCGCCACGGCGTTCGGGATCAGGACGGCCGGCGGCCGGTTCCTCTTCCCGCCCGACATCGACGAGCGCCTGGACGACCACGAACGTCGCCTGGTCGCGAAGATGGAGCGCCTGCGCCAGATGCACCGCGAGGCCGCGCGGCTCGAGGAGGGTGGCAGTGACCGCTAAGACTCTCCCGGAGACGGTCTCCCTCGACGATGCGATCGCCGCGGCTCTCGTCCCCGCAAGGCCGGCGCGGAGCCACAAGGGCACGTTCGGCAAGCTGCTGGTCATCGCCGGTTCGGTCGACTACGCCGGCGCGGCACTGCTGGTTTGCAACGCCGCCGGTCGGGCCGGGGCGGGGCTGGTGACGCTGGCCTCCGTCGAGTCGCTGCAGCCGCTCTTCGCCGCCAAGGTCATCGAGGCGACCACGCTCTCGCTGCCCGAGGACGACGTCGAGGAGGTCGATCCGGAAGAAGCGCTGGCGCGCATCCTCGACCACGACCACGACGCCCTGGTCGTCGGACCGGGCCTCAAGCCGAGCCTCTCGATGACGGCCCTGATCCGCGGCCTGATCGGCGCCGACGAAGACGGCGAGCCCGTGCCGACCGTCCTGGACGCCGAAGCGCTGCGGTCGCTGGCGACCGTGGACGGCTGGGCGTCCGATGTCGCCGCGCGGTGTGTCCTGACGCCTCACGTGGGCGAGTTCCTGCGGCTTCGCGCCGCCGATGGCAAGGATCCCGAGAAGATGGGGAATCTCGTCTTCGACGATGCCAGACGGATCGCCGCCGCCCGTGACGCGGCCGGCGAGTGGGGCCAGGTGGTCGTCCTCAAGGGCGCGCGCACGGTCATCGCCGAACCCGGCGGCCGGACGGCGGTGTCGCCTTTCGAGAACCCGGCGCTTGCCACGGCCGGGACCGGCGACGTCCTGGCCGGCACGATCGGGGCACTTCTGGCTCAGGGCCTCGGCACGTACGAGGCGGCGCAGCTGGGCGTGTACCTGCACGGCATGGCCGGCGAAGCCGTCCGAGCCCGCCTCGGCGACGCTGGCCTGCTGGCATCGGACCTGGGACCGGAGCTGCCGCTCGCCCGGAAGCGGCTGGCGGCGCTGGCGGCCCCGGCAACGGCCCCGACCTCGGCCACGGAGCCGGCGGCCTCGGCCCCGACCGCGGGATCGGTCCGCTGAGCCCGCGCGAGGCGGTTCCGGCCACGACCATGGCCATGCCCGCGGCCGCCAGAATCGTGGCCACGCGGCTGCCGCTCATCGAGGCTGCGCCCGGGCAGCCGCTGCCGCCGCTGCCGCGCACTGCCTGGATCGAGATCGACCTGGATGCCCTCGTGTCCAACGCCCGCATCCTGGCGGGCTCGCTGCCGTCCGGGATCCGTTTAGAAGCGGTCGTCAAGGGCGACGCCTACGGCCACGGGGCGGTGCCGGTGGCTCGAGCCCTCGTCGGCGCCGGCGTGCGGAGCCTCAGCGTCGCCACTTTCGATGAGGGGCTGGAGCTGCGGCAGGCCGGCATATCGGTCCCGATCCTGGTCCTCTTCCCGATCCCGCCGGAGCTCGTGCCCGACGCGATGAGGCTGTGCCTCTCGGTCACGGCCGGCGACCAGACGCTGCTGGACCGGACGCTGGCGGTCCTCGATAGCCTGGACGACGCCGGCGACCAGGCCGCGGCCGTCGCCGCTTCCCGTGCCGAGCTGCCGATCCACCTCGAGGTCGAGACCGGTCTCGGGCGCGGCGGCCTCCACTCGACGGACGTCCCGGCCGCGGCCGCCGCCATCGAGGCTTCGCCGCGGGCCCGCCTGGCCGGCCTCTGGTCCCACCTACAGGCGGCCGACGACGCAGGCAGAACGGCCGCCCAGGCCGCCCGCCTGGGCGTCGCCTCGAGCCTGCTCGAGGAAGTCGGCATCACCATGCCCGACCGCCATCTTGCGGCAAGCGGTGGCCTGCTCGTCGGCGCGCCGGGCTACGACGTCGTCCGCATCGGGCTCGCCATGTACGGCATCGTGCCCGACGGTCTGACCGTGGACCAGCGCCACGCGGCCACGGCGGCCGGCCTCAAGCCGATCCTGTCGCTGCGCGCCCGCCCCGTGCGCGTCACGGATCTGCCGGCCGGAACCGGGGTCAGCTACGGCCCGACGTTCATCACCAGGCGGCCAAGCCGCATCGCCACGCTGCCGCTCGGCTATGCCGACGGGCTGCCGCGAAGCCTCTCCAACAAGGCCCAGGTCCTGGTACGTGGGGTTCGAGTTCCGGCCGTCGGGACCGTCGCCATGGACGCGGTGATGGTCGACGTCACCGACGTTCCCGGCGCGCCTGTGAGCGTGGACGACGAGTTCACGCTCATCGGAACCCAGGGCGACGAGTCGATAGACGCGCTCGAGATGGCGCGGTGGGGCAACACCATCTCCTATGAGATCGTAACCGCGATGTCGGGGCGATTACCCCGGGTGTACTATGCGGCAGCCAGAGCCGTCCAGATGAGAGCCGTCGCCTGCGATCCGGTCCGGGGTGGACGAGAGATCGTCAGTTCGGACGCTCGGGCGCTTGAGGAACAACCCGGTCCTCTCGGTTGCGAGTAGAAACCACGTGGCTGCCGAGCCGTCGGCGCCGCGACGGAACGGCCGCTTCGCCGGCCACACAAGAACGAGCAGGTTGCCGACTTGATGCAGATGGCGGGCCGATCGGAAGAGCAGCGCGACGATCTAGTCGAGCAGGCCGCGCGTGAGATCCAGCTCCGCGGGCTGGCCGTCCCCGCCGTCCTATTCCTCCAGGCCAGCCGCCCGTACCGCCAGCTCGGCAGTGGAGCGATGGTCTTCTTCGACCCGACTCTCCGCCGCGTCTTCGGTGGCGAGGTGCAGGTCGCGAGCGAAATCCTGGCCGACGATCTGGGCATCGAGCAGCTGATCGAGCGGCTCCAGGATCCCGACGACGAGACCGCCTGGGACGCCTGAGCCTTCCCGCGACGTCGAAGCCGCCGGCGGTCCGACGGCGATCCTCGGCCCCGGCGCGCGCCCGCGACAATTCCCGTTCGAAAGCGGGCGACAGGCGCATGCGGGCCGGTTAGCATAACCATGTGAGCCGTCAACCACGAGCATTCTTCGCCCTGGACTTCGGCGCGGCCACGACATCCGCCGCGCTCGTCGGCCATGCCGGAGGCCGCTGGCGCGTGCTGGCCCACACGGCCGCTCCCTCGGCTACGGATCTCGACGCCCTGCTGTTCGGCATCATCGAGCGCGTCGGCAAGGCGGACCGCGAGCTTCTCGAGTTCGTCAGCGCCCAGGACCGGCCCAGGACCGCGGCCCTGGCGGCGGATCTGGCGCGTCTGGAGAGCCGAAGTTCGCCGCCGCGCCGCATCGCCGTCCTTGCCGGCTCGCGCCGCCAGCGCCGCAGGCTCGAGGAAATCGCCGCCCGCGCCGGCTGGCTGGTCGTCGGCGGCAGCGCGGACGTCGACGATCCGCTCGAACTCAGCCGCTTGGTCCTGGCCTGGGATACCCACGCGGTTCTGCTGGGCGCAGACTCGAGCCCGGCCGGCGACGAGAAGCGCTATCTGCCGATGCTGGGGGCCCTCGTCGCCGCCGCGGCGCGCCGCCGGCCGGAGCTGGCGGTGGTCCTCGCGGGCGGCGCCGCCATCCAGGAATCGGACTTCTCGGGCGCCGGCGCCCATGATCGAATCCCGGAAGTCGTGGTGAGTCCCGCTCCCGCGAGCCCGGCCGATGACGATGCGGCGCCTGCGGGCGACGAGCCGGATGCCGGCGCGGCCGCGGAGACGCCCGCAGTCGAGCCCCAGCCGCAAGCGACGCCGGCGGCTGACGTTGCGCAAGCCGCGCCGGATGCGGCTGCCGCGGCGCCGGCGGATGCCCCGGCATCCAAGCCCGCTCCCGCGAAGTCTGCCGCCCCCGCCAGGACCGCCGCTCACCCGACGTCGGTCGTCCGCGTTACAACCGGCGCCGGCCGCGCGCCGGAGCACGCCGGCCCGGAACTGTCGGCACCGGTTCACGCGGCGCCGGCGGAGTTGCCCGCGCCGAGCGGCGACCGCCACGACAGCGTGCTCCTGGCGCCCGACGCCGAATCCGGGCAGCCCGCGGGGTCGGCGCTCCAGCAGGTGCTCGAAGGCCTGCGCGCCCGATCGGACGAGAGCAGGCTCGGCATCGCCCGATCCGTTCGATCGCTGGCTTTGCTGCTCGACAAGTCGATCGAGGTGATCGAGGTCGGCGTCGACGGCGGGATGCGCTGCCGCGCCGAAGCCGTCGGGCCGGGCCATCGAACGGTCGTGTCGTCGCACGTCGGGATGGCCAGCGCCTCCTTTGCGCCCGAGGACCTGACCGACGAGATGATCGACGCCGTGTCGTCCTGGTCCACGATCGCCTTCGACCGCTACCGCCTCAGCGACCGGCTGCGCGACCTGCGCTCGTCGCCCTGGGGCGAAGCCGACGGCGAAGGCGCGCTGCTCCGGCTCGCCGCCGCCAAGGCCGCGGTCGAGCGACTCGTGGTCGCCACGCCGGAGATCTCCGTGCGCGAGATGCCGGACATCCTGATCGCCGCCGGCGGCATCTGGGCGTCCACGCCGCCTTCGGTCGTGGCGCTGGCGATGGCGGATCTCGTTCGCCGGCCCGGCGTCGGCCGCATCGCCTGTGACCAGGCCCGCCTGCTCGGACCGCTCGGCGCCATCGCCGACGAAGAGGAACGGCGCAAGATGCTCAAGGACCTGGTCGAGGACGTGCTCCTGCCGGTGGGCAGCCTGATCCTCCCGGCCGGCATCCGCCTGGGCAGGAGCGCCGGCCGGATGCGCGTCACGGGCGAAACCACCAATTCGGACATCGACCTCCAGCCGGGCGGCATCTGGGCGGTCGAGCTGCAACCCGGCCAGACGGCCACGGCCGACATGGAGTTCCGGGACGCGGTGCGGCTCGGGGCGCGCGGCCGGCGCTTCACCGTGGAAGTGTCGGGCGGGCTCGGCGGCCTGTTCGTGGACCTGCGCGACATCCCGCTGCGGCTGCCGGACAAGGCCGATCAGAAGCGCGCGACGTGGGAATCCTGGCAGCGCTCGATGTGGTCGGAGATCGACGAATGAGCCCCAGGGCACGCGCACAGGCAAAGCCCGCGAAGCCGGTCGTTCCGCCGGAGCTCATCCGCATACCCGGCCGCCGCATCCTGGTCGTGTCGCCGGTCGTGCAGATCCGGCTCGGGCCCGGCGACAGAGTGCTGGTCAACCCCGGCCAGAAGGTGACCGCCGGGATGCCGATCGCCGAGCGGACCGCCGATCCCGAGTTCATCGAAGTCGGTCGGCTGGGCGAGCCGTCCAACGGCAACGGCAACGGTGGCAAGAGCCTGGGCGGCTGGATGGACGCGCAGCAGGAGCGCCGCCGCCCGCCGACGCCGGGCAAGTGGTGGGTCGGCGGCGACGATCGCCGCGGCCGGAACCCGCGCCGCGAGGCCCCGAGGCGCCTCGGCGGGACGCTTCTGTACGAGCTGAACGGGCGCTGGACCGCCGCCGCCGGCGATCGCCACGAGAGGATCGAATCGCCCACCGGCGGCGTGGTCGTGGAGGCGGGCAACTGCATCGGCATCTCCATGAAAGTGACGGGCGTTGCGATTCCGGCCGCCGTCGCCGGCGGCCAGCCGACGCGCGGCTACCTCGACGTCCCGCGGCTGATCGACGGGGAGCTGCGCGACACCGCGCTGGACATGGGCCGCTCCGGAGCCGTCGTCGTGGCCGGCGGCAGGGTGTCGGCCGAGTCGCTGACGCGGGCGCGGGCGATGTCGATCCGTGGCATGGTCGCGGGCTCGCTCGGTCAGGCGGAGCTGCGCGACCTGGCCGCCTCCGAGGCGCGCCAGCGCGCCGGCCTGCATGCGATGCCGCCGTTCGGGGTCCTGGGGCTCGACGGCCACCAGCGCCGCCCGATCGCGTCCCCGATCCTCGCGCTGCTGGCCGCGCTCGCCGGCCGCGAAGTCGCCATCATCACCGAGCCGCCGCTGCTCGTCCTGGACGTCGTCGACGTGCCGCTGCCCGAGATTCCGCCCGACTGGGTGAGAGTCAGGAGCGGCGTCCACGCCGGCCGCGAAGGTCGCTGGATGAGCTCGGCCGGATTGCATCGATTCCGCGCCGGCGTCCACCTCGAGGCGGCGAACGTCCGCCTGGGCGACGACCTCGCGCCGACGGTGATCGCCCTCGCGGATCTGGAGCGGTTCATCCTCTAACGACAAGGGGGTTTCGAGGTGGCCGATCACCTCTTCGCCATTTCGAACTGGTGGGCGAGCCAGCTGATGCTGGGCGGGTTCCTCCATCCCCTCCAGGGTTACCTGCGCGCGCTGCGCAAGGTCGGGCCCGAATTCGGCAGCCTGAGCCTGGTCACGCCGACGGCGCCCGGATCGGTCCGGGTAAACGTGGACGATCCCGAGTTCCTGATCCGGATGCAGCAGTTCGTGGCCGATCCCAAGGCCCGGTACACGGCAACCGATCCGCGGGGGCGGCCCACCATGTCGAGCCTCTCCGCCGACGGCTTCTCGGTCACGTTCCTATGCGGCGAGACGGGCGACGAACGTTTCAGCGTCCGCATCATCGACGGCAGCGAGTCGGCCAAACCCGTGGCCAGCGCCACCGTCAAGTCGATCAGGGAAGGCGACTGGGCGGCCGAACCGATGATCGAGGAAGTGCTCCGCGCCTCGATCGCCTTCTGGCGGCCGGGGACGGCCTGGATCACGACGAACTCCTTCAAGGCCGCCGTCCGCAACGACGCCCGCGATCACCTCGTCGTCGGCTGGCGGACCTATCTGGGCCGGCGCAGCCGCACGCTGCCCAACCTGCAGCTCCTGACCCAGTCGGCGCTTCCGCCCGGAACGCAGGCCAAGATCGTGCCGCCCGGCGGCGTGCTCGTCGGCCTCCAGGGCGCCTGCTTCGAACCGTCCGACCCGTGCCAGACCGACGAAGCCATCGCCATCCGCGAAGGCCTGCGCCCCCACGGCCTGCTCGATCTCCCCAAAGACACGGAAACACTCGGCCGCAGCGAGCTGGTCAAGGCGTAGGCGAGTATGGACTCTCCATTGACGGCCGGCCAGGTGCTCGACCTATCCCTTGGCTTTGTGTCAGTCATGACCTTTGGAGCACTCGGGCTGATGGCCCTCGTCGCAAACAGCGTCCGTGTCCACGAGAAGATGCTGCCACGGGTTATTGCCAAGGCGCGTGAGCAATTCGCTCCTCCCGCGGCGGGCCCGCTACCAGTGGCCGCCTACAGGTGGGCGTTTCGACTGGGCGGGGCGGGGCGGGGTCGGTCGGCGTATCCCAGGCCTTGTTGGTGCGCATTCTGACCGGGTCTGGGGCGCTATACCCGTCTGGCGTCCTCCTGCCCTGGGCTATCAGCCAATGGGGAGTTCTTCTGGCGTGGACGGCTTGGGTCATCTGGTCGTTTCTCCGGGCGGCCAGCCCGGGAGGAACCCTGCCTCTCAAAGTCGACCCCCCGGTTCAGCCCTCCCGATATCGACCGGAGCCAGGGCCCGCATGGACGGACCCGGATGGCGATCCGTCTTGTCAGGCTCGGAGTCGCAAAGAGGATGGAACGGACCGAGGGTGAGCGCCTCCGTTCAGCCGCGCCTCCGGCGCACGCGCCGGCCTGGCGGGCGGTTCGGGAGCGGCAAGGGCGCCGTATCGGGTAACCTCCGGGGGTGATCGAAGGCCGGACTACCGAACGAGTTGTCGAGACGCGGGATCCCGCGGGCACGCGCGCCCTGGCGGGGGCGCTGGCGGCGGCGGCGCGACCGGGCGATCTGATCAGCCTGGTCGGCGAGCTCGGGGCGGGCAAGACGCAGTTCGCCAAGGGTTTCGGGCTTGGGCTGGGCGTGACCGACACGATCGTCTCGCCGAGCTTCGTGCTGATGGCCGAGTATCGCGGCCGCCTGCCGCTCTTCCACATCGACCTGTACCGGCTGGCCGGCGCGGCCGAGGCGCTGGCGGGCGGGCTGATCGACGAGCGCCAGGGCGAGGGCGTCACGCTGATCGAGTGGGCCGAACGACTCGAGGACGCGATGCCGGCCGGGCGCCTCGACGTCGTGATAGAGGGCACCGGCGACGACCCGCGCCGGATCGTGCTCCGCGCCGGAGACGCCGGCTACGCCCGCTACATCGACGCCGTGCCGGCCGAAGGCCTGCCGGCGGCCGAAAGTCCGAACCGATGAGCCCGCGCCCGATCCTCGCGATCGACACCTCCGGTACGCGCGCCCTCGTCGCGCTCGGCGCGTCCGACGGCGCCCTCATCGACGAGCGGCGCTGGGTGGCCGGATACCGCCACGGCGAGGAGCTCCTGACGCGCACCGACGAGCTGCTGACGAGCTGCGCGGTCGAGCTGGCGGACCTGGGCGGGATCGTGGTCGGGACCGGACCCGGGGCGTTCACGGGGATGCGCGTCGGCCTGGCCACGGCCAAGGCCCTCGCTCACGGGCTGGGCATCCCGATCGCCGGCGTTCCCACGTCCGAGGCGCTCCTGGCGGCCGCCGACGCCGGAGCTGGAAAGCAGGCCGTCCTGCTGTTGCCGGCCGGACCTTCGGATCGAGTCTTCGTCGTCGCCGGGCAGGCGAGGCTGGTCAAGGGCGGCGAGGAGGCGGAGCTTCCGGCGAACGCCGTTCTCGTTGCGGTGGACCTGCCGGACCGCGCCCCCGCCGCGGCGATGGCGCTGGGCGCGCAGGCCGAGACGCAGCTCTCGGCGTCGCTGCTGGCGCTCGGCGAGGCGCGGCTGGCCGCCGGCGGCGACGACGTCGCCCTGCTCGTGCCCGAGTACGTGACTCTGCCGCGCGGGATCACCGCCGTGAAGGGAGAGGTGCGATGGTCGCACGACCGCCGGTGAGGGTCGTGGTCGATCGCATGTCGGTCGACGACCTGGCCGAGGTTCAGGAGATCGAGGCGGAGAGCTTCACCACGCCCTGGCCGCCGCACGCGTACCGCGCCGAGCTCGAGACCAACCGCATGGCCCACTACATCGTGGCCCGCCACGGCGACCGGGTCGTGGGCTTCGGCGGGATGTGGCTGATGGTGGACGAGGCCCACATCACGACCTTCGCGGTGCGCCGGACCTGGCGCCGCCAGGGGATAGGGGAGCGGCTGCTCATCGCCCTGCTGGATCTGGCGAAGGCCCGCGGCGCGCGCGAGGCGACGCTGGAGGTCCGGCCCTCGAACCGCCCCGCGCGGCGGCTGTACGAGAAGTACGGCTTCGCGCTGGTCGGCCTGCGGCCGCACTACTACACCGACGACAACGAAGATGCGCTGATCATGACGACCGACCGGCTGGACGGCCGGCAGATGCGCGAGCGGCTGATCGCACTGCGGGCCGAGGTGGCGAACCGGCCGGACATCGAGATCGGGGACGATGGTCTGCCGATCGGGCACCCGGAAGACGACGCCGCCGCCGGCGGGGGGAAGTCGTGACCCGCGGCGGGCTGATCCTGGCGGTCGAATCCAGCTGCGACGAGACCGGCATCGCGGTCGTGGAGGACGGGCGGCGGATCCACTCGAACGTCGTCGCGAGCCAGGTGGCGATGCACGCCGCCGCCGGCGGAATCGTGCCCGAAGTCGCGGCCCGGGCCCACCTGCGCTGGATAGTGCCGGTCCTGGACGAGGCCTGGGCCGGGGCCGGCGTCACCTGGGACGACATCGCGGCGGTGGCCGTCACCGAGGGGCCCGGTCTGGCCGGCTCGCTGCTGGTGGGCATCAACTTCGCCAAGACGCTGGCCTACGTCCACGGCAAGCCGCTCGTCCCGGTCAACCACCTCGAGGGCCACCTCTACGCGGCCTGGCTGGCGGACGAATCGCGCGAGGTTCCGGAGCCGATCTTCCCGCTGGTTGCGCTGATCGTGTCCGGCGGGCACACGTTCCTGGTCGAGATGCGCGACCACCTGCAATACCGGCTCCTGGGCGAGACGGTCGACGACGCGGCCGGCGAGGCGTTCGACAAGGTCGGCCGGC
>CAZGUS010000060.1:0-14165 GCA_964529245.1 uncultured Anaerolineaceae bacterium
ACCGTCGAACGCTCGGAGGGGTCGCACGATCTCGGCGCCTGCCTCCGGGTGCCGTTTGATCAAGGCGTATTCGGCCCGATCCAGGCCGGCCGGCTTGTGCAGGACACGGTCGGGCACGGCGATCTTGCCAAGGTCGTGGAGAAGGCCGCCGAGCCGGATGCTCTCGATCTCGCGGGCGGTCATCCCCATCCGGCGCGCGACCTCGACCGAGCGGTCGGCCACCCGGTAGAGGTGCCTCTCGGTGTAGTTGTCGCGGGCTTCGACCGTCCGGGACAGCGCCAGCAGGACGGCCTCGTCGCTGACCAGGTGGTCGGTCAGGCGCTTGGTCCGGAGCAGCGAACGGACCCGGATGAGCAGCTCCTCCACGTCGAACGGCCGGGCCACGAACTCGTCCGAGCCCGCGGCGAGGGCGCGGAGCCGCTCGTCGCGCAGGGTCCGCCCGGTGATGTGGATGACGGGCGTGAGGCGAGTCGCCGGGTCGCTCTTGATGGCGCGACAGATCTCGATGCCGTCGGCGTCGGGCATCGAAATGTCGAGGATGAAGAGGTCGGGGCGCTCGCGGTCTCCGAGGGCGACCGCCCGGGAACCCGTGGACGCCTCCAGCACCCTGTAGCCGGCGCCCTCCAGGGCGCGGCGCAACACGGCACGCACGCTGACGTCCTCATGGGCGACCAGGATCGTCGCGGGCCAGCTCGCGTGCAACTGATTTGCGAGGAAGACGGGACCTGCGAGGGGCACGTCGCCAGGGTAGGGGGCCGGAGGTCCGTGCGGCGGCGGGTTCAGCCAGGCGCAACGACCTACCCGGACGGTTCAGGCGCCGCGAAGGCCGAGGAACATCCGGACTCGAGAACGCATCACCCGGCGCAGGGTCTCGGCCGTTCGCTCTGGGCTTCGACGCCAGTGGAGCCGCCAGACGGCCACGCCGGAAGCGACGGTCCGGGCGATGCCCGGCCATTCCGAAGGCATCAGCCAGCGGAAGCCTTCGGGGTGCAGGTAGGCCCACGGCACTATGGCCCACACGAAGACGAAGTAGTCGATTCTCACCGGCCGCGGGAACCCGAAGAGAACCTGCAGCTGGGTCAGTGTGGCGGGCAGGGTCAGGGCCGTCAGCACGACCGCCAGGATGAACCAGACGATGCCCCACAGCCGTCCGCGTGGGGTGAGGATCGGCCAGAACACCGCAGGCAGCCACTTCAGCGTCGTGGCGACCATCCATAGCAAGCCCGCCAGCCTGGGCCCCGCGAACTGCGCCCCGAAGATTAGAAGCGCGAGCGGCAGGTTGATGTTGCCCGTGTCCAGGTTCGCTGCGATCGGAAACGCCAGAAGGATCAGCACGACCGCCGTCGTCATCGGTCGCCTCTTGTAGGCCCAGTGGGCCGACCAGAGAAGTGCGACCACGGTCACGCCACGCCAGACGAACCAGGCCACGTCCCAGGGCAGGAACGACCACGGCACGAAGATGGGCAGCATCCACGGCGTGTACACGTAGGGCATGAACGGCCCCGTCGGATGGTAGGGGTCGCCGCCGCCGACCCACAATCGGCCCGCGGCCCAGTAGGCCCTGGCATCGGCGCCCGCCGCCTCTCCGCGCGCGATCAGGCCGGCCAGGATGAGGCCGCAGGCGATCCCGAGAAGGATCACCAGCGCCAGCCGGCGGGGATCCCGCAGCCGAGCGATCTCCTGGCGCACGGCCCGACGGAAGACGCCGGCGCGGCGACGCGTCGGCGCACCGATCAGGCCGCCGTTTCCGGGCAGGGCGAACACTCGCTCCGCGATCGTCGTCGGGGGCCGCGCCGAGGGGTCGCCGGCGCGGCGCTCGGGGGATCGGTCGCTCGTCTCGTCGCCCCCGGCCGGCCTGCGGCTCATGACCGCGCTCCGAGCGTGACCGGACGGGCGAGGGGCGGCGCTACAGGGGCTGGCTCCAAGACGCCTCCTCAATTTGAGTGACTCGATCATGGGGTCATGCGCCTCGGGGCGCAAGAGGTCACCCGCCGCGTCCCAGGGCCGCTCGACGGCCGCGCCCGGCTCCGGTGCGGCCGCGCAGCCGAACCGGTGGCTGGGGCGATGTGAGCGCGACGAGCCACCGGAGGCCTGAGTATAGTCCGGGCCCTACCCGCGCCTGCAGCCGAGCCTTGCGGCGTGCAACCCGGCCTGCAACCCGGCCTGCGCACCTCGAGACGAGCGAAACGTTCCAGCCCCGCATTTCGATCGCACGCCGTCCCCGGGGCCGCTAGGCTATCGGCCCATGACCCGATCCATCTCCTCGATGCTCCTGGCGACCTTCGTGCTGCGGGTGAGCACGTCGGTCACGGGCGGAATGCTCGTCTACCTCGTGGACGAGTTGACCAGGAACAGAGGAACCGGCCCGGGTGCGCTATCGCTCCTCACCGGCGGTTTCTACACCACCGAACTGACCGGCGCGATCCTCTTCGGAGTCCTGGCAGACCGCTATGGGCGAAAGGTCGTAATGCTCCTCGGTCCGGTCTTCGGGTCCGCCGCGGTGTTCATGACCGGTCTCACTACGCAGCTGCCCGTGCTCTTCGTCACGCGGTTGCTGGAGGGCAGTTCGACGGCCGCCTCGGTTCCGTCCACGCTTGGGTTCATCGCCGCCGAGACTTCCCACGACGAGCAGCTTCGAGGCCGGGTCGTCGCGCTGTTCGAGCTCGTCTCGCTCGGCGGGATGCTGGCCGTGGGACCGTGGCTGGCGGGCCACCTCTGGGAAACCCTCGGCCGGCAGGCATTCTTCCTCAACTGCTTCTTCTATCTCCTGGCCCTTTGCCTCTATGCATACGGCGTCAGGGAGGCGCCCCGCCGGCGCGACGCGGCGCAGGCCGCCCGGTCCGTCGCCACCGTGCGGATGGAGTTCCTACGCTACTGGCGGCTCGCGACCAGTCGGAGCGTTCTTCTGTTCGCCCCGACTTGGCTGGCCATCAACGCCATCCTGGGCCTTTGGGCGCTGCAGGCCCCTCTTCTCCTGCGCGGCAACATCCACGACCCGAGCCAGTTCCTCATGAAGGGCGTGTCGGCCGGCGCGATCGGCAACGGCTCGGCAGCCCTGGCAATCGTCTTCGGGCTCGGATTGCTGTTCTGGGGCTCGGTCTACTCCCGATTCCGGCGGACCACGATGCTTCTGGTCGGCGTCTGCGCCTTCGTGGTCATGGCGCTCGACATACTTGCGATAAACCACCTCGGCGGTACGTCCACGGGCCTGCTGATACTTCTGGTGGCGGTGGCCGTCGTCGCACTCTTCGTGATGTCGGGCGCCACGCCGGCCGCCCTGGGACTCCTGGCGGATGTCAGCGAAGGATTCGAGGAGGACCGGAGCGCGATAATGGGGCTCTACTCGGTCTTCCTCGGCCTGGGACAGGTGCTCGGCGCGGTGCTGGGCGGCATTTTCGCCTCCTGGCGAGGCATCGACGGGTTGCTGCTCGCCACGGCCCTCCTGCTGGTGGTAGGTCTCGTGGCTCTCGCGAACCTGCGCGGTAGCGACGGCGCAGGGCTGAACGACGCGCTCCGGAATGGAGCGGCGGCCCCTTCGCTGGCAGCTTCCCGCGCCAGGCTGTCGGGCGTCGCCGGAACGCTCGAGCTGCCTGTCGACGATTCGACGGAGGAGAAACGATGACGGTCGCCGTGGTCACCGACTCGGGCTCCGACCTCAATCCGGCACAGCTGCGCGAAAGCAGGATCCGACAGGTGCCACTGACGGTCTCCTTCGGCGACCGGAGCTACCTGACGCCGGACGAGCTGGGGCCCGAGGCGTTCTGGCTCCAGCTGCGCGCCCCCGACAGCCCATTCCCGCACACCGCCGCTCCGAGCGCGGGGCAGTTCAAACAGGCCTTCGACGAAGCCTTCGAGGGCGGCGCCGAAGGCATCGTCTGCGTCTGCCTGGGCGAAAAGCTGTCCGCGACTCTGCGAAGCGCCCAGATCGCGCGGGCAATGCTGCCCGACCGGGCGATCGAGGTCGTCGATTCCGGATCGGCCTGCATGGCCATCGGGGCGATGGTGGTCCACGCGTCCAAATTGGCCGACGACGGGTATTCGGCGGCCGAGATAGCCGATCGTCTCGTGCAATTGCGACGACGGATCACCCTCTTCGTCGTGCTCGATACCCTGGAATACCTTCGCAAGGGCGGCCGGATAAGCCACGCCAGGGCGGCCGTAGGCGGGCTGCTCACGGTCAAGCCGATAATCACGGTCGAAGACGGCCTGGTCGTCGCCGCGGAGCAGCCCCGCACCCGCGGCAAGGCGCGAGAGCGTCTCCTGGCGCTCATGACGGCCCGGCCGCTGGAAGAGCTGCACATCCTCTACTCGCCGCCCGCGGACGCCGGCGCCTTTCGCGAGGAAGTCCTGGAGCGGCTGCCGGGACCTCCGCCCAGAGTGATCGGCATGCAGGTCATCGGGCCCGTTATCGGCGCTCACGTAGGCCCCGGCGCATACGGTGGTGTCCTCGTTCTGGCCGAGTAAGCCCTCGTCTGGGGTGTTCCGGCGCGGCCTGCCGGGCGGCCCCGTCGGGCCCCACGGGCCGCGAGTGGGCCGTAAGGGTAGATGGCCGCGCTGCCACCGATTCGTGTGGCAGTACCTATACGTAAGTGCCATAACGTAAGGCCGTTTGGCCCATGGACCGACGGACCCTTCGGGCTGGCTAATCTGGCCGCGAGGTCTATACTCGGCCTCAATAGGAACCTGCGGCGCCGCTTCCCGGGCAAATCGGAAGGCCGCCGCGTCGTTGTCGGGACGATCCGGGAAGCAGGTCGAGCCAATCGATCGACCGCTCCAGCGTCTCCCCGCCACTGGAGGTTTCGAGCACATGGCGACCCAACAGATCGCGCCCGCGATCAACGCATGGGACGTCGCCCAGCGGCAGTTCGATCTGGCCGCCGAGCTTCTCCATCTGTCTCCGGGACTCCGGAGGGTCCTTCGCGAGCCGAAACGCGAGTTGACCGTCCACTTCCCGGTGAAGATGGACGACGGCAGCGTCGAGGTCTTCACCGGCTATCGGGTCCAGCACAACCTCGGCCGCGGCCCGGCCAAGGGCGGGATCCGCTACCACCAGGACGTGACCATCGATGAGGTCAAGGCCCTGGCCATGTGGATGACCTGGAAATGCGCCGTTGTCGGCATCCCGTTCGGCGGTGGCAAAGGTGGCGTGATCGTCGACCCCAAGAAGCTCAGCCAGCGTGAGCTCGAGGGCCTGACCCGGCGATATGCGACCGAGATCAGCATCATCATCGGCCCCGAGAGGGACATCCCGGCACCGGACGTGAACACCAACTCACAGACGATGTCCTGGATCATGGACACGTACTCGATGCACGTCGGGTACACGTCGCCGGCCGTGGTCACGGGCAAGCCGATCGCGCTCGGCGGGTCAGAAGGCCGCAACGAGGCGACAGCTCAAGGCGCCGTCTACACGATCCAGGATGCCTCCCGGCATCTGGGCATGGACCTGGCCAAGTGCAAGGTCGCCGTGCAGGGCTACGGCAACGCCGGCGCGATCGCCGCGCAGTTGATGTTCGCCCAGGGCGCCACGATCATCGCCGTCAGCGACTCGACGGGTGGGATCTTCAAGGCCGACGGCTTCGATCCCAATTCAGTTCTGGCCTGGAAGCAGGAGCACCACTCGGTCGTCGGGTTCCCCGGCACCAAGGAAATCAGCAACGCCGCGCTCCTCGAGCTCGATTGCGACATCCTCATTCCGGCGGCGCTCGAGAACCAGATAACGGCCGCCAACGCGCCCAAGATCAAGGCTCGGATCATCGCCGAGGCCGCCAACGGCCCCACGACTCCCGAGGCGGACGAGATCCTGTACAAGAACGGGCAGTTCGTCATTCCGGACATCCTCTGCAATGCCGGCGGCGTGACGGTCAGCTACTTCGAATGGGTCCAGGACCTCGATCGCGACTTCTGGAGCATCGAGCACGTAAACGAGAAGCTGCACGCCATCATGGCCAAGGCCTTCGCCAGCACGCTCGACATGAGCCTCAAGTCGCGGGTCAACATGAGGACCGCGGCCTACATGCTCGCGGTTCAGCGAGTCGCGGACGCCACCTCGCTTCGCGGCCTCTACCCGTAAATCTCCCCTCTCGTAGGTTTCTCGGCGGCCCCGGCGCTCCCTCGCGTCGGGGCCGCTCTCTCGTCCGGCGGCCGGCCGGTGCCTTCGTTGCCGCCTGCGCTCCTCGCTCACGCACGCGCAAGTGCGCTCGCTGCGGTGCTCGACGGCGCCTCGGCCTCGGCCGTCGGCCGGACGAGGAGGTCTGTGGCGCCGCCGGTCGGCCGGTGCCTTCGTTGCCGCCTGCGCTCCTCGCTCACTTCTCGGTGCTACGATCCAACGGCCGACGATCAGCCACATAACGCCGGCCAGGCGCCGCCCGGCATAGGAGCCTCCATGCTCGACCACGAAGAGAAGTTCTTGTTCAAGGAGGAGACGCTCCACCTGGCCAACGCCCTGGCCGAGCCGGGCGTCCTGGACAACGTGGAGGACCTGCTGACCGACGTCATCACCAGCCCGCGTTTCGACTCGGAGGTCTTCACGCTGGAGCGGTCGCTGCAGGTGATGCTCGGGGCCCGCGCCGGGGCGACTCTCGTCGGCCTGCTGACCGTCACGCCCGAGGTCTTCGACGAGACGGCCGAAGTGCGGATCCCGCCCGAGGTGCAGGAGCGAATGGTCGCCTGGCGGGCCCGATTCGGACTGGCGATCGACAACGCTCTCAACTACCTCAATAACCCCGACGGGATCCAGGGTCACAACTTCTCGACCCAGGTCGCCCACGTCGATGAGCGTCGAGTGCTGCAGGACCGGCTGACGCTGGTCAGGTACAACAACGAGCCGCAGTTCTTTCTGGCCGACGCCAGCGTCTTCTTCGGCCTCGTGGTGGACATCCTGGAGCGGCTCGGCCCCTATCTCGAGCCCGATGCGGTCGACGCTGAGACGGTCAGCCGGCTGCGCGAGGTCGTGGCGCTGGTCGACCGCAAGACGGCCAGCCGAGGTTAGTCGGCCCGCACCGGGTCGCGAGGGCGCCTGCCCAAATCGCCGGCCCAAAGATGAACCGGGCCCGCCTGAGCGAGCCCGGTTCGTGATCTCGAGGAGCCGGCGTTCGATCAGAGCTTCGGCTGATCCTGGCTCGGCGGAGCGGTGGGACCGCCCGCGGCGGGCGGTGTCGGATAGGGCAGCCGGGAGCCGGCGGCCGCCGGCCCGGTCAGAGCAAAGGGGAGCAGGCGCCTTCGGATCGGATCGAGCAGACGCGCCGCGCCGCCCATCAGGATCAGCAGGAGCAACAGCGCCAGGGCGATCGGCAAGATCAGGATGGCGAGCCAGATCAAGACCGTGGCTGCGCTCTTGCCGACTTCGCCGAGCGTGCCGGCCGCCTGGCCTGCCTGATCGCCGGCGCTCCAGGGGATGGGCGTGGCGGTCGCCTTCGGCGAAGGTGAAGGGGAAGGGCTGGGGCTGGGTGTCGGTTGGACCGGCACCTCGAACACGACGGTCAGCGTGCTGTAAGCGGACTGATCGGTCAGGCTCGCGAGCTGGGCCGAAAGCTCTTCGATCTGCCCCTGGACGTCGGCCAGTCGCTGCTGGACGGTCAGGACGTCGCCGATCGTGTTGGCCTTCGACATGATGGCCTGGATGGCCTTCTCGCTCGCCTTCAGATTGTCGATTCGAGCCTGCAGATCGACGATCTGGCCCCCGACCGCGGTCGAATCGGTGTGCTCGCTCAGGACCTTCGTGCCGAGCTTGCGCATGACCGCAAGCGCGTTCTCGAACTCATTGACGGGCAGGCGATACGTGACCGAGGCAAGCTCCGATGCCGAGGTGACGGTCCGGTCCGAGCCGGCCAGCCATCCGCCCAGAGCATGGATCTGGTCGGTGGCCTGGGCGATGGACGCATCGAGGTCGCCGACCTGGACCGAGATCGACCCGGTCTTGATTATCTTGTCCTCCGGTTGCGTGACGCCCGAGTCCGGGGCCGGTGCGCCGCTCGCGGAGCTCGCTCCGTTGGGAACATTGCCGGCCGCCGAGGCTGCGGCCGGCGGCATCGCGATCGGTGCGCCGCCCTCGTAGTAGTCGCTGGCCGCCGCCGGGGCCATGGTCGGGCCGGCGCCCTGGTACTGGTAGTCGTAGCCTCCCGGCGAGGCCGCCGAGCTCGAGCAGCCGCTCAGGAGTGCGCCGGCGACGAGCACGACGAAGAAGATGCCTCTGGCACGCATGGACGTCCCTCTCACTTGCCCTCTGTCGCCGGAAGCAGCCCGGCGAACTCCATCGGATATGCGTTTCAGACGAGGCCGCGGTTCAGTCCCGCGGCCCCGACGCTCAGGCCGCGGCCGCCGCGCTGCGCCGCCGTCGCGCAACTCGACGGCCGACTTTGAATATCACCCACAAGAGTGCGAGCCCGATCCCGACCGGCAGGCCGACGACGAGGACCCAGACCACGATGGTCACGAGTCCCTGGCCGATGTGGATGAGCGCCGCGCCCGCCTGATCGACCTGGGAGCCCAGGTCCCAGCCCTGGGCGGCCTCGGTGGTGACGGTCTGACCGGGCAGTGAGAAGGAGACCGTCAGTGTGCTCATGGAGGCCTGGTCGTTGAGGGTCTTCTGCTCCGCCGAGAGCTCCTCGATCTGGCCCTGCGTGGAGCTGAGCTCTTGCTCGACCGCGAGGACGTCCGGGATCGCCGAGGCCCGGGCCATGATCGCCTGAAACGCGGACTCGGTCGCCTGGAGGTTGGTCAGGCGGGCGTTTATGTCGACCGCCTGCGTAGTGACGTCCTGGGCATTCGTCTGGCTCGAGATGACTTTGCTACCGAGCGCGCGGATCGCGGCGAGGGCATCGTCCCACCTGGCCGCAGGCACTCGATACTCGACGGTCGCCGTGGCCGAATCCTTCTCGCCCGAACTCGACGACTGGCCGATGTAGCCACCCATCCCGACGATTGTCGCCTGAGCTTGCGAGACCGCCTTGTCCAGATCCCCGACCTCGATTGCCATCGAGCCGGTCTTGACGATCAGGCTGGATGCGAGCGTCGCGGTCAACTGGTCGACCTGGTCCGGGGCGGTGATGGCCTCGCCGCTTGCGGGGCTGGCGGCCGGGATGGCGGCGTCCTTGAGACCGTTGAATCCGCCGGCGCCCGCCGTGCTGCCGGCCGGGCCGCGAACGGACGAGTCCAGTGTCGTCAGGCCCTGTCCGGAGTCGGCCTGCGGGTTCCCGAGGTAGTAGGCAGTCCCGAGTACGGCCACCATCGCCGCGGCGGCGAGGAGTCCACCTGCCGGGATGCGTCCGAAGCGGGCCCTTGCGATTCTTCGGTACAGGGCACCGACGCCGGTGGGCTGCGACTCGGCGGCGCTGTCGGACTCGACCGCGCCGGACTCGGTCGGCTGCGGTTCGGCGGTTCCTGCGTCCATTGCTTGCCCTCGTCTGCTCGACTTCCGGGGAGCCGCGTCTTCCGCGGCCTGTCGGACGGAGGACGCCTGAGGCCGGGCGGCGGTTCCCGCCGAGCTTGTCATCCGGAGGACAGGGGCGCCCGCAGCTCGCCCGATCGTCCCCCTCGACGCTCGCTAGGGGAGCGGCTCGTTGTCGATGAGGCGGACGGCCCCGAAGCGGACCGCCATCGAGAGCAACGCCGGGCCGGTCACGCGATCCAGCTCATGCAGCGTCGCGGTGTCGGCGCAGCTCACATACTCGGCCGCGGCGAGGGGTTCGGCCGAGAGCGTCACCCGCATCGTCGCGCGAAGGAGTTCGGCGTCTCGCTCGCCGGCGTCGTAGCGCGCGCGGGCGGCCGACAACGCCCTCCGCAAGATCGGGGCGGCCGCCCTCTGCTCCGAGGTGAGCCTGACGTTGCGCGAGCTCATCGCCAGCCCGTCCGGCTCGCGCAGGATCGGACAGGCCACGATCTCCGTGGCGAGTCCGAGATCCGCGACCATGCGCCGGATCACCAGCAGCTGCTGGGCATCCTTCTGGCCGAAATACGCCCGGTTGGCTCCGGCCAGCGTCAGCAGGATCGACACGACCGTCGTCACGCCCTCGAAGTGCCCGGGCCGCGCCGCGCCCTCGAGCGGCTCGGCCAGCGCGCCGACCCGCACGCTCGTCTGGAAGCCATCGGGGTACATCTCATCGACCGGAGGGATGAAGACCATCGTCGCGCCGGCGGCGCCGCACACTCGGACGTCCGAGGCTTCGTCGCGGGGATACTTCTCGAAGTCGGCGCTGTCGTTGAACTGGCGCGGGTTCACGAAGATCGTGACCAGGACCGTGGCGTTGTCCGCGTGTGCCTTCCGAATGAGAGAGGCGTGGCCCTCGTGCAGCGCCCCCATGGTGGGCACGAGACCGATCGGGCGCCGGACGACGGCCAGCGCCTCGCGCAGATCGGCCCGAGTTCGGACTACCTGCGGCAGGGCGACCGGTCTGACCACGACCTACAGGTCCCGATCGAGCGGAATTCCGAGTCCGGCCCCCATGCCGTCCGCCCGGTCGAGATCGGTCCGCCCCAGGATCTCGTCCAGAGTGGCGTCGCTCATCCGCGTCGTCTGCTCCGGCCCGGGGAACGCGCCGCTGCGGACGTCGTCGCCGTACGCCTCGGCGGCGGTCTTGATGATCGAATACAGCTCGGTGTAATGGCGCGCGTGGCGCGGCGTGAACTCCGCGTCGAGGCCCAGCAGGTCCGTGATCACCTGCACCTGGCCGGCGCAGCCGGCGCCCGCGCCGATGCCGATCGTCGGGATGTGCAGCCGCCGCGTGATCTCCGCTGCCAGCTGCTCGGGGACCAATTCGAGGACCACCCCGAATGCGCCGGCCTGCTGGACCGCAAGAGCGTCGGACAGCAGCTGGCGCCCGGCGTCCCGCGTCTTGCCCTGGACACGGTGACCGCCCAGCTGGTGGATCGATTGAGGCGTCAGACCGACGTGGCCCATGACCGGGATCCCGGCCCGTACGATCGTTTCGATGGTCCGGGCGCTGCGCTCGCCGCCTTCGAGCTTGACCGCTCCGGCTCCGCCTTCCCGCATGAGCCTCCCGGCGTTCTCGAGGCTGGCCTCCGGAGTGACGCCGTACGAGAGGAACGGCATGTCGGCAACGACCAGAGCGTGCTTGGTGCCGCGCACCACCGCCTTGGTGTGGTGGAGCATCTCGGCCATGGTGACTCGGACGGTGCTGTCGTAGCCGAGCATGACCTGGCCCAGCGAGTCGCCGACCAGCAACATCGGGATGCCGGCGTCGTCGAGGATCCTGGCGGTCGGATAGTCGTAGGCCGTGAGCATGGCGATGCGCTCGCCGTCGGCGAAGAGCCTGGCGATCGAGGCTATGGTCAGTCGAGCGGCGTGTTCGGGCGAAGGCGGGCGGCTCACGAGACCCGCTCCGCGGCGGAGGTGGCGGGATCACCCGCGCCGTCGGAGTCGGCGGCCGGCTCGGGAGCGTTGCCGCGGGAGTCGAGGCGGATGAGGATGCGATCGAGCAGCAGCTCGGCGACCTCGCGCTTCGAGAGCATGGGCAGCTCCTCCGGCGCGCCTTCCGGGTAGTAGATCGTGACGCGGTTCGTGTCGGTACCGAAGCCCGAGCCCGGTTCCGTCACGTCGTTGGCGACGAGCATGTCCACGCCCTTGGCCGCCACCTTGTCGGCGGCGCGGTCGGTCGAGCCGGTCTCGGCCGCGAACCCGACCAGGATCGGGCGCAGCATCCCGGAGGCCCGGCTGCCGGTCCTGACTCGTTCGGACGCCTCGGCCAGCAGGTCCGGCGTGGCGTCGAGCTCGAGCTTCAGGCCGGCGCTGCGGCCGAGCTTCTTGTCGGAAGCCGCCCTGGGGCGGAAGTCGGCGACGGCGGCGGCCATCACCAGGACGTCGAACACCGGTCCCTCCGGCGGCGTGAGCGCTCGAAGGGCGGCCTGCATCTCGGCGGCGGTCTCGACGCGGGCGACGTGGGCTCCGGCCGGCGGGTCGACCGAGACGTGGCCCAGAATCAGGGTCACGGCCGCGCCGCGGTCGAGGGCGTCCTCCGCGATGGCGATGCCCATTTTGCCCGTCGACCTATTGCCCACGAAACGAACGGGGTCGATCGGCTCGGCCGTGCCGCCGGCCGTGATGACCACGTGGCGTCCCGAGAAGTCGACGCGGGGAGCCGGCGACGTCGCGGGGGCGACCGCGCGCTCCGGGGCGCGGGCTGCGGCAGTCGCCGGTCCGGGCTCCGTCGCGGGCCGCGACGCAGTCGCAGGATCGGACCGGGGTGCGCCGGCCGGCGGGAAGCCGATCAACGCGTCCACGGCAGCATCGACGATCTTCCACAGCTCGGCGAGCCGACCGCGACCCAGCATGCCTGAAGCCAGCTCACCTTCCTCGGGATCGACTATCCGATACCCGAATTCGAGCAGCCGGGCCACGTTCGCCTGCGTTGCCGGGTGGGCGTACATGCCGCCGTCCATCGCGGGCGCCACGATCACCGGCACCGAAGTGGCGAGGCACGCGGCCGTGATCGAGTCCGCGGCGAAGCCGTGAGCCATCGCCGCCAGCCAGTGCGCCGTGGCCGGGGCGACGACGATGGCCTCGACATCGTTGGCGGCGCTGATGTGGCCGATCCGGCCATCGTCCTGGAGCGCCAGCACGTCGACGTCCACGGGATGGCGGCTCAGCGTCTCGAGGGTCAGGGGTCCGATGAAGGCGGTCGCCGACGGTGTCATCAGGACGCGCACGTCGGCACCTTCGGCCTGGAGCAGCCGCAGCAGCTCCACGGCCTTGTAGGCGGCGATCGAACCGGTGATGCCGAGGGCAATCCGGCGCCCGGCCAGCCGGCCGCTCTGCTCGCTCATGTGGTCTTCTCCGAGATGATGTGCATCGACCCGGCGGCGCTGCCGGTCCAGCCGCCGACGGTTTCGCCGGGCACCACCGGCGAGCCGCTCACGACCGCCCAGAGGATGGCCAGGCCCTTGAGCGTGAGCTCCGGGTCCACGGCGTCGACACCGGGCAGGTCGCTCACCCACGGCGCCGCGGAGAGTCCGCCGGTCAGGACGACCTGGATCGACTCCTCGTCAACCTTCTCCGAGCGGGCAAGTTCCGTTCGGATGCGCTCCAGGAGACCGAGCGTGAGCGCCTTGTAGCCGAGCACAACGCCCGACTGCATGGCCGACACGGTGTCCGTGCCGATCGCTTTGGCCGGCTCGACCAGCTCGATGCGGGGCAGGCGGGCCGTCCGCGAGGCCAGAGCTTCGAGTCCGATCTCGAGGCCGGGCGCGATTGCGCCGCCGACGTAGGCGCCGTCGCGGGCCACGCAATCGAAAGTGGTGGCGGTCCCGAAATCGACGACGATCGCCGGTGCGCCGTACAGCCGCCCGACGGCCAGGCCGTTCACGAGGCGGTCCGCCCCGACCTCGGCCGGGCGCTCCGTCCGGATTGCGATCGGCATGATCGCGGCGGTGGCCGAGAGAAGCTGCAGGCCGCGTCGCTCGGCGATCGCCTCGACGGCACCGGTCATGGCCGGCACGACCGACGCCAGGGAGATGCCGGTCACGTCGGCCAGGGTGGCGCCGTCGAGCCGAAGCAGGCCGTCGATCAGGACTTCGAGCTCGTCGGCCGTGGCCGAAGGACGAGTCGCGGCTCGACGGCTCGCGACGATGGCCTCGCCGGCGACCAGGCCGAGGGTCATGTTGGTGTTGCCGATGTCGAGCGCGAGCAGCATTCCGCGATGATACCGCCCCGCCGAATGGGCGAGCCCACGAGTCTCGGCAGTTGTCCCGACGCAACCGGCGAAGCCTTGCCAGATCTCCGGCCGCGCCGCCGGGCGGGTCCCGTCTGGCCGGCTGACACCCGCGCCGGAGCGTGCGAATCCACCTGTTCCGGGGCGCCCCTCTGCGGTACGATCCGCTGGTCCGTCACCGGCATCTCAGCCCGTCCACCCCCGCTGCCCCAGGAGGAGTGGTGTCGTCCGTGCCGCCTGCGAAGTTCTTCGTGAATCGCGGGATCGTCTCTAGCCGGACAGACCTGCTCAACGTTCTCCATCCCCTCGAGAAGCAGACCGTGGCCTATCGGTATTACCGCGGCCGCGAGCTGGTTCAGCATGGGATGGGCTGGGTGGAGCGGATCGTCGCGGAGGAGCCGGAGACCTCGACGTTCTTCACCCCGCTCTCGATCTGCCTGAACGTGGATTCGTTCGAGCACCTCGAGTTCGAGACCCGTCCCGACCAGCTGCTCACGTATC
>CAZGUS010000061.1:0-13672 GCA_964529245.1 uncultured Anaerolineaceae bacterium
TCGGCTCGGATGACGTGGATGTCGCCGGTGGCGGTGACGAAGATATCGCCCCAGGCCGCGGCCTCGGCGATGGTCATCACGAGGTTGCCGTCCATCAGCGCTTCCAGAGCGCGGACCTGATCGACCTCGACCACGGTTACCTGCGCGCCCATGCCCCTGAACCGAGAAGCGATGCCCTTGCCGCACCAGCCGTAGCCGGCGACGACGACGTGGCGGCCCGCAATGAGCAGGTTCGTGGCCCGGATGATGCCGTCCACGGTGGACTGTCCGGTTCCATATCGGTTGTCGAAGAGGTGCTTCGTCAGCGCCTCGTTCACCGCGATGACCGGGTACCCGAGCGCATTGTCGGCGGCCATGGCCTTGAGGCGGATGACGCCGGTCGTCGTCTCCTCGGTCCCGGCCAGGATCTCGGGCAGCTGGCCGCGCCGCTCCTGGTGGATGAGCGTCACCAGGTCGCAGCCGTCGTCCATGGTGATGTGCGGGTGGAGGTCCGCGGCCAGGTTGAGGTGCTTGTAGTAGAGGTCGCGGTCGGCGCCGTGACGGGCGAAGACCGAGATGCCGTATTCGGCGACGAGCGCCGCCGCCACGTCGTCCTGCGTGGAAAGCGGGTTCGAGGCGCACAGCGCCACCTCCGCGCCGCCAGCCTTCAATGTTCGGGCCAGGTTCGCCGTCTCGGTGGTCACATGCAGGCAGGCCGCGAGACGCAGCCCGGCCAGCGGCTTCTCGCGCTCGAAACGCTGCCGGATCAGCCGCAGAACCGGCATCTCCCGCTCGGCCCATTCGATACGGCGGACTCCTTCGGCGGCGAGCCCGAGGTCGGCGACTTCGTGGACCGGCAGCGCCGACGAGGCGCGGGGCGACGGAGTGGTTGCGGTCATATGGTCAGGGCTCCTTGCGGGCGGCGAAGAGGCGACGGATCTGGCCCGTCCAGCCGCTCCAGGCCGGCTCGCTGCGGTGGATGAGGCGTTCTTCGAAGTTTACGTGCGTCTGGTAGCCGAGGCGCCGGTAGGCCGCCAGGGCGGGAGGGTTGTCGGCTCGAACGTTGAGCACGACCTGATCGCAGAAGCGCAGGAGTTCGGATGTTACCGCGCCGGTGACGGCAGTGGCGTAGCCGCGGCCGCGGTGGTCCGCATGCGTCATGACGTTGCCCACTACGGCCAGGCGCGCCGACGCGCTGATGACATGGGTGCCGGCGGCGGAGACGAGCCGGCCGCCGACTCGGATGCCGTAGTAGAGCCCGTCGGCGATCGCGCTGGCCGGCAGCCACGATGCGAAGCCCAGCTGGTAGAGCCGGTTTAGCTCGCCGATCTCGACAGGCAGAAGCCGCTCCACTTCGGCGGGGACGGAGCGGAAATGGGCCCTGTCGACCCACATTCGGACCATCTCCGGGCCGCTGTCCACGCGGTACTGGGTCGAGACCGCGGGGAGATTCTCCAGCCGGGCGGCGACGTAGGCAGTCCGCGGCTTGATCACCGCCGCGAGGATGCCTTCGACGCCGGCGTTCTCGCCCATGACGAAGACGGGCTGGGGCGAGTAGCCGGCATACTGCAGCACGACCGAGATCGGACGGCCGCCGGACAGGGCCACTCCCCAGCGGGTGCGCAGGAACTCGCGGTCGTCGAGATCGCACAGGGCGTAGGCCGCGAAGAGCCGATCGGTCTCGAGGAAGCCCCGCAGCAACGCCCGATCCGTCGTTTCGTGGACGGAGATGGCCTCGCGCTGGCCCCTGGCGAACGCCCGCGTGGTCACCGCCGCACCTTCCCGCTCAGTACTTGATGACGCTCGTGGTCTTGTATTCCCGCAGGCGATCGCGGCCCTTGAGGGGGACCAGCTCCACCAGGAAGTCCAGCCCGACGATCTCGCCGGCAAGCCGCTCCACGAGCTCGATCGTGCCGCGGACGGTGCCGCCGGTGGCGAGCAGGTCGTCGACGATCAGGACGCGCTGGCCGCGGCCGATGGAATCCTTGTGGATCTCGAGCGTGTTGGAGCCGTACTCCAGCGCGTACTCGACCGACACCGTCTCCGCGGGCAGCTTGCCGAGCTTTCGGACCGGCACCAGGCCGGCGTGGAGCTGGTAGGCGATCGGGCCGCTGAAGATGAAACCGCGGGACTCCATGCCGACCACGAGATCCACATGGGCGTCCCGATACGGCTCGATCATGAGATCGATCGCCTCGTGGTAGGCGTCCGGGTCCTTCAGCAGGGTAGTTATGTCGTAGAAGAGGATTCCGGGCTTCGGAAAGTCCGGGATCTCGCGAATCTTGGCGCGCAGCTCCTCGGCTGTCATGTCGAGGGTGTCCTCCGGTCGGGCTTCAGCAGGTTCGGCAGTCGAAGTCTACCGCAGCGGCGCGCGCTCTCGACCGCCAACCCGCCAATTGTGCGTTTCCCGCCGCAGGGCGCGGAATCGAAGCCGCTCGGCCGGCCCAAATCCGGGCCGGGACCGCCCCTCGGACGAATCGGACTCCGCGTTCGACCTTCCTAGGGCGGTGAAGTCGCGGTCGCGTTCAGGACCGCAACGAGCTTCTGGTCCAGGGCCGGCGCCAGGGAAGCCGAGAAGACGGCCGTGAGGTGATGCTGGTCACGGAAGGTGATCATGCCGTTGAGAACCGCCGGGCAGGCCCCGGTGCCGGGGCAGATCGCGTCGGTGAGGTTGATCAGGCTCGCTCCCGCCGCCTTGGCCGCGATGACTTCGCGTTTCCCCATCGACCGTCCAAAGCCGTTGGCACGGGTGTAGGCGCACTGGCGGTAATCGGACAGATGCTGCGACAGGCACGTCGGGACTTCGTAATACCACGGGCTGGGGATGTCCTGGATCATGACGACCTGGGTGGAGCTCGGGATCTTCTGCATCTCGCGGCCCATCGCGGCGCCCTGGACCGAGATGTAGCCGTCCGCCGAGAGGACGTTGTTGATCTCGCGCATCATGGTCACGATTGCGAGGTTGGGCGGGTGGGCGTTGAGCCGCGCGACGACGTTGTTGTTCCAGGTCGCGCATTCGGTGTATTCGCGCTTGAGGTTCAGGTCCGAGATCCGCATGTCGATGAAGGGGCAGTCGATCTTCAGGTAGACCTCGAGCTTCCAACCCTGAGCCTTGGCCACGGCGTTGACCGCGGGGAACAGCGCTGACGCATGCGAATCGCCGATCAGGGCGACCACGTAAGTGCCCTGCGTATTGCCGAACACGCACCTGCCCCAGGCCGGCGGGGCGGTCGTGGCTTCCCAGCCGAGGCAGCCGTCGCCCCAGGGCGCCTCATAGTTCGTGGGCGCGTTGGCCAGCGAGGGGCGGAGGGCGTTGGTGACCGCGTAGCTCGTCGGCGGCGGGCCGGCCGTGGGCATCGAAAGCGCGGGCGTCATTCCCGGGACCGGAGTCGGCGTGTCGCCCGGCGGGAGCGACGCGAAGCTCGGCGCTGACGCGGCCGGCGTATCGGTAGCATCGATGCCCGACGTGTCGGTCGCCTGCGGCGAGTCCGTGGGGTTGGCCTGGGCAACTCCGCCGCCGAGATCGTTGAGGTCGTTCTGGGCGCTGACGTCGAAACTCGTCCCGATCAGCGCCACGAGAACCATCACCGTCACACCAGCCATGACCGTCCGGCTGGGGCGGGGCAGCGGGATGTAGCCGCGCCGGAACGGTTCCTCGATCAGGCCCCAGCTGACCGTCGCCACCGGAATGGAGAAGAGCGCCAGCGCGTAAGCCTGAACCGGAGTGAGCAGCTGCAGCGTCTGGTCGGGGGCCAGGGCCATCCCCTGAGTGCTCTGGAGATACAGGCCTCCCAGGATCAGCATCGGCCAGTGCCACAGATACAGCGAGTAGCTGATCTTGCCGATGAACCGGATCGGCAGCAGCCCGAGAAGCACTCCGGGCCCGAGTGGCTGCGTTCCCGAGGCGATCAGCAGCATGCCCGCGATCGTGGGCACGAGCGCCGCCATGCCTGGATACGGCACGTCCGAGTTGAGCGCGAAGGCGTCGATGAACAGGGCCGCAAGGGCCAGCCAGCCCAGGACCGCGAGCGCCCGGCCGATGAGCAACCGGAACGCGCCCGGAACCCGGGCGAGCGAGCCTGCGCCGACCGCCAGCAGACCACCGGCGGCGAGCTGCCAGGCCCGCGTGGGCAACATGTAGAACGCCCAACTGGGGTTGGCGTCGGTCATGTAGACGCTCGCCGCGAACGAGACCACGAGGACGACCAGCAGGGCGGCGCCGGCACCCAGGCGCGGGGCGCGCCAGGCGGCCACGAACAGGAGGGCCGGCCACACCAGGTAGAACTGCTCCTCGACGCCGAGCGACCAGAAGTGCAGGAACGGCGAGTAGGTGACGGGGTTGAAGTAGTCGGTCGTGAGGGCGAAGCGGATGTTGGCGATGGAGAGGGCCGCAGCCGCGCCGTCCTCCATCGTGTCCGGACGCTGGATCAAGGTCACGAGCGCGTACGAGAGCGGGATCGTGATCAGCAGCACGACCGCGGCCGCGGGCAGGATGCGCCGCACGCGGCGCGCGTAGAACTTGGCGAAGCCGACCCGGCCGGTCTTCTCGCGCTCGCGAATCAGCAGGCCCGTGATGAGGAAGCCCGAGATGACGAAGAACAGGTCGACGCCGATGAAGCCCCCGGGAACCTGGAATGGGGAGTTCGAAAGGAGGCCGGCGTGGAAGAAAACGACCAGGAGGACCGCGACGCCTCGCAGACCCTCGATGTCGGGGCGGAAGTTCTCCTTGTCGCGGGAGCCGCGCGCCCTCTTCGTGCTGGTCTGCTGCATCCCCTGTCCTTCTGCTTGGTCCCTGTGAGGTGGGATGCGACGGAACCGACCGGCCGGCCGTGACGGCCCCTCCGCGGTTCGGCCCGGTGAGATCACGGCCATCCGGGCCGCCCATAGGGTACGCGATCGAGCCGAGTAGCCGCCAAATCGGGCCCTCCGACCGCGCCGGACGGAGCGAGTTTCAGCTCGGATCCTGGGCCGCGGCCGCGCGCTCGCGTTGCTCTCGCTGCTCCGCCGCGGCCGGCAGCAGGCGCGAAATCACCGCTTGAGCCACGCTCCAGGACCGGGCCTGATCGCGCGGCAGACGGATGCGGGCCTGGTTCGAGCCGAACCGGACGGCGTCCCGGCCCATCGGCGCCAGAGCGCGAACCGCGGCCGAGCGCGACAGAGTGCCGAGCCGGACGACCAGCTCGTTTTCCTCGCGCGAGATCGAGGCGATGCCGGCGGCCTCGGCCGCCATGCGCAGTTCGACGACATCGAGCAGCTTCAGCACGGGCTGCGGGGCGGGCCCGAAGCGATCCGCCAGCTCCTGGCGGAATGCGGCCAGTTCGCCGCCTGTTCGGACGCGGCCGAGCCGCCGGTACAGCTCGAGCTTCTGGGCGGTGTCGGGTACGTACGAGTCGGGCAGGTGGGCGTCCACCGGCAGATCGACCGTGGCGCCGGGGCGTTCGATCACCGGCGGCCTGCCTTCGAACTCGGCCTTCTGCTCCTCGACCGCCTCGGCCAGCAGGCGGGTGTAGAGGTCGAAGCCGACGGCGGCGACGTGGCCGTGCTGTTCCGCCCCGAGGATGTTGCCGGCGCCGCGGATCTCGAGGTCCGACAGGGCGATCTGGAAGCCGGCGCCGAGCTCCGAGGCGTTGAATATCGCCTGCAGCCGCTTGCGGGCGACGTCCGAGAGCCGCTCGCGGCGGCGATAGAGCAGGTAGGCGTACGCGCGTCGCGAAGAGCGCCCGACGCGGCCGCGCAGCTGGTACAGCTGGGCCAGGCCCAGGGTGTCCGCCCGATCGATGACGATCGTGTTGGCGTTGGGGATGTCGAGACCAGACTCGATAATGGTGGTGCAGACCAGGACTTCCGTCGCGCCGCCGGCGAAGGCGATCATCACCTTCTCGAGCTGGCCCTCGGCCATCTGGCCGTGGCCGACGGCGATGCGCACTCCCGGCAGCAGCTGGCGGAGCTGCTCGGCCTGGGCCTCGATCGTCTCGACGCGGTTGTGGACGAAGAAGACCTGCCCGCCGCGGTCGAGCTCGCGCAGGATGGCGTCGCGGACCAGACCGGCCGAGGCTTCGGCGACACGGGTCTGGATCGGCAGCCGATCCTCGGGCGGAGTTTCGATGAGCGAGAGGTCGCGCACTCCGGCCAGCGCCAGGTTGAGCGTCCGGGGAATGGGCGTGGCGGAGAGGGTCAGGACGTCGACCTCGCGGCGCAGCTTCTTGAGCCGCTCCTTGGCGGCCACGCCGAAGCGCTGCTCCTCGTCGACGATGACCATGCCCAGGTCCTTGAACCGGATGTCCTTGCTGAGCAGGCGGTGCGTGCCGATCACCAGGTCGACGGTGCCCTCGGCCAGTCCTTCGACGGCCGCCTCCTGATCCTTCTGCGACACGAAGCGGCTGAGCAGGCGGACGGTGATCGGGAACGCGGCGAAGCGCTGGCTGAAGGTCTCGAAGTGCTGCGCCGCGAGGACTGTCGTCGGGACGAGGACGGCCACCTGCCGGCCGCCCTGGAGCGCCTTGAAGGCGCCGCGCAGCGCCACCTCCGTCTTGCCGTAGCCGACATCGCCGACGACGAGACGGTCCATCGGGCGGCCGGCCTCCATGTCGAGCTTGACCTCGGCCGTGGCGCGGAGCTGATCCAGCGTCTCCTCGTACGGGAACGAAGCCTCGAGCTCCTGCTGCCACGGAGTATCGGGCGGGTAGGCGAAGCCCGGAGCGGCGGCCCGCGCGGCGTAGATGTCGAGCAACTCTCTGGCGAGGTCGGTGACCGCGCGCTTGACGCGCTGCTTGGTCCGCAGCCACTCGGTGCCGCCGAGCTTGCTCAGGTCGGGGTTCTCGCCGCCGGAGTAGCGGCTGATGCGGCCGATCTGCTCGACCGGGAGGAAGATCTTGTCGGTGCCGTGGAAGCTCAGCTCGAGGTAGTCGCGCTCTTCGCCGGCGGCGCCGCGGCGGAGCATCCGCTCGTAGCGGGCGATGCCGTGGTCGACGTGGACGACGAGATCGCCCGAGGTCAGCCGCTCCAGGATGTCGCGCGGCACGACGCGGCGCATGGCCTTGGGCCGCCGGACGCGCACGGTGCCGAACAGCTCACGGTCGGTCACCAGGACGAGGCCGTCCGGACCGTCCGCGAAGCCGCCGTTGAGACTCCGACCCACGAGCGTCCTGGTGCCGGGTTCAGGGGCTCGGGCTATCCGGTCCACGGCCGCGGTCGGCATGTCCTGCTCGGTCAGCAGTTCGGCCAGGCGCGGCGCCTGATCCGATGCCAGCACGACTCGGGCGCCCTCGCTCGTCCAGCCCGCGATCGTCTGGCCCAGCCGCGCGGTCCGGGCCGGCGGCAGCGACGGCTCCCGCCAGCCGAAGATGTCGCCCATCGGCGTCCCGCCGCCGGTCGGCGAGGCGGCCTCCGATTCCCACGTGAGCTCGAGAGTCCGGCCTCGGAGCAGCCGGCTCTTCCAGTCGCGCGGGCCCAGGTACGCCTCGGGCCACTGATCGGGCAGATCGTGAGCCGCGACCAGCTCGTCGCGGCGCTCCTGCGCCTGGCGCCACAGGAAATCGGCCGCGTCGGCAATGTCGGCCGGCTCGTCGAGCACCAGTAGCGTTCCCGGCGCGAGGTGGTCGAGGCCGGTCGAGGGGCACAGGACGGCGGCCCAGACCTCGGCCGCGTCGCCGGTGGCGAGGGCGCGCGCCGACGCGGCGATGTCGTGGATGTGGCCCGAATGCGCGCCCAACTCTCCGGTGCCGGCCCGGACGCCTTCCTCGAACGTGGCCAGGTCGGCCGCGAGCCGATCGGGGAGCCGGGCCGCCAGGCGCCCGGGCAGCTTCGCCAGCCGCTCTCGGATCTCTGCGATGCCGCCGGCCGGCACGAGAAACTCGCTGGCGGGCAGCAGCACGACTTCCTCGACGGGTCGGAGGCTGCGCTGATCGGCCGGGTCGAACACACGCATGGAGTCGATCTCATCGCCGAACAGCTCGATCCGGATCGGCAGCGGCGCGGCCGACGGAAACACGTCGACGAGGCCGCCGCGACGGGCGAACTCCCCGCGGCCGCCGACCTCGAGCACGGGGTCGTAGCCGAGGGCGAGCAATTCGCGCAGCAGCTGATCCTGATGGATGCGGGCTCCGACGCGGAGCCGGCCCGGCTGGGCCGGCACCTCGTCCGGGTCCAGGGTGTGCTGGAGGAGCGCCTGGACGCTGGCGACGAGGACGCGGGCCCGGCCGGATCGCCACGCGGCCAGGGCCGCGACGCGCGCCGCGGTCTCGTCGCGGACCAGCTCGCTGCGCTCGTAGGCGAGCGAGGAACGTGGCTCGAGGATCGCCACCGCGTCGGGATCGCCGAGCCACGACTGCAGCTCCTCGGCCACGCGATCCCCGATCTCGGCATCGCGGGCGATCCAGCACAGCCGCTCGCCCCGCTCGCCTGGCGCGCCCGAACCGCTTGGGCCGGCCGCCCCGGTCCCTCCGGATCCGCCCGTTCCTCCGTCGAGGGCCAGCGCCGCGGCCAGGAACGTCTTGGCGCCGTGCGGCACGGCCGCCAGCGAGGCATGCCGTCCGCCGGCGGGAAGTGGCGCGTTCTCCGCCCCGAGCCTCTGCCGCAGCGCCGCGAATGCCCCGCTGGCGTGGAGGAGCGGCGGCAGAACGTGCAGGTCGGGGAGCCGCCGCGAATTCGGCGCGGCCCCGGATCCCGGCACCGCCTCCGCCGCCTCGCGAGTGGCCTGCGACTTCGCGGCCTGAGCGGCCTGGTACGCGGTGCGGATCTCGGCGTCGACGTGGCGCTCCTTGCCGCGCTTGCCGCGCCGGACGGGAGCGCCCGATTCGGCCGCCTCATCGGCGACGTAGAACTCGTCCCGCTCCTCGTCATCCGGCGTCGCCCGGTCCGGAAGACCGAGCCCGTCCTCGCCGAGCGGGTCGGCCGCGCCACTGAGGGCGGCCTCGATCTGGCGGCGAAGTGGTCGACCGCCGCGGACGCTCACTCGCCGCCCTCGGGCGGCTTCGGCTTACGCCAGCCGGTCCGGGTGCGCCGGATGCCGTCGGCCCCGGGGGGCCCGTCGACCTCGCCGGGAGGCGCCGCCCGATCGTCGTCGTCCGGCCGCAGCTCGAAGGCGTTGTAGTGGTTGGCCGCCTTGTTCGTGCCCTCGCGTGCCCAGGCTTCGACGGCGTCGGCCGCGGCGTCCAGGAGTTCGGACAGGCGGGCCTTCTCGCCCCGCCCGAACTGGCTCAGGACGTGGTCGATCGCGTCCTTGCCGGGATCGCCGATCCCGACGCGGAGCCGGCTGAACTGCTCGTTGCCCAGCTCCTCGATGATCGACTTGAGGCCGTTGTGCCCGCCGGCGCTGCCGCCCTCGCGAAAGCGCAGCTTGCCGAACGGCAGGGCGAAGTCGTCGGCCACGACGAGCAGCTCGACCAGCGGAGCGCGCTCACGAGCGAGCGCCTTGCGAACCGCCAGACCCGACTCGTTCATGTACGTAAGCGGCTTCACCAGCAGGAGGTCGAGCCCACGGAAGCGTCCCTGGACGATCGCGGCGGCGTCGCGCGTTCGGCCGCGGCCGGACCAGCCGGCCCGATCGGCCAGCCTGTCGAGGACCATCCAGCCGATGTTGTGGCGGGTCTTCTCGTATGGAGCGCCCGGATTGCCGAGCCCGACGACTATCTTCAAAGTTGCTCCGCAGGTGCGCCCGCGACGCATCGCGACACGCAAAACAAGCCCTGATCCCGTTTCGGAGGGCCTGAGCGGATGGTATCAGGCGCGGCGAGAGCGCAAGTTCGATGGCCGAATGTCACCCATGACTCTCGGTCGCCTGCGACCAAACGACCTGCCAGCGGCCGTTCCGGCGCTCATAGAGATCGGTGTGCCAAAGGCGAATCACGACAGGAAACGCATCGGCGCCTGGGTCGCCCGATGCCAGGACCATCTCGGCCGGGTAGCGGAGGACGGCGGCGTCTCCGTAGGAGCGCACGACGATGTCGCCGGCCTCCCACCTGGTGTAGGCGATCCGGCCAGAGCGAACGCCTTCGAGGTAGCCGTCCTTCGACAGCGGCCGTCCGGAAGGGGTGATGAGCTGGAAGTCGTCAGCATGGAACGATGCGACTCTGTCCACGTCGGCGTCCACGAGCAGACGCAGACGTTCTCGCTCGATTCGGGTGAGCGTGCCCTCGTTGGCGTCATCCATCCGCCAATTGTGACTGGAGTCCTAGCGATCGAGCGCCGCCGCCGGTGAGCCGTGCTCCGCGTCGTGGAGCGGCAGCGAACCTAGGACCTTTCGTTCCAGCGTCCTCATCGCAGCCTCCTCCACCGGCTCCGCGTGATCCCAGCCGCAGACGTGGAGCGTGCCGTGGACCGCCAGCAGGAGCAGCTCCTGCGCCGACGTCCAGCGCACGTCGCCGGTCTGCCCGCCCGCGCCGTCGGCCGCCTGGGCGACGGCCCTCTCCACCGAGACGATCACGTCGCCCAGGTGCGCCCGAAGCCCGGGCGGCAGGGCGAAAGCCTGCTTGAGAGCGGCCGCAACCCACGGGTCGCGGCCGGCCGGTAGGCCGCGATCGTGCGCCGGGTACGCCTCCGGCGGGAAGAACGGGAATGACAGGACGTCCGTCGGGCCCTCGTGGCCCATGTGGACGGCGTTGAGCTCGGCCAGTTCGCCGTCGTCCGAGAGCACGACTCCGATCGAGGCCGGGCCCGGGGCGCCCGCCGCCTCGAGGGCCAGCCGGACGGCCGATGCCAGCCGATGCCTCGAAACCGGCGGGACGACGCCGCGCCTGACGGTCACGTCGATTCGGAAGGGCGGGAGGTAGACGGATGCGGTCGTGCCGCCGTCCGGATCGGTCGTTTCGGGCCTATCGCCGTCCACGGAGTCTTGTGCCTCCGCGGAATCCCGATCAGGAGCCCGGTAGTCGGTCATCGCCGCGCCCCTGGCGCTTGCTTGCCGGCGGCCCACACCCCCATGGCCAGGGTCCTCCTGTGCTAGCCGAGGCCGCGTCCGCGACGCGACTCGATCTCGACGATCTTGTTCGCAGGATAGGCGATCCGCTGGTGATACATGCCGAGCAGTTGCTTGACGAAGGCTTCACGGACGTTGTCGAGGTCTCGAATGGTGAGGTCGCATTCGTTCAGCTGCCCGTCGGCGAGGCGATCGCCGATGATCTGCGTGACCATGGCCCTGATTGTCGCCTCGTCGCGGCTCGAAAGCGAGCGAACGGACGCCTCGACGCCGTCGGCGAGCATCAAGACCGCGGCTTCGCGCGACTGGGGCTTCGGGCCCGAGTGGCGGAAGGAGGCGGCATCGACCGCGTCGGCCGCCTCGCGGCCGGCCTTGGTATCCATGCCGCCGAGCGGCGCGGCGGCAGCCTCGCGAGCCTTGCCGTAGAAGAAGGCGATCAGCGAAGTGCCGTGGTGCTGCGGGATGAAGGCGATCAACGGCTTGGGCAGCCTGGCCTTGAGTGCCAGGTTCACGCCGTCGGCCACGTGCTGGCGCAGTATCGCGGCGCTGTCCTGGGGCTCGAGCTGATCGTGGATGTTGTCGCCGCTCTGCTGGTTCTCGATGAAGACGAGCGGGTTGGCCAGCTTGCCCACGTCGTGATAGTAAGCGGCCACGCGCGCCAGAAGCGGATCCGCGCCGATCGACTCGGCCGCACGCTCGGCGAGATTGCCCACCATCAGGGAGTGGTGGTAGGTGCCGGGCGTCTCGACAAGCAGTCGCCGCAGGAGCGGCTGCGATGGATTCGCCAGCTCGAGCAGCTGCGAGCCGGTCAGGATGCCGAACATGTTCCCCAGGATGGCGAAGCTTCCGAGGGTCACGACCGCGGCCACGATCGCACCACCGGCCGCCGCGGCCGAGAGCTGCAGCATGCCCGTTACGTCGTGCTGGCCCAGCAGCGTGAACACCCCGATGACCGCCGCTTCGGCGAGAGCTACGGCAAACGCGGCCTGGACGAAGAAGTGCTGGCGCTCGCCTTTGCCGATGGCGAGGATGCCGGCCAGACCGCCGAGGAAGACGTAGGTCGACAGCTCCAGCGACAGGCCGTTCACCATCCCGACCAGGGCCGCCAGGAGCGCCACCATGACCGTCCCGATGCCGGCGTCGAGCAGAACCGTCAGGACCATCCCGGCGGCTGCGGTCGGTATCAGATACGGCAGCCAGGTCCGGCCCGCCGGGAGCTTCTCGGCCAGTGCCACGAGCAGGAATATCAGGCCGACCAAGACGAGCGTCCGGCCGCGCTGCCAGTACTCCGGGCGGAAGCGCCACATCCAGGCCAGCAGCAGAGCCGACACGAGCGCGCCCAGCGCGATCCAGGCAGCGGGCTTGCCCCAATCGGTGCTCGAGGAATCCAGACCGAAGTATTGGATCTTGACCATGTCGGCGGCGCTGATCAGGTGTCCCTGGTCCACGATCACCTGGCCGGCCTTGAGAGTGTCCGCGACCGGCGCGACGGCGGCGACGGCCGCCTGCCTGGCCTGCTCGGTCAGAGTTGCGCTGTACGTGGAGTTGGCCACGACCAGAGGCGTCACCAGCGCCGCGACGAGGGCCTGCTCCGGCGACGTCAGGGCGGTCGACATCTGCTGACCGACCAGCGTCGACGCGATCGTGGCGTCGCGAATCTCCTGTGATTGCTCGACGCTCCGAAGCAGCTGCTCGGCGCTCGTCTCCACGGCGAACCAGCCGGAGGCGTCGAGCACGAGCAGCGTCGAGCGAGCGCCGCTCGGAAGCGACGGCAGCACCGATCCCAGGGCAGTCTGCAGGTCCGCGGGCGTCTTGCCGGCGCTGAAAGCGCTGTCGACCGGCGCGAGGTCGAGCTGCAGGACCGCGACCTGGTTGGCGGCTATGGTGGCCGCTCGCGCCGGGGTGTAGTCGTATTGCGGAAGCACGGCCGCGGACGCGGCATCCTGAGCGGCCCTGGTCTCGACCGCATTGTCGATGACGGCGTCGCGAGGGGCCCGAACGGCGGCGCCGGCCACGGTGCCCGCAGCCAGGACGCTGTGGGACGGCTCGAGGTCGGGAACGATGCCGACGGCCAGCCCGGCTACGAGGACGACCGCCGCGATCAGGAGCCGAGCAGCGTCATGTCGCCCGAACGAGTGCGACAGCTCGCGCGGCTCCCTCAGCACGGCGTCACGGTCACGATCCGCCGGCGGCCCGCGCAGCCAACAGCTGGGTAACGAGCTGGCTGACGGTCTTGCCGTCGGCGCGGCCGCGAGTCCTCGGCGTCAGGAGGCCCATGACCTTGCCCATGTCGCGCGGGGAAGCCGCGCCGGACTCGGCTATGGCCGCCTCGACCATGGCCGAAAGCTCGGCCTGGGACAGGGGCTGGGGCATGAACTCGGCGACGACCGCGATGGCCGCCTCCTCCTTGGCGACGAGATCCGCTCGGCCGCCCGCCCGGAAGGCGTCCACGGACTCGCGGCGGACCTTCAGCTCGCGGGCCATCAGGCCGACCATCTCGTCGTCGGAGAGCTCGTGCTTGCCTTCCTTTTCGGCACGCTGGACGGCGGCCAAGACCATCCGCAGCGCATCGAGGCGCGCAGAATCATGCGACCGCATGGCGGCCTTCAACTCGGTATTGAGTCGATCTCGGAGGGACACCGGTGTGGCACCTCGGGGTGGGCGGCGCGTAAGCAGTTCGATCGCGCGGCCCTTCGACGGCGTGTCGGTCGGGCCTAGCTCTGCTGCTGGCGGGCGACCTTCTTGCGCTTCGCTTCCTTGCGCTTGCGCTTCACGCTC
>CAZGUS010000062.1:0-13648 GCA_964529245.1 uncultured Anaerolineaceae bacterium
CTGAAGATGGCGGCCATCTGCTCGGTCTGCGCCGAGAACTTCGCCAAGCACATGAACCAGTTCTCCGAGGCGCTCGTCGCCCTGCGGTCGACGGGAGGCAAGTGATGAACGATTACGACGCGCTCGTCGTCGGCAGCGGCATCGCCGGCATGGAGTCGGCCCTCAAGCTCGGCGACATGGGCTACAAGGTCCTGCTCGTCGAGAAGGAAGCCAGCGTCGGCGGGCGGATGATCCTGCTCAGCAAGGTCTTCCCGACCCTAGACTGCGCGAGCTGCATCTCGACGCCGAAGATGGCGGCCTCGATCCACCATCCGAACGTGACCGCGCTCACCTACACAGAAGTCGACGGCGTCGCCCGCCAGGGGGACGGGACGTTCAAGGCCACGATCAGACACAAGCCGCGCTTCGTCGACGAGGCAGCCTGCACCGGCTGCCAGCTTTGCGAAACCGCCTGCACCGTCGCCGTTCCGGACCAGTTCAACGCCGACATGGTCGCTCGCCGCGCTGCCTACATCGCGTTCCCCCAGGCGGTGCCGAAGAAGGCCGTCCTCGAGCGCGCGGGAACCTCGCCCTGCACCTATACGTGCCCCGCGGGAATCAAGGCCCATGGCTACGTCTCACTCGTCCGAAGCGGCGAATACGAGAAGGCCTTTCAGCTCGTCCTCGAGGCGACGCCTCTGGTCGGCACGCTCGGCCGGGCCTGCTACGCGCCCTGCGAGGGCGAATGCACCCGAGGTTCGCTCGAAGGAACCCTGCCTATCCGCAGGCTCAAGCGGTTCGCGGCCGACCAGCATTACGCAGCGTCCGACGGACCCGGGGTGGAGATTCCGCCCACCAACGGCAAGAGGGTGGCCGTTGTCGGATCCGGACCGGCCGGTCTCACAGCCGCCTGGCAACTCGCTCGGCAGGGCTATCGCGTCAAGATCTTCGAGGCGGCCCCAGTAGCCGGTGGCTTCCTCCGCCTGGCTATCCCCGCCTATCGCCTGCCCCCCGAAGTCGTGGAGCAGGACATCTCCAACGTGACCGGCATCGGTGTCGAGATCGCCGTCAACTCGCCGGTCACCGACCTGGACGCGCTCCGACGTGACGGCTTCGATGCCGTTCTCGTAGCTACAGGCACGCCGCTCTCCACCGCGCTCAACGTCCCCGGTGAGACGCTCGAAGGAGTCGTCAGCGGCCTGAAGTTCCTGCGCGCCACCAAGCTCGGCTCCGAGGGCCACCTCGCCGGCAAGCGAGTGGTGGTCGTGGGCGGCGGCAACGTCGCGATGGACGCCGCCCGAACCGCGGTCCGGCTGGGCGCAGCCGGCACGACCGTGGCGTATCGCCGCGGTCGCGAAGAGATGCCTGCCCACAGGGCCGAAGTCGATGACGCCGAGCGCGACGGCGTCGGCTTCACCTTCCTCGTGTCTCCCGTCGAGGTCGTCGGCGACGCTTCGGGCAAGGTGACCGGCCTGCGTTGCCAGCGCATGGAGCTCGGCAAGCCCGACGCATCTGGCCGTCGCCGCCCGGAGCCCGTCAAGGGCAGCGAATTCGTCATCCCATGCGACACGGTGCTGGTTGCAATCGGAATGGCGCCAGAAGGAACGGCGTTCGGCAGCGCACTCGCAGCCAACGCCAACGGCACTCTCGTGGCCGACAAGCGGACGCTTCAGACGGCCGTTCCACACGTTTTCGCCGCGGGCGACATATACACCGGCGCCTCGGACATCACACGGGCGGTCGGCCAGGGTCGCCGGGCCGCCCACATGATCGACCGCTGGCTCCAGGGGCAAAGTCTCGACGGCTTCGAGATGGATGACCTCCTGCCGCTCGTGGACAAGCCGGCCGTCCTGGGCCGCCAGAAGAACTACGTCAACCACTCACCGGCGATCGCCGCCGAACCCGCGCTCGGCGCCGTAGCCGGCCTTCCGGCGAAGCCGGAATTCGCCGAAATCGAGGCCCCTCTGACCGAAGACGAGGCCCGTGCCTCCGCGGGCGATTGCCTCGACTGCGGCGTCTGCTCCGAGTGCCAGGAGTGCGTCGCGGCATGCCCGTCCGACGCGATCCATCTCGACATGCGCGAAACCACCGAAGAAGTCAACGTCGGAGCGGTTGTTGTGGCCACCGGCTACAAGCTCTTCGTCGCCGACGCGAAGCCCGAATACGGCTTCGGACGCTACAAGAACGTCATCACCGGCATGCAGATGGACCGGCTCCTGGCACCGACCAGGCCGTTCAACACGGTCCTTCGGCCCGGCGACGGCAAGGTTCCGGAGCGCATCGCCTATGTGCTGTGCACGGGCTCCCGCGACGAGACCGTCGACAACCCGCTCTGCTCGCGCTTCTGCTGCATGTATTCGATCAAGCAGAACCAGCTCGTCATGGGTGCCTTGCCACTCGCCGAGGTGACCGTCCACTACATGGATATCCGGGCTCCGGGCAAACGCTACGAGGAGTTCTACCAGGGCGCGAAAGATATGGGCGCAACCTACGTCAAGGGCCGTGTCGCCAAGATCACCGAGAGGCCCGACGGCAACCTGGTCCTCCGCTACGAAGACATCGAGCACGGCGGAGCGATCGTCGAGGCCGAATACGACATGGTCGTCCTGGCCATCGGTGTCCAGCCCAACCGAGATGTCGAACGGCTCTTCGCCGGTGACGACGCCATCGAACTCAACGACTACCACTACGTGGCCGAGCCGGACGAGGACATGGAGCCCGGGAGAACCAACATACCCGGCGTGTTCGTCGCCGGAACGGCGTCCGGCGCCAAGGACATCGCCGACTCGATCCTGCACGCCGGCGCCGCCGTCGCGCAGGTCGCGGCCCATCTTGAAGTTTCGTCCAGGGCCGCGAAAGCCCACCAGGACCAGACCGTGAAGGTGCCGGCATGAGCGCGATCCAGCCCGGCATGATCCCCGAATCCGGCGAGATCCAGACCAAGGCCCGCCGCATCGGCGTCTACGTCTGCCACTGCGGCGGCAATATCTCCGACTACGTCGACGTCGAGGCAGTCGCGGCCGCCGCGCGGAACGAGCCCGGCGTGGTCGTGGCCAAGACCACGATGTTCGCCTGCGCGGATGCATCCCAGCAAGAGATGGAGCACGACATCGAGGAGCAGAACCTCGACGGTCTGGTCGTGGCGTCATGCTCTCCCAAGCTCCACGTCGTGACATTCCGCGGCGTGGCCAAGCGTGCCGGCCTCAACCCCTACGAATACAACCAGGCCAACATCCGCGAGCAGTGCTCCTGGACGCATACCGACGACCACGAAGGCGCCACGAGCAAGGCGATCGGTCTGGTCCGCGGGGTCATTGCCCGGACCAGGTTTTCAGAGCCCCTCGAGCCGCTCGTCGTCGAGACGAGCCAGAAGGCCCTGATCATCGGCGGCGGGGTCACCGGGCTGCGCGCCGCGATCGGCCTGGCCGACATCGGCCTCGGGGTCTTCCTCGTCGAGCGCGAAGCCGAACTCGGCGGTTGGGTCGGCAAGTTCGGGCCGATGTTCCCCCACGAACGAGACGGCCGCGGCCTGATCGCACATATGGTCGAGGAGATCCAGAAGCGGCCGTCGATCAACGTCTTCACCGGCGCGGAAGTCGTCGGCAAGGCCGGCAGCTTCGGCAACTACGAGGTTGCCATTCGGGTCGGCGGCGACGAACTTCAGACCATCAAGGTCCAGGTCGGCTCGATCGTGGTAGCAACCGGGTTCGACTCATACCGGCCGGCCGAGGCCGAATTCGGCGCCGGCATGCCCGGCGTCCTGACCCTGCCCGAGTTCAAGACGATTGTCGACGAGGCGACGGGCCCGCTCCGCTACGACGGTCGACCGGTGCGGAGCCTCGCCTACATCTACTGCGTCGGCAGCCGTCAGCCGGGCGCCAACGAGTATTGCTCGCGGTTCTGCTGCTCGGCGACGGCACACGCGTCGATCAAGGTCTCAGGGCTGGACCCGAAGATCCGGCAATACCACCTCTATCGCGACATCCGGACCTACGGCAACTTCGAGCTGCTCTACACCGAAGCCCGCAAGGCGGGCGCGGTCTACGTCAAGTTCCCCGACGACGCCCCGCCCGCGGTCGCCCTCGACAACTCTGGCGGGCTCGCCGTTACCGTCCGCGACCTGCTCTCAGGCGACGAGGAACTCGAGATACCGGTCGACCTTGTGGTTCTGGTGACGGGCATGGTTCCTCGAAAGAACGAGGAGATGGTCGGTCTGCTCAAGCTGCCACTCGGGCGAGACGGCTTCTTCAACGAGATCCACCCGAAGCTTCGGCCGGTCGAAACGATGGTCGACGGGATCCTGATCGCCGGCACCTGCCAGGGACCGAAGAGTTCCGCGGAGAGCGTGGCCTCCGGCCTTGCGGCGGTTACTCAGAGCGCGTCCGTGCTCAAGAAGGGCGTCGCCGAGCTCGATCCACTCGTTGCCACCGTGGACCCCGACGCATGTACCTGGTGCGGAAAGTGTCTCGATGCGTGCCCCTATGGAGCCATCGAGCAGCTCTCGCTCAACGGCCGAGAGGTGGCGACGATCAGTGAGGCCGGCTGCAAGGGTTGCGGCGGTTGCGTCCCGATCTGTCCGGAGAACGCAATCGACCTGCGCGGCTACACCGATGCCCAGATCACTGCCGAGATCGACGGCCTGCTCCAGGAGGCAATGGCGTGAACGCTCCCAACACCGCGCCAAACCGGGACCTCCGCGAAATCATCCGCGAGGAGCCGCTCATGCGAAGCCGCATCCTCGACTTCCTCGCCGACGGGCCTCACACGGTCCCCGAGATCGCCGACGCCGTGGGGGCGCCGACGCACGAAGCCATGTATTGGGTCATGGGCATGCGGCGCTACGGCTGGGTCCGAGAGATCAAGGACCCGACCCCTGAGGGCTACTTCCGCTATCAGGCCGCCAAGAAGGAGCCGCGGCCATGACGACCCGAGTAGATCGCAACCTCTATCCCGAACTCCAACGCTTCGGCGCCACCGATATCTCGGCCTGCTTCAACTGCGGCGTCTGCTCGGCAATCTGCCCGCTCTCGGTCAATGGCGCGTCGTTCCCGAGGCAGATGGCCCGTTACGCCCAGCTGGGCATGCGCGACAAGCTCCTGGCCAGCCCCGAACTGTGGTCTTGCTACGGCTGCTCCGAATGCGCCGATTCGTGCCCGACCCACGCCGATCCGGCCTCGTTCATGACGGCTGCCAGGCGCTACGCTGTCGCGAGCTACGACCGAACGCACCTGGCCTACCTCCTCGCGACATCGCGGGTCTTCGCCGCAGTCTTCGTGGTCGCGCTGGTCGGACTGTTGGCCGCATTCATGTACTCAGTCCGTCGCCCGGTGGACGGCTCGACCCTGGCGTTCTTCCAGTTCATTCCCTCGGATTCCGTCCATAACCTGGGCATCATCGCCATGGCCGTAATGGGAGTGGCTGCGCTGATCGGCCTGTTCGAGATGGTCCGGCGCGTGCTAGGAGGGCCCAAGCAGGGCGCGGCCAAAACAACGGTACGCAAGGTTGCCGGAGCTGCCGTGTATGCAGTCGGCACCGAGTCCCTTGCCCAGACTCGCTTCCGCGAGGACTGCGACGACGCCGTCGAAGTGCGGCCGTGGTATTCGGAGCGTTGGTTCATCCATTTCGTCACGATGTGGGGCTTCCTCGGCCTGCTCGGCGCCACGATGCTCGATTACGGGTTGGAGCTCCTGGGCCTCAAGGCAACCGGGACGCCCGTGCCCATCTGGTATCCGGTTCGGTTGCTAGGCACCCTCGCGGGCGCAGCTCTGATCTACGGCACCTCGGTCATGATCGTGCGGCGACTGCGCAAGAGCGATCGCTCGAGCCTCCATTCGACGACGTCGGACTGGATGTTCCTGAGCATGCTCTGGGTCGCCGGCGTGACGGGCTTCGCCCTCGAGGTGGGGCTCTACCTGCCATCCGCTCCCTCATGGGGCTACCCGATGTTCCTGGTCCATGTCGGCGTCGCCATGGCCCTGGTCCTGCTCGTCCCGTTCGGCAAGTTCGCCCATGTTCTCTATCGGCCGGTCGCGCTCTTCGCCATCAGGTTGCGCGGCTGACACAACTGGGTAGCATCGGAGGGAGTCGACCATGGCCGGCAAGAAGACATCCGACGGTGGGGGCAACAGGTCGAGCGTACCAGGCCGGCGGGCAACGTCTGCCCCGGTAACCCCGAACCGAAACAAGCTCTACGTGGCGATCGCCGGCGGCGCGATCGCGCTGGTGGCGTTGATCGCGATCGGATTCGTGGCACTCGGCGGCCTCGGCTCGAAGACTTCGCCAAGCCTTGCCTCGGGCGAAACCATCGTCCAGGGTCAGGGCGGTCACTGGACCAACGTGACTCCCGATCGACTGGCCGAGATGCTGACGCACAAGGACTTCACCTTGGTGAACGTCAAGACGCCCTACATCGGCGAGATCGACGGCACAGACCTGTACATCCCATACGACCAGATCGCGGCTCGTGCCGGCCAGTTGCCGGCCGCCAGGTCGGCCAGGATCCTGGTCTACTGCCGCAGCGGCGTCGAGAGCAAGCAGGCCGCCCAGACTCTCCTAAACCTTGGCTACACCAACGTCTGGAATCTCGACGGCGGCATGGACGCCTGGCAATCGTCGGGGCGGATCCTGGTCCAGAAGAACCGTCAGTAGATCCAGGGCAGCAGACGTCGGGTCCGGCTCTGGTAGGCGCCGTAGTCTTTGAACTGATCCGACAGCCAGAGCTCCTCGCGCCGCGACTTGAGGTCGAAGAAGACGGTCAGAGCCGGCGCGCCCAGAAGCGCGAGCGGCGATGCCGTCAGCAACCCCCATCCAAGGGCGCCTAGTATCAGGCCACCGTAGATGGGATGACGGACCAGGCCGTAGGAACCGGATTCCACAAGACTGGCGCCCGGCAGCGGCTTGGGGAATGGAGTCAGGTTCTCGCGAAGGTCGAACACACCGCGAAGCGACAGGACTCCGCCACAGCCAATGAGCACCACGCCGAGGCCGATCGCGGCCTGCCTGGGCCAGCCGCCCCAGGCCGGTCCGGCCGCTCCCGAGGCGGCGATAGCCACGAAGAGCAAGATCTGCAGGAGGAACCAACCCTCCCCGCGACGACCGAGGTCGGGAAGCCGCGACGCAGCCACTATGCCGGGCTGCCGGCCGCTTGCGGCTTGCCTATCGCGTCCGGGTCGGCGTGTGCTCCGCTGACCATGACCTCGCCCTCGATGGGGGCCGCGCCGTCAGGCCCGACGATCCTGTAGCGATGATGAATCTCAACCGTGCCGGCCGATAACATCGCCGCGACCGAGCAGTACTTCGTTGCCGAGAGCTCGATGGCGCGGCGGACTGACGCTTCGTCCACCGCCGGCCCATCGACGATGTGCACTACATCTGCCCTGGTGTAGATGGCGGGCTGACTATCGCGTTGCTCGGCAGAGACCGAGACTTCGTAGCTCGTGACGACCTGACGCTTCTTCTGAAGGATGGACATGACGTCCATCCCGGTGCAGCCGGCCTGGCCAACCAGGAGCATTTCGACGGGACGCGGACCGGCGTTGCCGTCCGAATCGTCGAGGACGATCTCGTGGCCGGACCCCGTTCGGGCGGTGAATCGCATACCGGGCCCGTCGTATCGGGCGGTGGTTGTCTTGACGGTCACTGGGGCAACTCCTGGGAGGTTATGGTCGGCGGAGGACGAGGAGGGCATCGATTGGACCCTGGCCTGGCGCCGGGACCCGGCGTAGAACCTCGGCCCGCTCAGCAATCAATTCCGGGTCGGCGGCCTGGACCGCTGCGGCAATTTCATTCGCAGTGAACAGGCGATCTCGATCGGGCCCGCTCTGGCCCTCGGCGCCGTGGAGTCGGTCGTGGCCGACGATCAACAATCGCCCGCCCGGCGCCACGGCGGCTGCCGCCGTGGCGTAGACGGGTGCGCGTTCGTCGGGGGGTAAATGCAGGTACACGATGACGACGAGATCGAACGCCCGAGCAGGAGGCGACCACTGGATCAGGTCTCGCTCGAGCCAGGCGACGTCCACCCCGGCGGCCTCTGCCTTGGCTCTGCCGTTGGCGAGACCGACCGGCGACCAGTCGACCGCGGTCGTCCGCCAGCCTTGCTGTGCCAGCCAGACCGCGTTGGTGCCGCTGCCTGAGGCCAGCTCCAGGGCGGACCCGGCCACAAGACCCGTCACGCCTGCAACGAGCGTCGGGTTCGGACCGTCGCCCTCGAAATCCCCGCCCCTGTGACGTTCGTCCCAGTCGAGTCGACGCTGATCGGCTGCCACGATTACCCCCTCACGACAGGTCGGTTCGTGCGCGCCCAGGCGCTGGTGCCGCCCTTGACCGAGACCACCCCCTCGAAGCCCTGATCCAGCAGAAAGTCGGTGGCGCTAAGGCTGCGGCTGCCGCTCTCGCAGATCACCGCGTATGGCTTGTCGTGCTTGAGTTGCGGCACCCGCATGGGGAGCTTCTGGAGCGGCACGTTCACCGCTCCGGGCACACGGCCGCGGCTGAACTCCCATTCTTCGCGAACGTCGAGGATGCGGACGCTGCGGCTTTGGATGAGAGTATCTAGCTCATCGACGCTGATTTCAGGAGTGCCAAGACGTGAGAACAAGTGCATTTCTACTCCACGAATGAACTGGCTCGCTTTACGGCAAACGCGCCGCTCGCGGCGGGCATGCTCTAATCGACGACCCCGACCGCGACTACCCCGACCGATCGGCTCGCAAGTCGGCGACCGACGATCCGGTGGATCACGTCGCAGGCTTCCACAAGCTCGGGCTCGGCCAGGGTGTAAAGGATCGTCGTCCCCGACCGACGGGTGTCAACCAGACCGGCGGTGCGAAGCACGGCCAGGTGCTGACTCGCGTTGGCGAGGCTGCACCCCAGCTCTTCGGCCAGGTCGCCGACCGAGCGCTCGCCATCGCGCAGGACGTCGAGAAGCATGAGTCGCTTGGAATCGGTAAGCACGCGACAAACTTCCGCATGGAGCCGATACCGCTCCGGATCTCGATAGCCCCTATCGTTCACGGTTGACCTCTTGCCATCTCCGGCGGTCCCGCCGGACATGTGCGAAGATATCAGCACTTGCATTATTGCGCAAGTAGCAGAGTAGGAGACCAGCAGCCGATGACCCTGCACGGATGACACCGCAAGCAGACCTTGGGATATTCGCGATCAGCATCGCGGCCGGTCTGATCGGCGCCCTCGCCGGCGTCGGCGGCGGCATTCTGGTCATCCCGGCTCTCACGATCCTGTTCGGTGTGGACATCCACCTGGCAATCGGTGCCAGCATCGTGTCCGTCATCGCCACGAGCTCCGGCGCGGCGGCGGCCTACGTCCGGGATCGAATGACCGACATGCGGGTCGGCATGTTCCTCGAGCTCGCGACCACGACCGGCGCGGTTTGCGGCGCACTTCTCGCGGCCGTCGTAGCGCCCGCGTTTCTCTATGTCCTGCTCGGCGTGATCCTGCTCGGCTCGGCCGGCATGCAGGTATCGAGAATTGGCGAGGAGACGCCGCCCAAGGTGTCGACATCGAGTCTGGCCACGCGCCTGCGCCTGGCGTCCTCATACCCGGACCGCAAGCTCGGCCGCGAGGTTCCGTATTCGGCCCAGCGCATCCCTCTCGGTTTCGTGCTGATGTGGATCGCCGGCTTGGTGTCGGGACTGCTCGGCATCGGATCGGGCGTGCTCAAGGTCCTGGCGATGGACGGAGCAATGCGGCTTCCGATGAAGGTCAGCTCGGCCACGAGCAACTTCATGATCGGCGTGACCGCCGCGGCGTCCGCCGGTATTTACCTTGGCCGCGGCGACGTGGATCCGCAGATTGCCGCTCCGGTCGCCCTCGGCGTGCTGGCGGGGGCCCTGGTCGGTGCGCGCCTCCTGCAGCACATCTCGAACCGCTCCGTGCGGCTGATCTTCCTGCCCGTGCTGATTGCGATCGGGGTCGAGACGATCGGCCGCGGCCTGGGGTTCGGAATATGACTCCCGAGCGATTCCGCGAGATGGTGAGCACGGTCCTAATCGTCGGCGTTGTGGTGAGCGCGTTGTTCATCGCCTTGGGGTTCGTGGCGTCCTTGGCGGTCGGTTGGCAGGGCTCGCTCCTTGGGGCTGCGACCGCAACCGGGGCGACCACTGACTTCTCGGACCTGCCGGACCGTCTGGCATCGCTCGAGCCGGCCGCGATCGCCCAGCTCGGCCTCGTGACTTTGCTTGCCACGCCGGTCGCGCGTGTCGCCGCGTCGGTCGTGGGTTTCGCCCTGGAGGGCGACCGACTCTACGCGGCGATCACGACGGCGGTGCTACTCATACTCCTGACCAGCATCCTCGTATTGCGTTGAGCGTCGCGAGTCACGATTCTTGCCGAAGGCGTTCAACCACGAGAGCGTAGCCAGTGCTCCGCTAGATGAAGAGCGTGGAATCGGCTTCGGTTGCCAGCATCAGCATCGTCGCGGCTCCAACCGGCTCCTCGAGACCGTCGATCAAGTCTTCCTTGTTGAGCCCGAAGAGATCCATGGTCATCTGACACGGATAGATCTTGACCCCGAGCTCCTGGCACATCCCGAGCAGGTCCTTGGGCTTTGAGACGTTGTACTTCTTGGCCAGCTGGAACATCATCCACGGCCCCATGCCCATGAAGTTCATCTTGCTGAGCTTGCGGTGGCTGATTCCAGGCCGCTGCATCACGGACAGCATCCTCTGCATCAAGTTCTTGCCCGGCAGGCGCTTGCCGTCCTTCACCAGAGCGCCGAAGCCCCAGAACGTGACGAAGATCGAGACTTCCATGTCCATCGCGGCCGCGGTCGAAGCGATGATCATGCTTGCCCAGGTCGGCTCGAGCTCGCCGCTGTAGGCGATGATGCAGATGCTCTTGCGCTTGCTGGCGACCTCTTCGGTCATCTTCGGGTCCTTTCGCATGTTGGGCGGGCGGTGGAGCGCACGCCCGGCCTACTTGTGGCGAAGCACGAAGCGGAACTTGCCGTTGGCCGCGTCCTGCTCGACCAGCGTGTGGCCAGTGGAACTTGCCCAGGCGGCCATGTCTTTCACGGACCCCGGGTCCGTGGCGACTATCTCCATGAGCTCGCCCGCCTGGATCGTCTTCATGCCCTGAGTTGCCTTCAGGATCGGCAACGGGCAGGAGAGGCCGCTGGCGTCCACCTTGAGCTTGATGTCCATCGATCGTTCCCTTCTCGCTGCCGGCGCGGCCGGACTAGATGAAGATGATTTGACCTTCGCCGGCGTTGATGTAGAAGGCCGCCACCCCCGCGACCCCGTCAACGATCGGGTCCAGATCCCCATGCTTGATCTTGAGGATGTCCATCGAGGCCGAGCAGGCCTGGATGTCGACTTCGCCAAGTTCCTTCGCCATCCGCATCGTTTCCATCCAGTGGGCCTGGCCGGCCTTGGCAGCTGCATGAACAGCCGCTCTGCCAGCCTCTCCGGCTTCGGGCGCGAGCCCATGGTCGGCGGTCACCCGATCCGCTCGGAAGGCATCCAGGCCCCAATACTGGAGGAAGATCTTCACCGGCCGGCCAAGGGCGGCGGCGCCGGCCGCGAGAGTTGCGGCAGCGGTGAGCTTGTCGTCGGTGCCGGAGAACAGCACGATCGAAATGGTTTCGTCCATAGGAGATGCGGCCTCGGCTAACTTGGGTTCGATGAATTGCTGGCGCTTGACGCCGAGGCTCGCGCCGCGACGACGTCGGCCGGAGTTCGGGTGGCTGCCTTGGATATCCGAGAAAGCCGCCGAACCAGCACCCCTCGCATGGTTTCGCAGGCGACGATGATCTCTGGGTCGCTGAGGCGGTAGCGGACCTCACGGCCATCCCGTTCAGCCTCGACGACGCCCGCGGCCCGCATGACAGACAAGTGCTGCGAGACGTTTGGCTGGCTTACGCCCAGGTCTTCGGCCAGCTTGCTCACCTCGCACGGACCGTTCGCGAGCAGGTGAACGATCTCGAGCCGCTTGGGGTTCGAGAGCGTCTTCAGGACGTCAGCCTGGAGTCTGTAGACCTCATCCACGCCTTCGATGATTGGTCACATGCGAAAGTGCGAATAGATCTGCCGGGCCCGATCATGCGGGTCGAATGGCACAAGTGGGCGCGCGCATGGCAAGGGGCTCTTCTTGCGCGGTCCTGGACGCTCTACTCGGCCAGCCACGCCACGATGTCGTCCGCCGACGGAACGCGTCCGTAGCTCACGACCTTGCCGTCCACCACGAGGCCGGGAGTGCTCATGATCCCGTAGGCCATGATCTCGCCATAGTCGGTGACCTTGACGATTTCGACCTCGACACCCGCCAGGTTTGCGGCTTCTTTGGCGTTGGCCGCGAGCCGGACGCAGTTGGCGCAGCCGGAACCCAGGACTTCGATCTTCTTCACGACGCGTGACTCCTTTGGCTTAGGCGATGAGGAAGTTGAACAGGTAGCCGATGCAGAGGATGCCGATCGTCACCGTCGTGGCAAAGACCGCGATGAGCGGCCAGCGGATGACGCGGCGCAGGATGATGAACTCGGGCAGGCTGATGGCGGTGATGGCCATCATGAAAGCGAGGGTGGTCCCGAGCGGCATGCCCTTACCCAGGAGCGCCTGGACGATCGGGATGGTGCCTGCGGCGTTCGAGTAGAGCGGGATGGCGATCAGCACGACGATCGGCACGGCGAATGGGTTGGATCGACCGCCGATCGCTGCGACCAGGTCCGTCGGAGCGTAGCCGTGAATGAGGGCTCCGATCGCGATCCCGATCAACAGGTAGGGCGCGATCCGTCGGACGAGGTCCTTGGTGTATGCCCAGGCGTCATGGACGCGGTCTTCCCAGGTGAGGTGGATCTCGATGGCAGCCCCGCCCTTGCCCTGCAGCGCCCAGACGTAATCCTCCACATACCGCTCCATGCCGAGCTTGCCGATGACAAGGCCACCCACGATCGCAACGGTGAGGCCGGCTCCCATATAGATGAGCGCAATGCCCGGACCGAAGAGGCCCCAGAGCAGGACCAGCGCGACCTCGTTGACCATCGGCGAACTGATCAGGAAGGCGAAGGTAACGCCCAGCGGAATGCCGGCCTCTACGAACCCGATGAAGAGGGGCACTGCGGAGCACGAGCAGAACGGCGTGACGATCCCGAACGAGGCGGCGGCCATCGTGCCGGTCATGAGCCCACGGCCGGCGAGTGCGGCGCGGACTTTCTCGGGCGGGAAGAAGCCTCGAATGAGCGTGACGACCGTGATGATGCCGACCAGGAGCAGCAGCACCTTGGGCACGTCGAGCAGGAAGAAGGCAATCGCCTCGCCGAAATGCGATCCCCGCTCGAGGCCGAAGACATTGAATGTCAGCCAGTCCGACAGAGGCGCCTCCGCGAACCAGGCGATGATCCAGGCCATGACCGAAACGCCAACGGTGAGCTTGAGCGGCGGCTGGATCCGGCGACCGAGACTAAGGCGCAGCGTTGTCATAGCTTCGGCGCCAGCAGCGCGCCGATTCTGGCAAACGCCGCCGTGCAGGCGTTCTCGTCTCGTTCGTAATAGACGCGCCGGGTGTCGTCGGCCGGTCGTGACGCTCGAACAAGACCGGCCTCGCGCAAGCGGGCCAGGTGATTGCTGACGTTGTTGGATCGCTCGTCGAGAGCCGCGGAGATTTCGCAAACGCAATGAGGCCCGTCCCTCAGGATCGCCAGAATCGTGAGATCGGA
>CAZGUS010000063.1:0-13534 GCA_964529245.1 uncultured Anaerolineaceae bacterium
CCGATCATGTCGATCAACAGCGTCCTCCAGATCATCGTGCCGCCGCCCAAGTACCACATCACGGCGCTCCTGCCGGCGCACATCGCGACCGACGTGCCGATAACCAACGTCTTCCTCATGGAGCGCGGCGAGCCGATCCAGGAGCGCGTCGCGCTCGAGGCGGCCATCGACCAGCTCATCGAAAACACCGACGACGCCTACGGCTTCCCGCCGTTCTCGACGCTGGCGCCCCAATTCGTGATCGACGGGCGCAACTACGAGCAGCTTCGGGCCCGGGAGCGGGAGCTCCTCACGAGCGCCATGGCCAACGTCACCATCTGGCGGCTGCGGGTTCGTGGCCACGAGTGGGGCGAACTCCTGCCGCGCCTGATTCTCGGCGACGACGGCCGCGAGTCCGTCGCGGTCGACATCGAGACCCACGACCGCGAGCCGGTCGGGATCCCGATCGAGACCGATCTGCACGCTCCCCTGGCAATCCCCATGGAGATGCCCGAACTGGTCAGCCTGTCGGCTGCCGGCGACACGCCGCCCATGCCGATGTACGGTCCCAGGTTCTCGCCGCCGGCGCCGCAGCTTGCTGACGCCCGCCCAAACGCAAGGCTGGGCAGCTCCCCTTTTCCGGTTGACGCCAACCGCCCGGCGTCATATGGGAGGCGGTCCAACAATCCGAGCCATGGCCCCGTCGGGTCGCGGCGCTCGGGAAGTAGCCTGCGGCCGTCGGCGACCGCAAGAGGTGGCCTGAGCGCCGCCGGCGCCGACGCCCTGGCCTTGAATCCTTACGGCGGTCTCGCCGGCGGTCTCGCCGGCGGGATCGCAATTCCCGGCTTCGCCGCGGCGCGCGAGCGGGCCGAGCAGCGCATTCGGACGGACGCCCGGCTGTGGGTCGGGCTGGCCGCGATCCTTCTCGTGGGCGCGGTCGTCCGTTTGTGGGGGATCAACTCCGTCGGCTTCAACAACGACGAGGCGGTGTACGCCGGCCAGGGCGCGGCTCTGGCCTCCGACCCGATCTACAGCGGCCTGTTCGCGATCTTCCGCGCCCATCCGCTGCTGGTCCAATTCCTGTACTCGATCTCTTTCCGCATCGTCGGGGTGAATGACGTCTCGCCCCGGATCATCTCGATCGGCTTCGGTCTGGCCGCCATCGCCCTGGCTTATGCCACGGGCGCGCTTCTGTACGGCCGGCGTGCCGGACTCATCGCCGCCACCATCCTCGCCCTGATGCCGTACCAGGTCATAGTCACGCGCCAGGCCCTCCTGGATGGACCGGAGACGACCCTCTTCCTCTTGAGCATGTACATGGTGGCCAGGTACGCGCGCGGCAGCGAGAGCCGCTGGCTCTACGGCGCCGCCTTCACGATGGGACTGACCGTTCTGGCCAAGGAGACTGCCGTACTCATAGTTCCGGTGGCCGTGGCATTCTTGCTGCTGGTCCCCGAAGTGCACATCAAGCTTCGAAGCCAGCTCCTGTGTCTGGCCCTGTTCGTGATCGCCTTCGCGCCGTACCCGCTGGCCATCTTGATCGGCAAGGGCACCGGCGCCGCGGGATCATTCGTGCTCTGGCAGGTCCTGCGCCAGCCGAATCACACCTGGACCTTCTACGGCGACATCCTGCCCGGAGCCGTCGGCCCGATGGTCTTCCTGGCGGCCGTGGCCGGTCTTGTTTACGCGCTTCGCCGCGGTGCATGGGAGGACCGGCTGCTCTTCTGCTGGATCGCCGTCCCCGTCGCCTTCTTCGAGCTGTGGCCCGTCAAGGGCTACCAGTACCTCCTGCCGATCTCGCCGGCGATCGCGATCCTGGCCGCCCTCGCGCTGGACCGCCTCATCCGCCGGGCAGAGCTCATCACCGACCGACCGGCCGGAGAAGAGACCGCGGCCGATGCTCCCGCCGCCACGCGCCGGCCCAGGCCATCCCGACGGATCGCCGTCGGCGCTACGGCCGTGCTTCTGGCGGCCACCATCGCCAGCATCGCGATCCCAAGCGTCATGGCCGTGAACACTACCTCCATGAGTGGCTCCCTTGCGGGTACCGGGGGCCTACCCGGTGGGCGAGACGCGGGGCTCTGGATCAAGGCCAATGTGCCCCAGGGCGCTAGCTTTATGACCACCGGGCCAACGCTCGCCAACATCATCGAGTTCTACGGCCAGAGGGCGGCCTACGGCCTCTCGGTCAGCCCCAACCCGTTGCGCCGCAACCCGGCCTACGACGCAATCCCGAACCCAGACCGGGCCATCCAGCTCAACCAGATCCAGTACGTGGCCACCGACATATGGTCGGCCCAGCGCTCGCCCTTCTTCGACGCACTCCTCCGTAAGTACGTCGCCCGCTACCACGGGGTGCTCGCCTACCAGCAATCGGCTCAGGTGCGCGACTCCAGCGGAAACCTGTCGACTCAGGTCGTGATCCAGATCTACGAGGTCAGACCGTGAAACGCTTCGCTCAGACCTTCGCACTGCACAGTGGCCCGCGTCTCGTTCGCGTCGCCGCCGTTGCCGCTGCGATCGGCCTGGCGGCGGCACCGCTGGCCTTCGCGGTTCCCGCGGACGCGGCATCGGGCAAGCCGATCCAGCACGTCGTCTTCCTGATGCAGGAGAACCACACCTTCGACAACTACTTCTCCGCCTTCCCGGGCGTGGAGGAGCCGCCGGCGACCTGCCAGCCCAACTGGATCCCGACCCCGGCGCCCAGTGCGACGCCGGTTCCGAGTGCGACGCCGGCGCAGAGTCCGGCCGCGAGTGCAACGCCGGCCGCGACTTCCAAGTCCAAGGCGACGCCCGGACCCACTCCGGTGCCGACGCCGGTTCCCTCGGCCAGCGCCTGCTATGCGCGTTTCCACCTCACGAGCCACCGTACGGTCGACCTGAATCACAGCTCCAGCGCAGCGCTGCGGGCGTTCGATGGCGGCAAGATGGACGGCTTCGCCGCGGCGCAGGCGACCTACAACCTGCCGACGGACCTCGCTACGGGCTATTACGACGGGACCGACCTGCCGCTCTACTACAACCTGGCCAGCGACTACGTTCTGGCCCAGCGGTTCTTCAGCTCGGCATGGGGGTCGAGCCAGAACAACCACATGTACTCGGTCGCCGCCCGCATCGGCGGGACCATGCCCGCCACCGGCTATGACTTCCCGACCATCTTCGATCGGCTCCAGGCGGCCGGCGTGTCGTGGAAGTTCTACGTCCAGAACTACGCTCCGAACGTCACCTTCCGCAACACCAACATCAACGACCCCAAGGAGAGCCAGCTCATCTGGGCGCCGCTGCTCGACTTCGCGCGCTTCATCGACGATCCGGCTCTCTCCTCGCATATCGTCGACATGTCGCAGTACTACACCGACCTCCAGACCGGCAACCTGCCGGCCGTGGCATACCTGGTGCCGAGCGGCCTGTCCGAGCACCCACCCGGAGACATCACCGTAGGTCAGTCCTTTGCCGTCTCGACGATCACGTCGCTCATGCGCAGCTCGGCCTGGGACAGCAGCGTGTTCACCGTCGCCTGGGACGATTGGGGCGGCTGGTATGACCACGTCGCGCCGCCGCAGGTGGATGCCGACGGGTACGGCTTCCGAGTGCCGGCGATCATCGTCTCGCCCTACGCCCGGAGTGGCACGATCGACAACACGACATACGACTTCACCTCGATTCTGAAGTTCATCGAGGACAACTGGTCCCTGCAGCCGCTCACCGCGCGCGACGCGACGGCCAACAGCATCGCCGACGCGCTCGACTTCAGCCGCGCTCCGGCGCCTCCCCTATTCCCGGCCCAGACATATCCGCCGCAGGCGACGCTCGATACGCAGGCCCGCCCGCTCATGCTCGCCGTCTACGCCGCCATCGTTGCGTTCGCGGTCGTCTGCGGCGCTTTCATAGCCCGGCCATGGCTCCGCCGGTCGACCCAGCACGCGTGAGGACCCGTATGAACGAGCTCTCGAGGCGCCTGCCAGTCAGGCGAAGGCGAACATCTCTGGCGGCAGCGATAGCCGTGGCCGCGATCGTCCTGATGGCGCTCGCCCCCGCAGTGGCGGCAAGCCCGATCGGCGCAGGATTGCAGACCCAGGCGGCCCGTGCGGCCGCCGCCCGACCCGTGGCGACCGCCGTCAAGGTCGTCGTCCCGACGGGCGGCGTTCTCGGCAGCGACGTCACCGTGGTCGCGACGCTGCGCAACCGATCCGGCGCCGTGCTGGCCAACCAGCATCTCTCGCTGTACCTGGACAACGTCTCGCTCCGGAGCGACAAGACCGACGCCCATGGTTCGGTCTCGTTCATCATCCCGGGCAAGAAGCTGAATGTCGCTCGCTCATACGCCGTTCGCGTTGCGTTCGCCGGTTCCCACGGCTACTCCGCGTCGGCCGTCGACGCCGCTCTTACGATCCTCGCGGCAGCGGTCCAGATCCACACGGTTCCGCCGCTGCCGAACTTGCGTTTCACGCTCGGCGCCGAGACGGCGGTGACCGGCATCGACGGCATTGCTGCTCTGCCGGTGCCCCAGGCCGGGACCTACCAGATCACGGCCGACCTCAACCCCGACAACTCGCCGACCGCGACCGTCAAGGCGAGCTTCGTGCGCTGGCTCGACGATGTCTACGTGGCCAACCGAACCGTCGACATCACCGGCCCGGCAACCTACACCATGGGTCTGACGGTCGCTTATCGAGCGTCGATCAAATACGTCGACCTGAACAACCAGCCGGTCGACCCGACGTTGATCCAGCAAGCCCAATTCAGCACCGGCACAGGCACCAACGACGTCGTGCTGAACTCGCAGACCGGCGCTTCCGACGTCTGGTGGACGGCGGCCTCGGTCGCCCGCGTAACCAGCTCGCTCCTGCCGACGACCGTCACCTATCGCGCTCTCTCGGTGCAAATCCACGGCGCGCAAGTGGTCAACCGCGGCCAGCAGGCCTGGACCCCCACGCAGAACGGCGTCTGGACGATCCAGCTGCTGCTGTACGGGATGACGGTCACGACCCACGACGCCATGTTCGGGATGCCCGTCTCCGGCCAGCTGGCGCTGACGTACCCCGACGGCGACACGATCAAGGCGAACGTCGACTCGAACGGCGTCGCGACCTTCACGAACCTGCCCCGGGGTCAGTACCAGCTCAAGCTGACCCCGGCCGCCTACTCGCCACCGACGCCGGTGGCGCTGTCGCGGCCGCAGAACGCGACCATCCGAGTCATCACGTACCTGGACGTGGCCGTCGCCGCGGGCGCCTTGATCCTCGTGGTGCTGGCGCTCTTCCTGGTCGGCCGAGGGGCCTTTATCCTGGCGCGCCTGCGGCGCAACCGCGCCCGGGCCGCCCGACCCGTCCAGGAGATGGCTTCATAGCGGCAAGGGCACGGGAGTTGCAATGATCGGCTCCGATAGCACGGCCGGCCGCCGCGCCAACCGCCACCGTCGGTTCGAGCCCGGCCGAGGTCGGGCCGCTGCGATACCGCTCCTCCTCGCGCTGGCAGGCGCGCTGAGCGCGCTCGGACTCGCGGCCGCCCCGACCGCTTCGCCCAGCCCGGCGCAGGGCGTCTCACCATCTCCGGCGTCATCCGCGGCGTTGGGGGCCGCCCCGCCGGTGCTCGCCTACTACTACATGTGGTTCAACTCGGCGAGCTGGACCCACGCGAAGACCGACCTGCCCTCACTCGGGTCATACGACAGCACGAATCCGGCGGTCATCCACCAACAGGTGACCTGGGCCAGGGAGGCTGGCGTCGACGCCTTCATCGTCTCCTGGAAGGGCACGCCTTCGCTCGACGTGGCTCTGTCCGAGCTCGTCGCGGAATGCCACAGCCAGGGCCTCAAGCTGGTCCTGATCTACGAGGGGCTGGACGTCAACCGCAAACCGATCCCCATCGCGACGGTCTCGTCCGATCTGAGCTGGTTCGTCGCGAACTACGGCTCGGACCCGGCCTTCGACCTGTTCGGCAAGCCGGCCATCGTCTGGTCCGGGAGCTGGGCCTTCACCACCTCCGACATCGCGGCGGTTCGCGCCCAGATCGGCGCGCCGGACAAGGTCCTGCTGCTGGGGTCGGAGAGGAGCGCGGCGGCCTACACCGCTCGAGCCGGCCTCTTCGACGGCGACGCCTACTACTGGTCTTCGGGCGACCCGCTGACTACGCCCGGCTACCAGAAGCGCCTGGACCAGCTGTCCACGGCCGTCCACGCCGGCGGCGGTCTGTGGCTGGCGCCGGCCTCGGTCGGCTACGACGCGCGGCTCAACGGCGGCACCACCGTCGTGGACCGGCGCAACGGCGCGACGCTGACGGCGGCCTGGGCCGACGCACTGGCGAGCGGCCCGGACGCGATGGCGCTCATAAGCTGGAACGAGTACACCGAGAATTCGTACGTGGAGCCGAGCCGAAACTACGGCGCCAGGTATCTGGACGTGCTCTCGCTTCTGACGGGGACTTCGGGTTCGTTCGCGACGGCGTCGCCGTCGCTGGCGGCTCCGTCGGCTACCCCGGCGCCGACGGCGCCTCCCACGCCGGTTCCCACGGCCCGCGGTGGAACGGCGGGCTCGCCCGCCGGACCCGCATCCGGGCATACATCGGCCCCGTACGACTGGACGGCCTCGATCCTGGTGGCGGCGCTGGTGCTCGTCGGCCTGGGCGGCCTGGCCTTCAGCGTTCGCAGCAGGTCTCGATCCGGCGGGTCGGACGGCCGGCCCACCGGGACCCCCGGCCGCCCCGAATCGTTGGGCAGATCGATCGAATGACCGCCACTCCGGCCGCCGCCCCACCCCGCGCCCGTCGCTACCGGGCCGGGCGGATAGCGCTGTCGCTGGCCCTGATCGTCGCCGCGGCCGCGTTCACGGCGGTGTGGGCCATTCCCAACGTCGCCGGCGCGGCGTTCGTCCAGGTCAGGGCCGTGGTCACCGCGACTGCCGCGTCTACTGGACCAAGCGTCACGATCGGCCGCGCCGCGGCGGTCCAGGCCGGTGCGATCAGCGTCGGCGTGGAGATCGACAACCGCTATCCACTCGCCGTCGTGGTCGGAACCGGACCCATCGCCTATCAGGCCGCCGCATACCGGCGCGACACGAGCGGCCTGCTCACGCGCGTCTGGCAGGCCGGCGCCGGCGACCCGGCGCTCGAGGAAGGCTCCGACTCGCCGGCCGGCGGCGGCACCGGCAGCGGCGCGGCGGTCGTCCCTCCGGGCATGTCGCGCCACGCCCTGACGAGCGGCGCCACGGCATTCAAGCTGACCGACGCCGCGGGCGCCCCGCTGCCGGCGGGCGTCTACTACCTGCGGGTCTGGGCTTACGGAATCGGCAGTCCCGTGGTGGCCGTGGCCCTCGACAACGGCGTGGACCCACTTGGCCCGCCGGTCGACGTGCCGCAGCCCACCGCCTGAGGCCGTAGGCTCCCTGCCGGCCGAACCCGGGCCCTTCTGCGCGGCGAGCGCCGATCGTCAGCCGCCCTGCGAGAACCTGGCCACCCAGTAGGCCGTCCGCGTCAGATAGGCGTCGGGTGCGGCCGCTCCGGTGACACCCCACGCGCCTTCGTAGCCGGTATACGTCCGGGCCCCGGCCGCGTAGTCGCGGGCCGGCTCGATCTGCGTCCCTTCATGCCATTCGTTGAACGACACGATGCCGATCCACTCCGGCGCCGTGGCGATGGCGGCCTGCCACATGGCGTCATAGCGCGCGCCGTTCTGGCGGTCGATCGTCGGCTGAGGGTTCGTGACGGCCTGACGATCGTCGAAGCCGGGGCTGACGTCCGGGCTGCAGATCAGGTTGTCCGCCCGACAGCCGGCGACCAGGGCCGCGAAGCTGTCCGGCGACGCCAGCGGATCGTATGTGTACACGCCGTCGCCGCCGTCGTGTACGGCCGAGGCGGCCTTGGGCGAGTGGATCATCACGATGGAGTCGTCGGCCGTGCCGCGCAGACCGCCGAGCGCAGCCTTGAGGGCGGCGGCCGGCAGGCGACTCGGGGCGAAGAGATAGAAGACTGCTCGCGGCGCCGTCGAAGCGCTGGCGGACGTGGCCCGCGAGACGCGATACAGCGCCGGCGAAGCGCCGAAGCGGCCCAGGAGATACCGGATGTCGGACGCCACCGAGGCCGCCGTCTGGCCCGTGTAGGGCTCGAGGTGAAACGCGATCTTGATCCCGGCCGGCGTCGCCGCGGCGAACAGCGCGTCCAGCGACTGGTCGTCCCAGCTTCCCCGACCCCACCAGCTGACCGCGACGACGCCGATGCCGGCCGATCGCAGCTCCGCCATCTGGGCGGCCAGGACGGCGGGGTCGCGAGAGTTGTACGGGCCGGCCTCGGGGTAGAACTGGGAGGCGATGTCGCCGGGAGGCAGGTGGGAGTTCTGGTTCCAGTGACGCCACGCTCCGTCGTGGGCAGGCGTTCCGTACCACATGTAGAAGAACGCGGTCACCGTCTCGGACGGCGGCGCGGCGGTGGCATCGGCGCTCGGGCTCGCGGTCTGGGCCGCACTCGGGGCCACGCTCGGGCCGAGGCTGCCGCCGGGTGCCGTCGACCCTGAGGGCGTCGGCGGCGGTGTGCTGTTCGCCGCCGGGCCGCAGGCCGCGAGGCCGACGGTGACGGCCAGCGCCAGCGCCAGGGCGGCGCGGATGGGCCGCCCTCCGAGGCCCTCGAGCCGGCGGGCGCTGGCGTCAAACGGTAACGAGGCGTTCACGCCCCGTTGATACGACCTGCCTATCGTCTTCCTCGTTAGTAGAAGGCTCAAAGGAGCGAACAAATGGGCAACGTTATGACGGTACCGTGCCGATCCTACTCGGCACAGGCCTTCGACAGCTGCCCGGCCTGCGTTGATGCGGCCCTCGATGCGGTCGAGCAGGCGGGGATCTACCTTCTCGGGCGGACGGCCTCGGGCGTGGAAGACCAGCTGGTCGAGCCGTTCGACATGTCGTACCGCCTGAAGGTCAGGCTGTTCGAAGAGACGGGTGTCGAACTCGCGGCGGATGAGATCGAAGCCGAACAGACTCTGCAGGAGATCCCCCCGGACGACGGGATCGACGACGAGGCCGGCGAGCTCTTCGACGACGACGGACCCGAGAGCTCGATGCGTCTCGACGACTTCCAGACCGTGCTCGATCGCCTGCAGCTCCAACCCCGGGGACGAGCCGGGCTGAGCGGCGTCATCAGCGGGCGGCTGTTCGCCTTCGAGCGAGCGGTCGGCGGCTTTGAGATCCAGGTCGCTCCGGGGCGCTGAGGGACTTCTGGGGAGTCGCGCGGCCGCGACGGAATCAAACACAAAGAGGCGGCCGACCGGGGGACCGGTCGGCCGCCACGCTTTTGCGTCTCAGCGCGACGCTAGTACGGGAAGCTCATGGAGCTCGCCGATGCCGCGTTGCCCAGATACGAGAGGCCCCAGGCCTGCTCGATCGTGCGAAGCAGCGAGTAGTGGCTGTATGCCACCGCCGTCTTGTAGCCGGCGGTCATGTTCGGAGTGATGGCTATCGTGGCGATGTGGCCGCCGCCTCCGACATTGCTCGTCCCTTCGTCGAACGTGACGAATACGACGGAGTTGGCGAAGGCAGCACTGCTGGTGATCTTGGGCAGGAACGCCTTGAGGAAGTTGTCACCGTCCGCAATCGTGCCGTCGTGCATGTCGTTGATCAAGTTCGGCGTGATGAACTCGAAGTTGGCGGCTGACGGATTGAAGCTTGCGAGGTTGGTGATGTTGGCGCATTGGGCGGCGTTGCCGCTGATGTCCGTGTAGCTGATGGCCGGGTCGTGCTTGCGAACATAGGAGCCGGATAGCCCGACGCCGTCGACCACCGCGCCCGACGATGAGCCCGCGAAGCAGTTGCCCGGGTATCCCTGCTGGTAGGCATGCCACGTCCTGCCGGACGCGGTCACCTGTGCGAACAGGTTGTTCGCGCCCAGGTTGTAGACGCCGTCATCGGTCACGCCCTGGGTGCCACCCGAAGTCACGGCAACGTAGTTGGGCTCCGACGGGTGGCTCACCGCGGTGTCGTTGGTGGCCAGCCCGTACTGCGCGATGAGCGAGTTGATGTAAGGAGCCGCGCTCGAGCCGACGATGCTCGAGTACTCGTGGTTCTCGAACATGATCACGTAGACGTGGCTGAAGTTGGGCACGCTCGCCGATGGCGCCGTGGGGCCGACCGTCGGCCTGGTCGTCGGTGCCGGCGTCGGCGCTGCGGTCGGGGGAGCGGTCGGCGCGGCTGTGGGAGCGGCGGTCGGAGCGGCGGTCAGTCCGGGACCCGCGCTCGGGGGCCCCGTCGGGGCGGCGGTCGGGGATGCCGTGGCTGCGGAAGTCGCCGTTGCCGCCGGGCTGGCCGTCGGCGGCGTTGCCGTCGGAGTCGGACTCGGGGCGGCGGTCGCGATCGCGAGCGTCGTGGTGGCGATCAGGGCCAGCTTGGAGGTCCTGGCCGAGATACGGCCGGTGCCCAGCGTCGTCGCCGACGGGACGGCGAACGACAAGCTGAACAGCCCCTTCGACGAGGCCCTGAACGCCGTGACCCTGACACCGTCCAGGGTCAGGGTGCCCGCCTGCGCGGCGCCGAAGCCCGCCCCGCCGACTACGATTCGCGATCCCGGCGCAGCGTGGTCGGGAACGAACAGGGTCGGCGCGGTGACCTTGGGTCCGATCGCCAGCGTCGACGTGGCAACCAGGGTGGCTGACCTCGTCTTGGCCGAGATGCGACCGACGTCATCCATGACCGCCGAATCCGGAATGGTGAACGGGGCGCTGAACGAGCCGCTCGCCGACGCCTTGAAGCCGGTCACGACGCCGCCGTTATAGGTCAGGTTACCGACCTGGCCGGACCGAAAGCCGGTTCCGTAGACGGTGATGTGGGCTCCGGGCTCGGCCATCGCCGGCACTGAAATGTGAGCGTTGGCCGCGAAGGCGCTCAGCACGACCGACATGGCCAGGATCGCCCCGGCCGCCACGGTTCCCAGCCGCACGGCGCTGGAGAAGCGCCTGGTCGGCGCCGGAGTGGGAGATGGGGAAGCAACGCTTCTAGACATCGTTCCTCCTTTCCCGGACGCAGGCACGCGACATCGCAGCTGCGAACGGTTGGGGACGGACGGGAAGCCCCGGCGTGCGGACGGTTGCCGCGGTGAGGCGCCGTGTCGGGCGGTCCCTGTCTGCCTGCGGTGGTGGACGCCGGCTATGAGGGCCGACTTGACGCCGATAACCATGCGCCCTGAACGCGGAGAAGTCGATGGCCAGCGTGGGCCACCAGCCGATGGTCAATTGGACCCAAGGCCAACGGGCGGGACTTTGCGCCCCCCGAACGGCCAGTTGGAAGCCACCCGAAGTCGCTGGCATCAGTGGACGACCGTCTCGGAATCGCAGTCGGCCGGGGTCAGCGTTTCACCCTGCAGGGACAACTCCCGGCAGATCGTCTCGGTCCAGGCCACGGTGTGGTCGGCATGGGACAGGACTCGCACTACCAATTGCAGGGTGCCGTTGCCGGGCAGCCGGTAGATCGTGAATATCTGATCGGCCTCGTCGGTGGTCTCGGAAACGATCACCTCCGCCTGCAGCCCGTTCTCCCACGCCGCCATCAGGCAATCGACCGCCAGCTGATTGTCGGCGGCGTCGGTGATGGGACCGGGCGGGGTCGGGACCGGGGTTATGTCCACGTCCTCCTCGAACAGGACCTCCGCTCCGCAGGAAAACAGGTGCGAGAGGGTGCGGATCTTCGTCGGCGCGTCGGTGGGCAGCGGCGCCTGGACCGAGTTGCCGGGGACCGGGCCGAGCGGGAACGTGGCGCTGGGTGAGGCAGCGCCGGTCGGCACGCCGGCGTTTGCCTGCGAAGGGGCGGCGCCGGACGAGCTGCACGCGGCCACGACGACAGCGGCCAGCGCAATTCCCGCGACGGCGCACGATAAGCGCATCACTAAGCTATTGCACGCTACCCCGGCGGCCCAGTCAAGCTACCCGACCGAGCGTTCAGGCCGGAAGGACTCTCTCTCCGGCCCGGCGGCCATCCTGCCAACGACGATCCGGGCGCCACGGGCGACACGGGGGCCACGGCGCCGCCTGGCCACGGCCGCCGCCAGGCCACGGGCGCAGCCACAATCGCGGCAGCGACCTGTCCGGCCGCTCCCCTACCGGACGACGGGCCCGAACGTTCGAGCGAACAGGGCCTGAACGTCTCGCTGACCTGGGTTGTCGTCCTCAGTGTCGTAGGTGCCGTGGCCTCCCGGGGTCTCGATGGTGATCTTGAGGAAGTCGAGGTCCGGGCCGTCTTCGCCGCCGGGGCGCGACTTCCGCTCGACCTTGATCGAGCTGACCTGGCCCGGCCGGAGCGCCCAATTGCCCGGCGTCTCGGCGAGAATCCCTTCCGGGGTCATGGCCGCGTAGCGCTGCCCGATGGCGGAGGCTGCCCGGATCCGGGCGCCCAGCTGGCCGAAGAAACCGGACCCGGCGGCCCCGGCCTGAGTGCGGACCTCGTCCGAAATCCTCCGGGCAACCTCGTCGGTCAGGCGGGCTCCCAGCAGCCGCTGATCGGTCACGACCAGGACCCATTTCTCCGCCGAGAACATCCCCGTCTTGAACCGGGCGTTGGCGATGGCGCCCAGAACGAACTCGGTCATGTCCGTTCCCTCCTCCTCGGCCGGCCTCGACACCGACCGATCGTCTAGCCGATTGTAGGAGGGGGACTACTGAATTGGGAGGATTGCGTGTCCGCGATATACTACATGTCATGCAGAAGATATCTGAGACACTTAGCACACCGCCGACGCCCGAGCCGGGCTCGCCCGAGCGCCAGGCACTCCAGGCGGAGCTGCTCGATGAGATGACGGGGTTCTCTCCGAGCGACTTCGCCGGCGCATTCAAGTCCTGGCACCGCCACTCACTCAGCCTGGTTCACCTCAACGTGCTGACCGCCCTCGAGGCGGACGGCCCGCTCTCCATGAAGCGGCTGGCCGAGGTCATGGACGTGTCGGACGCGAGCGCGACCGGCATCGTCGACCGCATGGAGAAACGCGGCATCGTCGAGCGGCAGCACGGCACGGAGGACCGCCGCATCGTCGTCGTCCATCCGACGCCGGCCGGCGCCCAGGTCTTCACCGACATGGCCGCCCAACGCCGGGCCTCGCTGTCCAGGGTCCTGGGCGAGCTCTCCGAGGCGGAGATGGCCGCCCTCCTCACAGGCATGAGGGCCATCCACGCCGCCCGCCGCCGGTTGACCGCCAACGACGCGGACCTGGCGGCGAACCCGGGCGCCCGCACGTCCTCCGGCAGCTGAGGAGTGCACATCACTCTTCTGAGCCCGCTTCACAAGCCATTCACATTCCCCCGCCAGTCTGGCCGGCAAGGCCCAACAGCGCGCCACCTACCGACCCACCACCGAGTTGAGGATCGCCCAACGATGAGCTTCCAGGAAACACGCCGATGATCAGACTTCTGGTTACCTACCTGCGGCCGTACCGTCGCCCGCTGGCCATCGTCGTCGCTCTCGTCACTGTGCAGGCGCTTGCCAACCTTTACCTGCCAAACCTGAACGCCGACATCATCAACAACGGAGTGGTCAAAGGCGACACCGGCTACATCATCACGAATTTCCACGTGATCAACGGCGCGAAGCAG
>CAZGUS010000064.1:0-13419 GCA_964529245.1 uncultured Anaerolineaceae bacterium
ATGAGATCGCGCAGCTCCTCCTGGCCGAGCAACTCACGGAGCAGGTCACGGTCCAGGGCAAGCGCGCCGGCGCGCCGCTCCGCCAGGGGTGCGTCGCCCTCGTACATGAACGCGGCCAGATAGTCGAACAGCAGCGAGCCGGCGAACGGCGAGGCGGCGACGGTCTCCACCTCGCGGACTTCGATCTCGCGGCTGGCCACGCCGCCGAGCACCTCGCGCAGCGCCGCCAGGTCGAACAGGTCGGCCAGGCATTCCCGGTAGGTCTCGACGATGATCGGGAACGAGCCATACCGGCTCGCGACAGCCAGTAGGCCGGCCGATCGCTGGCGCTGCTGCCACAGCGGCGTGCGCGAACCGGGCCGGCGGCGGGGCAGCAACAGCGCCCGGGCGGCGTTCTCGCGGAAGCGCGCCGCGAACATGGCCGAGCCGCCCAGCCGGCCGACGACCAGATCCTCTACCTCCTCGGCCGAAGGAAACAGCAGGTCGCGCATCGACCCGTCGTCGCCACCGAGCGCGCCGGGGCCGCCTCGCTCGACGGGCTCGCCCGATTCGGCGGCCCAGTGGCCAACCGCGACCTCGCCTTCGGGCAGACGTATGGCGATCCCGTCGTCGGACCATATCGTCTGCGCGCCCTGGCCGAGCCGTTCCTCCAGCCGCGATTCGATCGCCATCGCCCACGGCGCGTGCACGCGCCCGCCGAACGGCGTCAGCACGACCACCCGCCAGTCGCCCAGCTCGTCGCGGAAGCGCTCGACGACGATGCGGCGGTCGGTGGGCAGATGGCCGGCCGCCTGGCGCTCGTCGTCGAGATAGCCGAGCACGTTGCGGGCCGCCAGCTCATCCAGGTCGTGGTGCTCCATCAGGCGGCGCATCGCCCGCCCGCGCCCCCGCTCGCCGCCGGCCAGGTCGCCTTCGAGCTCGCGTACGAATTGCCCCAGCGCGCGTCCCAGTTCGATGGGACGGCCGAGCCCGTCGCCGTGCCAGAATGGGATCTTGCCGGGCACGCCGGGGGCGGGCGAGACGACAACTCTGTCGGGCTTGATCTCCTCCACCCGCCAGCTCGTGGCCCCGAGCGCGATCACCTCGCCGACGCGGCTCTCGTAGACCATCTCCTCGTCGAGCTCGCCGACCCGCCGCCCGGAAGTGCCAGCTTCGCCGACCAGGAATACCGGGTACAGCCCGCGGTCCGGGATCGTGCCGCCGCTGGTGATGGCCACCGTCCGCGCGTCGCGGCGCCCCTCGACCCGGCCCGTCTCGCGGTCCCAGACCACCCGCGCCTTGAGGTCCGCGAATTCGTCGGAGGGATATGCGCCAGCCAGCATGCCCAGGACCGCCTCGAATGCCTCGCGGCCTAGACTCTCGTACGGGGCCGCCCGGCGGGCAGTCTCGAACAGCTCGTCGGCGGTCCAGGCCTCGCGGACCGTCATGGCCACGATCTGCTGGGCGAGCACGTCGAGCGGGTTGCGCGGCAGCTTCGTCTCCTCGATCTCGCCTTCGTGCATTCGCGCCGCGACCACCGCCGACTCGAGGAGATCGCCGCGGTACTTGGGGAAGATGACGCCGCGGCTCGGCTCACCGACCTGGTGCCCCGCCCGACCGACGCGCTGGAGGCCGCTGGCGACGCTCGTCGGCGACTCGACTTGGATCACGAGATCCACCGCGCCCATGTCTATGCCCAGCTCGAGGGAACTCGTCGCCACGATCGCCGGCAGGCGTCCGGCCTTGAGCGCTTCCTCGATCGCGACGCGCTGCTCCCGCGCCAGCGAGCCGTGATGGGCCCGGACGAGCTCCTCGCCGGCCAGCTCGTTGAGCTTGTTGGCCAACCGCTCGGCCAGCCGCCGCGAGTTGACGAACACGATCGTCGAGTGGTGCTCGCGGATGAGCTCGAGGATGCGAGGGTGGATGGCCGGCCAGATGCTGTGGCGAGCCTCGGGCCCCGCACCCGGCCCGACCGGCTGCTCCTCGGGCGGCAGCAGCTCTCCGAGCTTGCCCATGTCCTCAACCGGAACGCGGACCGAAAGCTCGAGGACCTTGCGCGTCCCGGCATCGACGATCGACACCTCGCGGGTCTCCCCCGCCTTGCCGGGTCCAACGCCGCCGAGGAAGCGCGCGATCGTCGCCACGGGGCGCTGCGTCGCCGAAAGGCCGATCCGCTGCGGCGGGTGCGCCGTCAGCTTCTCCAGGCGCTCCAGGCTCAGCGCGAGATGAGCGCCGCGTTTGGTGCCCGCCAGGGCGTGGACCTCGTCGACGATGACGTGCTCGACGCCTCGCAGAATCTCGGATGCCTGGCTGGTGAGGATCAGGTAGAGCGACTCGGGCGTGGTGATGAGGATGTCCGGCGGGTTGCGCACGAGGTGCCGGCGCTCGTCGGCGGGGGTGTCGCCCGTCCGCACGCCGACCTCGATCTGAGGCGCGGGTTCGCCCCGCCGCCGGGCGGCCAGCCCGATCCCGGCCAGCGGGGCCCGGAGGTTGCGCTCGACGTCGTAGATCAGCGCCTTGAGGGGCGATATGTACAGGACACGCACGGTTCCCGGCGCTTCCGCCGTTCGCGGCCGCGGTTCGCGGGCCAGCCGATCCAGGGTCCACAGGAACGCGGCGAGGGTCTTGCCGCTGCCCGTCGGGGCGTGGATCAGGGTGTGGCGGCCGGAGGCGATGCTGGCCCAGCCCTGGGTCTGGGCCGGTGTCGGACCCGCGAACGCCGAGCGGAACCAGTCGGCGACCGCGGGGCTGAACGGAGCGAGCGGGTCGTCGTGCGCGTGAGTCGTCTTCGATTCTGGCGAGTCTGATTCGGCAGCCACGAGACGGCCAGTATACGGGCGGACCGGCTAATAGACCATCCGTTCTGATAGGCGGGTTGCGCCACGGACAGGACGGACAAAGAGAAACGGCGGGCCTCGAGACCCGCCGTTTCCAGGTGCAGGGAGTGGAGTGGGACGGTCTCCCTGCCGCTTTGTCTATCGGTGGAACAGTGATCCGCGACGGCTACCCGAGGGCGTACTTGACGACCGGGATCCGCTGCGTGATCGCGAGCTTCTCGACCACGGAGTCGAGAGCGTAGGCACCGGCGCCGACGAAGGCGATCGTTCCGGCGATGACACCGTACATGAGCTGCTCGTTGAACGGACCGGTCGCGAAGCTCCAGTTGGCCACATAGAAGAGGGTCATCAGGAGCGCGCCGCAGACGCCGGCGAACCGGGTCGCCAGGCCGAGCAGGAGGGCCGCGCCGATGGCGCACTCACCGAAGACGACCAGAGTGTCGACAACGGACATGAGGCTGGCGTTGCCGGCCAGGGAAACCCAGAAGGAGTGGGTCGGGTTCACGACGCCGGTGCTGCCCAGCCACGCTCCGCCCGTTGCTCCCTTGAGGAAGCCGGCGGCGGTGAACGGTGTCCCGCTCGCCCACATGAAGAACTTGTCTAGGCCGGCGAACAGAAATCCGCCGCCCACGACCACGCGAAGGAAGAAGATCCCGCGGCTCGTGCGATCCATGGCTATTCCCTACACCTTTCGATCATTGGCGGCCTGCCGCCCATCCGGGCTGCCGGCCCTTTCGTTCGATGGATCGAATATAGAGCGCCTTACTGTTTGGCTCGGGTGCCAAAAGTCCCGATCGGCCCGGTCCGCTCGGACCCTTTCTATTACTTCGTCCATCGGTATTCGTTAGCCGATATATGAGGGATATCCTTATGGTGGCGCCTGACATGGCCCCGGATATATGACTGCGGCCATCACTATTTACGGGTGGCATCGGTGGCGGGTGCCCGGGGTGCGGGCTGCCAAATGGCGATGGGCAGGGGCGAGGGCGGCCGCGCGGCCCTATTGGCGCCAGGCGTCGCGCCGCGGTCAGACGGTCTCGAGCCAGAGGCGGATCGATTCAGGGCCGCCTGCGGGGCCAATTGCCGCGGCGCGGAATGCCGCAAATGCGCCGGCGTCGGAGTCCGAGGCGCCGATCGCGCCCACGGAACGCATCCCGACCGTGCGAAAGATGCGCTCGGCCACGGAACGGCGCACCTCCCGGGGAAGCGGATCGAATGGGTCGCGCTCGGCCGCGGTGTGCAACGCCACCAGCGCACGGCCACGGCTGTCCTGCCGATCAACGACCGCCCGCAGCAGCGCCGTCGCGATGCCCTCGCGGCGCCACTCCGGGGCGACGCCAAGGGCCGCGAGCTCGTCCACGCCGTCCGGCGGGCCGGGCGCCGCCAGCGCGACGCCGACGAGCCACTCCCCGGCGACGGCGCCCGAGGCAACGGCGCCGTCGAGGAGGGCCGCCCGGAGCAGAGGCATCGCCTCCGCGGCATCGGCCGGCGCGATCGATCGGGCGGCCGGACGCAGCCGATCGAGCATCTCGACGGTCAGCGGCTCGACCACTTTGGCGGCACGGACACCATCGCCGCTCGCCGTCCGACGCAGAGGCGCCGCGCCGGAGCCCTCGGCCGCCCACCAGCCTCGGGCCTGGGCGGATCGCAGCAGTGCCGGCACGACCAGGGCTCGAACGCGTTCGACCGTTTGTTCGGCCGTCGATGCCGCCGCCGGGTCGACCGAACGCCCGGGCGGGATCTCGGCTTCGTCCTCGAACCCGACCGGCAGCGGATTCTCGCCTCGACTCGCCGCATCGCCCGCCCAGCGTTCCCGCCACTCTTGCGGGAGCAGCCGCGGCGCCTCCCTGTGTGCGCCGGCCAGCCACGTCAGCGCCCAGGCGCGCGGCACGACGCGATAGATGGCATATCCCCCGCCGCCCGTCGCCAGCCAGCGTCCGCCCGCGTATCGGTGCGCCAGCCGATCGACCAGCCGGGCCGCCTCGCCCATCGCCGTCGTCGTCAGGGAGAGATGCGCCAGCGGATCCCAGAAGTGGCCGTCGGCGCCGTGCTGGCTGACGACCACGTCCGGTCCGAACGCTGCCGCCAGAACGGGCACGACCGCCCGAACGGCCGCCAACCAGGCATCGGGTCCGCACATCGGCTCGAGCGGAACGTTGACGCAGGTGCCGGCGGCGCTCCCCTCCCCCAGCTCATCGACCGAACCGGTCCCGGGGAACAGCGATCGCCCGGTCTCGTGAAACGACACCGTCAGCACGCCGGGGTCGGCGGCGTGGAGGGTCTGGACGCCGTCGCCGTGGTGAACGTCCAGGTCGACGTACATCACGCGCAGGCCATCGCGCCGGGCCCGGGCGATCGCCAGGGCGACGTCGTTGTAGATGCAGAAGCCGCTGGCCCGCGTTCGCATGGCGTGGTGAAGCCCGCCGCCGGGGTGGTAGGCGTGCTCGAAGTCGCCGCGCAGGATCGCCTCCATTGCTCGAATCGAGCCGCCGGCGACGGCGGCCGCGGCTTCGTGCATGCCGGGGAAAGGCGGATCGTCGCCCGGCCCGATTCCTGCCTCTGGAAGGCGGTGCGGCTCGACCGAGAAGCGCCGGATTGCGGCCAGGTAGTCGGAGGAGTGCAGCCATTCGAGCTCGTCGTCGCCCGCCGGCTCGGGCGCCAGTCCCGGTTCGGCACCAACCGATCGCAGCAGGTCGATGCCCGGCCCGAACCGCCTCGGGCTGAGCGGGTGGCGCGGCCCGAAGTCGTACAGGAGCGAGCGCGGCCCGAAGACCAGGAGTGGGCCGGCGGCCGATTGGTACGCCATGTCTCCATCATGGCGCCGTTCTGGCGCGGAGTCGCGCGGCGGCGCGGCTGCCGGGCCGGCCTGGGCGCGGCCGCGTTCGGCAGCCGGCGACCCCGAGCGGTTACGCTGCCGCCATGAGCGATACTCGAGCAACGTTGCTGATCCGCCCAATTCGCCCCGACGAGTGCGGGGAGCTGGGCGAGCTGACCGTGGCCGCCTATCGAGCCGTTTCAACCGAGACGCCGCATCAGGACGCGTACGACGTCCAGTTGCGGGACGTGGCGCGGCGCGCCGAGACCTCCTGCGTCGTCGTCGCGACGACCACCGCCGGAGAGTTGCTCGGCGGCGTGACCTACGTCGCCGGTCCCGACGATCCCTATTCGGAGGAGCTGCGCGAGGGCGAGGCCGGGATCAGGATGCTGGCCGTCGGTCGCGCCCAACAGGGCCGCGGCGTCGGACGCGCTCTCACCGAATGGTGCCTGGCGCGAGCCCGCGCCGACGGACGGCGGCGGCTGGTGCTGCACACCAGGCTCCAGATGCCCGGCGCGATCCGGCTGTACGAGCGCATGGGCTTCGCGCGGCGGCCCGACCTGGACTTCTCCCCTGTTCCTGGCGTCGAGCTTATCGCCTACTCGTTCGACTTCGCCGCGGGGGCACCGGCCGACGCGGGGGCGACCGCCGACGCGTAGGCAACCCCGCCCGCGGCTGTGCCCGGGCCGGCACCCGCACCGAGTCGAGGGGCGTAGCCACGCAACACCGCCACGGCGGCGATGGCTTCGGCACCCAGGGTGATGGCGCCGTTCATGACCAGCGCGGCCGGCGTCCCCCACAGGCCGCCGACGCCGCCAGTCAGCCCGTTGCCGATCGGCGTGGAGCCCGTGAAGACGGTTGTGTAGACGCTCATGACGCGACCGCGGAGAGGTCCGGGGACAGTGACCTGGACAAGCGAGTTGGCGCTCGCGGCGGTCGCGATCGCGCCCGCGCCGCAGAAGAAGACGGCCGCCAGCGCGATCGGGTAGTTGGTCGTAGACGCCAGGACCAGCTCCGCGACCCCGAGCACGATGCCGCCCCCGAGCAGGACGCGAACCCGCGGCCGCTCGAACGTGGCCACGGCCAGCGCCGCGACGAGCGCTCCGGCGCCCATCGCCGTGAACAGCAGCCCGTACCCGTCCGAGCCCACCTTCAGGACGTTCTCGGCCATGACCGGCAGGACGACGTTGAAGTTCATGCCGAACGTCGACACGAACCCGATGACGCTGATCGCGAGCAGCACGATCGGCGTATGCCACACGTACCGCAGACCTTCGCCGAGGTTGTCCCGGATGGCCCCGAGGCTCCGCGGTATGGCCAGTCGAGCGGCCGGCCGCAGCTCAGCGTCCCGCATGGCCAGCAGCCCGATGACGACGGCGGCGTAGCTGAGCCCGTTGAGGATGAAGCACAACGCCGTCCCCACGACGCCGATCAGTACCCCGGCCACAGCCGGCCCGATGATGCGTGCGCCGTTGAAGACGGCGGAGTTGAGGGCGATCGCGTTGGCGATGTCGTCGCTGCCGACCATCTCGACCACGAATGACTGCCGTGCCGGCATGTCCACCGCATTGACCAGGCCCAGGAGGAACGCCAGCAGGAAGACTTGCCACACGGCGACCATGTGGAAGTAGACCAGCCCGCCGAGGATGAGGGCCAGAATGCCCGCGGCGGTCTGGGTCGCGATCACGGTCTGTCGCTTGGGCCAGATGTCGGCGATGATCCCGCCGAACAAACCCAGGACGAGGACCGGCATGAACTGCACCACGCCCAGCAGGCCGATGTAGACGACGGCCTTGTCCCACCCCACGAGGTTGCCCATCAGCCAGCCAAGTGCGAGGGTCTGCATCCACGTCCCGGTCACGGAGATCAGCTGGCCGAAGAAGAACAACCGGAAGTTGCGGTGCTTCAGGGCGCGGCCGGCGGCGGTGAACCGGACCCGCCCGCCGAGGATCATCGAGCGCCCTCTGTCTCAACCGCGGGCCGGCCCTCCGCGCCTTCGTAGGACCGATGCTCGCCGCGCATGAGCGACGCCACCGCCCCGAGAGCGCTGGCTACCACGCCGGCCAGGAAGGCCAGGTGCAGGGCGTTGATGAAGGGCCCAAGGCTGATGCCCTGGCCGCCGACCTGCTCGCCGGAGAAGACCGCCAGCAGCACCTTCGGGTCCATCGAAGCGGACACGAGTCCGATCGCCAGCGCGATCGATACGACGAACCCGCTCTGCATCAGCATCATCCGCGTGCCCGCCCCGACGCCCCGCTTGTTGGGCGGGACCACGCCCATAACCGCGCTCGTGTTGGGCGAGTTGAAGATGCCGGAGCCTGCTCCGACCACGAGCTGCCAGAAGGCCAGCTGCCAGTAGGGCGTGTCGGTCTGGAGCGTCATGAGCCCCGCGAGACCCAAACCGGTGATCACCATGCCCGCCGTAGCCAGTTCCCGCGAGCCGTACCGGTCGGCCAGAACGCCGCTGATCGGCGAGAGCACGATGAGCCCGATCGCCAGCGGCGCGAGCATGAGCCCGGCCGTGACCGGATCCTCGCCGCGGGCGCCCTGGAGATAGAAGACCAGCAGGAAGAGCACGCCGTTGCGGGCGATCGAGTTGAGGAAGCCCGTCACGTTGCCCATGGTGTAGAGGCGGTCGCGGAACAGCGAGAGGTCGAGCAAGGGCGCGTGGTGATGCGCCTCGACCCAGAGAAAGACCGGCGTCGCGGCGACGAAGGCGACGAACCCGCCGACGACCCACCACGTCGTCCAGCCGTACACCCCGCCGAACGCGAGGGCCATCATCAGCCCCATCAGGCCGACGAAATAGAGCACCGAGCCGAGCCAGTCGATCTCGACCCGTTTGGCTCGTTGGGCCTGCTCGACCAGGATCATCCCCGCCGCGGCGGCGCCCACCAGACCGATCGGCACGTTGAACCAGAAGATGGTCCGCCAGCCGTAACCCGTCAGCCAGCCGCCCAGGATCGGGCCCAGGATCGCGCCGGCGCCGATGACCATGCCGTTGATGCCCAGGGCCCGGCCCAGCTCCGGGCGCGGGAAGGCGTCGGTCACCAGAGCCGTGGCGTTGGCCATCAGCAGCGCGCCGCCGACGCCCTGGACCAGGCGCCACAGGATCAGCTGGCTCGCATTCGGCGCGAGGGCGCACAGGATCGAAGCCAGGGTGAAGATGACGAAGCCGAGCGTGTACGACCGCGCCCGACCGACCATGTCGGCGATGCGTCCGGCGTTGAGCACCAGGACCGTCGCCACGAGCGTGTAACCGACGACGATCCAGAGCAGGCTGAAGATGTCAGTGTGGAGGTCGTTGAGGATTTCTGGCAGGGCGATGATCAGTGTGCCCGAAGTCAGCGACGCCATGAGCGCGCCGACGCTCGTGACCATGAGCACCCACCAGCGGTAGTTGGCCGCGTTCGGATCGACGGGATGGCGGAGGGACCGGCTCATGACTCACCGTCCCCGAGCTCGGCGATTCGGGCGACGGTCCGGGCCCGCCTGGCCGCGGTCTCGTCGACCATCGTCTGGAGGCGCCCGATCTTGCGCTGGAGCGTCTCGATCTGGCCATCGAAGCTGGCCACACGTTCGCCCAGGATTCGGCGCCGTTCGGCCGGATCGGTCGTGGCATGGAAAGCCGCGTGGCCGCGCTCGCGCGCCGCCTCGTCCTCGAGCAGCTGGGCGATCTCCGCCAGAGAGAAGCCGGCATCGTCGCGCAGGCCCTTGATGAACCGCAGGCGTTCGAGGTCGGTGTCGTCGTACAGGCGGTAGTCGCCTTCGGACCTGGCGGCGGGCTTGAGCAGCCCAACTTCTTCGTAGTAGCGCACCGAACGAGGAGTCAGCCCCACGTCGAGGGCGGCCTCGTGAATGCGCAGCAGTCGCGCCGCTTCTGGCGGTCGCTCGGAGGTCTCGGTCATCGCGGCATCGTACCGCAACCTTGCCGCGCACGTGAAAGTTACGGGGCGAGTGACCCGCCTGCCGGGCGCGCCGGCGGCGGTCGGATGTGCCTACGGGTTGGTGATGATCGAGGGCGCCGTCAGGACGACGTGCCAGGTCCGGCCGCCGTCGGTGGTCGCAAGCAGCGCGTCGGGCGACTCCGCGTAGCCCGGAGCTCGCACCATCCAGCCTGTGGTGGCGTCGACGAACACGAAGTCGTGGACATCCTCAGCCGCCTTCGACAGCTGGCTCCAGGTCATTCCGAAATCGGAGCTGCCCCAGAAGGTGCCGCTCGACACCGCGACGATGCCGCCGCCCGCAATCCTTGCCACTTCCAGCCTGACCTGCGGTCCCGCGCCGCTCCAGGCGAGATGCCAGGTCCGGCCTCCGTCCGCCGTTTCGTAACGGGCCAGATTCAGCGAGCTATCGGCCATCCAGCATTGGACCGCGAGCCGTCCGCTGCCGCCGGGTGTCAGGTCCATCGCCAGCGGGTAGCACCAGGGCGCCCCGGGCAGTGTCTCGAGATTCTGCGATGCCCAGGTCCGGCCTCCGTCCGATGTCATCTCCAGGACGAGGACGTTCGAAGCGGTATGGATGCCGTACCCAACCTCGGGAGTCAGCCAGGCGATGGGCGTCGCGTACGTTTCCTTGACCGGCCCCTGGAAGGTCATTCCGCCGTCGTCCGTCGTGAAGGCCTCGCATTCGACGACGTCCTGCCCGGCTTCGAGCTGCGGGCATTGGGCGACGACGCCGTGGGCCAGATCGGTGAAGTGCGCCCACGTCCAGCTCGGCTGGGCCGGTGCCGGCAGATCGATCGAAGTCCACGTTCGGCCGCCGTCCGACGTGCGGAAGACCGGGGCTCGAACGCTCACGGTGGTTCCCGGATCCGAGGAATCGGAGGCGGCGAGCCAGCCGTGGTCGGCATCGATGAACTGGATGGTCCCCGAGGCCGGCAGTGGACTGCCCGTGTCCCATGTCTTTCCGCCGTCGACACTCCAGTACAGGCTCGTTCCGACAACGGCCCAGCCATGAGCTGCGTCGAGCCAGCCCGTGAGCGGCTCGGGCGTCCGCTGTCGCTCCCCCACGGGATCCATCGTGCAGCACGGCGATACCTGCTGGGCGACCGGCGTCGGCTGTGACCCGTTCGCCGACGGCGCCCAGAGCATCGGCCGCCAGCTCTTTCCGCCGTCGGTCGTAGCCATGAGGCGATGACAGGGGCGGAAGCCAAATCCGGAGCCGAAGTAGCCGGCTGGCGCGCACGTGTCAATCGCCACCCAGGCGGCGGTGGCGGACGTGGCGTGGGCCGACTCCAGCATGCCCGTCGTCCCGGTGGGCACGAAGGGGTAGAGGCCGGAGGCGGCAAACGTGGACGTCTGGCCGTCGGGCTCCTCGAGGACGAGATTCGAGAACACGGACTCGATGCCCTTGTTGGCGCCGGCTACTTGACCATATCCGGCGAGCGTGGAGCTGCCTATGGCCGAGTTCGTCTGGTCCTGCAAGGCCACGACATCACTTAGCTTCTCGAAGCCATCCACCGTCCAGGTTTGGCCACCGTCCGCGCTCGTCCAGGTCATGGCGGCAGAGGCCTCCGTTCCGGTCTGATCGGCGAACCCATGCAGCACCAGCTTTCCGGAGGTGCCGCTCGGCGCGGCGTCCTGGCCGCCGATCGAATAGCCGCTCGGCACAGGCAGGACCGCGGCCGTCCAGGTCTTCCCGCCGTCGAGGCTGTGGACCAGATCCCCGCTCTTCGCGTATCCCCAGCCTTCCTGTGCGGAGATGAAGTGGAGGTCTCTCGGCGCTGTCTTCAGGTTCGCCGTGTCCACCAGGGGCGACCAGGTGACGGCGCCGTCGGTCGTGCCGTAGAGCCACCAGACGCCCGAGCTGTTGACCAGGAGCAGCCAGCCGTGCTGGGCGTCGGTCATGTCGAGCTCGTAGGTGTTGAACCCGGAATGGTCGATGACCACGGACCTGGTCCACGTGAGTCCGCCGTCGCTCGTCCTGAGCACAGTATTCGTGTATGACGTGGCCTCCGAGTAGAGGCTGACGGCGACGTAGCCGTGGAGCCGGTCTACGAACTGGATCCCGGTGTGGTTGTCGTTGTCGGTGTACGGCACCGGATGCTGTTGCCAGTTCAAACCGTCGTCCGTGGTTATGTACAGCGCCTCGGGCTGGCCGGTGGCGGTTCCGTTGACCCAGCCGAAGCCGCCGTCGAGCTGCCCGTAGTTCAGGGCGTCGACGGGCAAGCCGTGCCAGGCAACCGATGGGGCCTCGGTCTCCTGCGGCGTCGAGGCCGTGGGAGAGCCGGCCGCGGACGGGAGGCCCGACGGGGTCGCTGCAATCGGCCCGTGGCTGGGTCGCCAGAAGAGGCCGGCCACGATCAGGGCCGCGATTCCCGCGGCAGCGGCAAGACTGCCCAGCACGCCGATTCGCCGGTGCAGGCGGGCCACCCGACCAGGGGTCGGCTGCCCGCTCGAGGCTCCTTCGCTGCCCAGACGTGCGACGTGCGCGAACAGGCGATCGGGCGCGTCGCCCGGGACGATCCGCTGCCGTAGTTCGTCGCGAAGGCTCCGCTCGAGTTCCTCGTCGTTCATGCCAGTTCCTCCAGGGCAGCGCGGAGCTGCCGCATCGAGCTGTTGAGCCTGGATTTCACGGTCCCGGCCGGTATTCCCAGACGCTCGGCGATGCCGTCGACCGAGAGGTCCGCCCAGAAGCGCAGCACGACGACCAGCCGGAAGTCGGGCTGGAGAGCGGCGAGAGCGCGGCCGAGCACATCGCGGTCGAGGGTCGCCTGCGCCGTGTCCGCCTGACTCGTCTCCTCGCGGGCGGTCGGGAGGCGCCTGATCCGCGCCCGCCGGCGCAGCCGGTCGCGGCAGACATTGACAAGGATCCGGCCGAACCAGGCATCGAACCTGTCCGGGTCGCGAAGGCTGGCGCGCTGCCGCCAGGCCGAGGTGAAGGCATCCTGAGCAGCGTCTTCGGCCTCCATGTCGTCGCCGAGAATGGCGAACGCGAGCCGGTATGCGGCCTGCACCTGGCGCGCCGAGAGCCGCCGAAAGCCTTCTTCGGAGTCTTGCTCTCCGATCCCCGCAACGGGCTCCAACACTCCCATTCCCTCCGACAGTTCGCCGTTCATGCCCAATATGACGCCGACGCCTCGACTTTCGTTCGGCGCGCCGCCGCCCGCCCGCGTTTGCGCTATCGTCCGGGGACTGTGCCGGTCATCCCTGCCCCGCTGACCCAGGCTACGCTCGAGCTTGCCGTCGTGAAGCTCGCCGCCCGGGATTCGGACCTGGCCGCCATCGTCGAGCGATTTGGGCCGCCGCCCCTGTGGGATCGACCGGCCGGATTCCCGACGCTGGTGCACATGATCCTCGAGCAGCAGGTGTCGCTCGCGTCGGCGCAGGCCGCGTTCGACCGGCTTGGCGCCGCGGCGGATCCGCTAACGCCCGATCGATTCCTCGGCCTCTGGCGTCCTTCGGCGGCTTCCTGGCAGTCCTCCGTGCGGGGATCGCGAGGCGGCGGCCGGCCGTTGATCCGAGCCGATGATCGAGCCGTCTCCCCACCAGTGACACGCTAGCTGTCACAACGCATCGCTATGGTCGACACCATGGAAACCGCCAAGCTGGTCTCGCTTCCGGCCCAACCCGCCCGTCATGGCTCGGTCAAGATCGAGTCGGATCGGCTCGTCGTAGAGCACCTGGTCCTGGAGGACCACGCCCTTGCGGCATTCGTGGCCGAGCGACCGGCCGAGGAGCGGACACTCCTCGTGGAGCGCGCGCTGCGGGTCGGGTTGACGGCGATCCAGAGCGTCGGCGTGACGGTCAACGTGGACGCGGTCCGGGCCGAGTTCCAGGGGCTGCT
>CAZGUS010000065.1:0-13303 GCA_964529245.1 uncultured Anaerolineaceae bacterium
CGCCGTGCTGATACGGCGACATCGTGCCGGGGTCGACGTTGATATAGGGATCGAGCTTGAGTACCGAGACGGCAAGGCCGCGCGACTTCAGAAGGCGACCGACGCTGGCGGCCGTGATGCCCTTTCCCAGTGAGGAGGTGACCCCTCCGGTCACAAAGACATACTTCGCCATCGCGCATCTCCTCCGGGGGTTTTTCCAATTCTAATGATGCGCGGGGTTCACCGCAAACCGTTCCGGCGAGTAGGCGAAAACCTGCCGAGACGCGCGGGCCGGATCTAAGCCCGGACGACGACCTTCAGGCCCTCGCGTGCGGCGGCGCTGCGAAAGGCATCCTGGTGCTCGCTCAGTGGACGGCTGGCAGTCACGACCGAGCGAACGTCGACGAATCCTGCCTCTACGAGCCTGATGACCTCCGGGTAGACGCGGTTCATGCGGCGCGAGAGCTTGACCGTGAGCCCCTTGCGGCGGGCGGTGGATGCCGTAAAGGTCGTGTGGTCCTCCGAGGGGATGCCGACGACTACGACTGTGCCGCCGGGTGCCGCCAGGGCGACCGATGTCTCAACAGAGTCGTCCACACCGGCGGCCTCGAATGCGACGTCCACGCCGTGTCCGTCGGTGGCGGCGCGCAGCTCCGCCCGCTCCGAGCCTCCGGCGACCAGAGCCGTGGCGGTCGCGCCGGCCGAGCGGGCGGCCGCGAGACGATGAGGCAGCACATCGGTGGCGACGATCGTGGTGGCTCCCGACGCGCGTGCGAGCTGGATCAGGAATTGCCCGATCGGCCCACAGCCGAACACGCCGACCCGCTCCCCCGGCCGAATCTGGGCCAGCCTGACGGCGTGGAGGGCCACGCCGAGCGGCTCGAGCATCGCCACGTCGGCGTCGCTCAAGCTGTCGGGCACGGGAACCAGGCTGGCCTCCGGCCAGGCCACGAGCTCGCGCAGGAAGCCGTCCGTGGTGCCGTCGCCGGCGAAACGCAGCGAGAGGCAGAAGTGGGCGTGGCCGGCCCGGCACTGCTCGCACGTCTCGCACGGAATGGCAGGGTCGATCGCGACGCGCCGGCCGGCGCGCGGGCCGGCTTCGATCACGCCCGCGGCCTCATGGCCGAGCACGATCGGCCGGGACAGCTTGGCGTCGCCGATCCCCGACTCCGCGTACCAGTGGAGATCGGAGCCGCAGATGCCCACCGCGGTCACACGCACCAGCTCCTCACCCGGACCCGGAACCGGCGGAGCCTCGTCGACCAGTCGGAGATCGCCGACGCCGAATAGCCGAAGCGACTTCAAGCCTGCGCCTCCGGCCCGCCGGCGACACGCAGCAGCTCCCGCTCGGCCGCCTTCGTCCAGCCCCCGTCGTGCAGCTCGGCCGCGACACTCGGGAATCTGACCGCCATCTCGGACAGTCGCACCAGACCGAGGTCGGGCAAAGTCGGATAGACCATGATCTTGCCGGTCGCGGTGCGGCCCTCGACGGCCGCGAGCGCGTCGGCGACTCCCTCGAAGCCGCTCACCGCGTCGAGCGAGATGTTCGTGTCGAGATCGCCCGACTCGAGCTTGCGCAGGACGGCCTTCATGTCGGGGATGCCCGAGCCGCTCGTGCCGAGGAAATAGCAGTGCCGCGCGATGTAGCCGTCGAGGTCGACGTCGGCCCGCGTATGGTTGGCGAACCCGGCGAAGATGTTGATCCGGCAACCGGCCCCGGCGAGCGCGACCGCCTGACCGACCAGCGGCGTTGCCGGCACCATCAGCGCCACGTAGCTGAAGCCCGGCCCGACCTCGGTGGTGCGCGAGTTGATGACCTCGAGATCCACCCCTCGCGATCGGGCGACGGGCTCGGAAGCCTTCGCGAGGCGCGCCAGGCGAGCGTCGTCGATGTCGATCGCCGCGATCGACAGATCGCGCAGGCCGGCCGACGCCGCCCGAACGACATGCATCAGACCCATCGGGCCGGCCGCACCGATGACCGCCACGCGATCGCCGGCTCGGAGCTCGCCGTCCGCGGGGATCGTCGCGTAGCCCTCGGCCGCCGACGTCCCTGTGGTGCCGGTCCAACGCGTCAGGTCGTAGTGGACGCGGCCCACGTCGAGGGCCACCGGCCGGCCGATCGCGACGCCGCCGGTGATGACGTTCATGAGACCCCGAAAGGCCATGCAGTCCTGGAGCAGCTCGATCGTGGCGGCATCGGCGCCGTAATACAGGACGTCGTCGAAGCCGGCGCGGTCGATCTCCCCGAGGTCGGCGACACGCGTGGCGGCGAAGCCGGTGGCTTCGAGAGCCAGGTGCTGGCTGGGGTCGGCGAAGTGGACCGTCAGCTGGGCCGGCCGGGCCTGGTTCAGCAGCTCAGCCAGGCCGTCGAGCGCACGGCCGGCGTCGGCGACGACGAGCATGCGACCGTCCTGGAGCGGCCCGCGCCGCTCCGGATATACGTATGAAGCTTCGACGCACGCCCAGGGCTCCACCAGGGCGACCGCCGACGCGCTCGGCCCCTCGCCGACCGCGATCAGGAACCGTTCACCGGTCCCGGGCTCGATGATCATGCGCTCGTCGAGCAGGACGTACTCCTGCAGCCCGCCCTCGAAGTTGTATCCGAATGCGGCGTTCGCGGCCGCCGTGGGGAGGTGGCGGTAGTCGGTCTGGATCAGGCAGCGCTCACCGACGCGATGCCGGCGCACCTGGTCGCCGACGGCGACGATCCGACCGACGGGCTCGTGCCCGGGCACGGTCGGCAGCTTGCCCGGCGCATACGACGGGATCTCGGCCAGCACCTCCGGGTCGAGCCCGGAGAGGACCTCGCTCTTGCGCGGATGGCTGGTGAATGCGTGCAGGAGCTTCGTGTCGGAGAAGCAGATGCCGACGGCCTCCATGCGCACCAGGATCTGATGCGGTCCCGGCAGGCTCACGGCCTTTTCACGGTTGTGCACCGTCAGCCCGGCGTCGACGATCTGGATGGCGTGCTGGACAGCTGGAATTGGCCGATCGGTCGGCGTCCCTCCGGTCACTCGTGCGCTCCTCACTATTTCAGCATCACCTGGCCGCCGGTCACAGGTATCGCCTGACCGGTCTCGTAGCGTTGGGCGACGACATAGTAGAGGGCCTCGAGCACGTCGGCCGGCGTGCAGCCCCGACCCATCGGCACTTTCGCTTCGTAGAAGCGGCGCACGTCGTCGATGTTCTTCGCGCCGGGCACCTTGCCTTCACGCAGGTACTGCACGAACAGACCGTTGTCGGGATCCGCCCACAGCGGCCCTTCGAGGAAGTTGCCGGGGCAGATGGCGTTGACCTTGATGCCGTCGCCGACGAGTTCGAGGGCGAACGACTGCGTCAGGCCCACGCCGCCGAACTTGCTGCCCGAATAGGCGCTGTTGCGGCTGGAGCCGGCCAAACCGGACTTGGAGTTGATCTCGACGATGTCGCCCCAGTAGTCGGGCCGGACCCGATGCTGGCGGGCCAGGATTGGCGCGGCGTGCCGGACGCACAGGAAGTAGCCGCGGTAGTTCACCCGCGTCACAGCGTCGAACTCGGCCACGGGCTGCGACGTGACGCCGCCGGCGCGGAGGATGCCGGCGTTCGAGACGAGCACGTCCAGTCCGCCGAAGCGGCGCACGATCTCGTCGAAGCAGGCCGTTACCGAGGCGTCGTCGGTGACGTCGAGCGCGACGCCGACGGCGCGACCGCCGCCGAATTCGGCGGCCAGGGACTGGGCCTGGCGCTTCGCCAGCTCCACGTTGATGTCGGCCAGCACGACGTGACCGCCCTGGGCCACGAGGTCGGCAGCGATGGCGTGCCCGAAGCCCTGGGCGGCGCCCGTCACCACGACGACCAGGCCGTTGGCGCGTCCGGTGCCGGAATTGCCGACCGCCACCCGCTTGCGATAGTCCTCCGCTTCCCAGCGCTCGATGAATTGGCGCTCCGGGTCGGAGAGGGCGCGGACGCCGCCGAGGCGCTGCGCGTCGATGGACACGTTGATGGCGTCCAGATAGACCTGCTGGACCATCTCCGCCTGTGCGGCGGTGTCGCCGGCCGCGAACATCCCGAGCCCGGGCACCAATACCACGACCGGCGCGCCGGCCTCGGACTCCGCCCGTGCCGGGATGGCGGCTGCAAGGGCATCGACGAGGCCGTCCGGCGACGTATCCGCCGCCGCATCCAGGAGCAGTGGGAACGAGCCCGTGTACACGATCTGATCGGGCGTCAGCGGACCGGCGAGGGCGAATTCCCGACCGAGCGCCGAACCGGCCAGCGAAAGCGCGATCGGCGAGTCGTCGAACGCCACGACCTTGAGCCGGCTGCCCGTCGCCAGCAGCGCCCGCAGCGCGGGACCGACCTCGTCCAGCGCCGCCCGGGCCGTGTCGGGCTCGTGTTTCACGACGTCGCCCCACGAGATCGGCGGAAGCTGGGCGAGGTGAGCCGAGATCGCGGCGACCAGACCGGCGGAGGTTTCGACGATTTCGGATGTCGAATCGGCGGCGACTATCAGGCCGTGATTCTGGAGGAACATGGCGTGTGGAGCGGGTTTGCCGGTGCGCTTCTCGTAGGCCTGTCTGACGTCCCGGATCGAGCGGGCGAGAGGTAGGCCGGGATCCGTGTACGGCACCCACAGACAGGCCGTACCGAAGAGCCGCTCGACGATCTCGGCGCCGTTCGTGGCGCAGGTCACAGCGTTCACGATCGTGGGATGTGTATGCAGAACGAACCGCTGCGGCAGGAGCGCGTGGAACAGGGATTCGACGGACGGACGGCGGTCGTCGCGAACGCCGACGCGGGCTTCGATCGCGACCTGCATCACCAGGTCCGTGCCGCCTTCGGCCCGGCGCTCCGGCGACCCGTTCAGGAGCTCCATCAGGGGCCGGACGTCGAGGGCGATGACCGATTGCGGAGTCAGCGTCGAGAGCGACGTCCCGCTTGGCTTTATGTAAAGGATTCCATCGGCTTTGACCGAGATGTTGCCGCCGCCGCCGCGCGTGTACTGCGGGTCCTCGCCGAACCGGCGCGACAGCGCGACCATGTCGTTCAGGAGGCCGTCGACGAGCGACCGCCCCTCCGGCGCGGACTGGGTGTTCAAGCTTGGGCCCTCGCAGCAGATCGGGTGGTGATGAGGTCGGCGCCGATCCGGCGGAACGAACGGATGCGGGCTTCGCCGTCGGCGAACCCGGCTGCGAGCCGCCCGTCGGCATCGACGTAGCCAGGCCGGCCGGAGGCACTCAGCACCTGATGTGCCGCCACCACGCACGCGCCCTCCCAGAAGGCCTCGAGCGCCAGGCTCGAGAGCGGTTCGCCGCCGAGCGCCATCGGCTCGACAGGGATCATCTTCCGGGTGTTGTGTTCCGTGCCCGCCATGACGACGATGCCGGCCTGCCGGAGGACGGAAACATAGCGATCGACGACCTGGCTCCGGTTGCGAACCGGGATCAACTCGGCGCAGTGGATGCCCCGGTCGAGCAGCCGCTCCGCCAGCGTCTCCGGCGGATCCTCGAAGGGGCATATCGGCGAAGCGCCGTCGGCCAGGATCGGGTAACACGGAATGCCGCCCAGCTCGAGGATCAGCCGGTACGCGTCGTCGAACGAGACAGCGGCCTCCGGCACGAAGGCCGGCTTGCCCGCCTTCATGAGGTTCGAGCGGATGGCCTCCTGAACCGCGACCGCGTCGGTCGTGTCAATGCCCGTCGGCGCCCCGAACAGGCGCGCCAGCGAGGCGGCCCTGTCGGCGGGGGCGACGTCGCGGAAGAGCAGCTCCTGGAACGCCTGCGCCACGTGCCGCTCCTGCAGGGAAACCCATTCGACCGGGACCGCGCTGCGCTGCGCGACCGCGGCCGCGATGAGGCCGTCCGTCATCCCACCGTCCAACCCGACTTGCGCGAAGCGGGCCGAGACGAGGCTCGTCATGCGCCGCATGCGATCGTCACCGGCCGCGCGGACAGACGCCATTCGGCGCGCCGCGGACGGGATCGGCGGGTCGAAGCGGGTCAGAGCCTTCCCGCAGAGGTACATCCGATTGACGTTCGTCGGGTCGTTGATGAGCGAGCCGCCGCCCGGCAGGTCGTCGATGAGGGTGATGATTTCCAGCCCGAACAGCGGCACTACGCCAGCCTCGGCGGCCGCCGCGGCAAAGACCCGATAAACGCCGAAGTCGTAGTAGTTTGCGGTCCCGACCGCGGCCACACCCTCGGCCGCAGCAATCCGGATCGCCTGTGCGGCCGTGTCGAAGGCGGAGAAGTTCGGCGGCAGATGGACGTGCGTGTTCACGATCGGGCGTCCCGATTCGGCGCGCGGCTCGCCACCAGGGCTGAGACTATCGTCCATCGTTCCCTTCGACCCGTTGCCGCGCCGCGCCCCGCGTCCCCGAAGACGACCCGAGGGCGGGCTGCACGGCAGGTGCCGGGCATTTCTTTCAGCTAGTTCCGATTGCTTTCGGCTTTTTACGCTTGGTTGTCGCTGGGTCCCATGTTACGTGCCCGCGGGTTGGCGATCAAGCGTGTTGTGCCGTCGGCCAAATCGTACTTCCATCCATGGCCCGGCATGCGGTGCCGCAGAATCGGACCCGGCACCACCAATACCTGGAAGCGCCGCTCCGCTGTCGCGGATGCTCGTTTGAGCACTTGTCGCTCAGATGTGACGATGCTAGGATGATCCCGGCCCCAGCTTGTCCAGACGGTCCCAGAACCTCTCGGTGCCGGCGGGTGGCGATAACGAGGACCAGATGAACCCGCCGGCTCGATCCGAAGGACATACCGCGCGTCTACAGGTGGTGACGACCGTGCTCGCCGCCCGCCGGTATTTCCTCGACGGCGCCAGCAAGAGCGAGATCGCCGCGGAGCTCGGGATCTCCCGCTTCAAGGTCGCTCGCCTGCTCGACGGGGCGCGCCGCGACGGGATCGTCCGGATCGAGATCGGCGCGCCGCCCGAGATGGACCTGGATCTGTCCGGCGAGCTCGCGGCCCGGTACGGTCTGGTGGACGCGCTCGTCGTCCGGCCGATCGACGGGCCCGACGAGTTCAAGCGAGAGCAGCTGGGCCGTGCCCTGGCCGAGCTCCTGACCCAGACCCTCGAGGCGGACGACGTGCTCGGGATGTCCTGGGGACGGACCCTCCATTCGATGGTTGGGCACCTGTCCAAGTTGCCCGCCTGCACGGTCGTCCAGATCGTCGGAAGCGTCCCCACGCTCGAGCTGGACGTCAACTCCATGGAGCTCGTCCGGCGCGTGGCCGATTGCGCCGCCGGCCCGGTATACCCGCTGTACGTCCCGCTGATGGTCGACACCCCGGAGATGGCCGCGGCGCTGCGGAGCGACCCGCACGTCCACAAGACCATCGCCATGTTCGATCGGCTGACCAAGGCGGTCGTCGGCATCGGCGCCTGGACGGCCAGCGGCTCGACGGTTCGGGCGGCCTTGCCGGTCGAGATTGCCGCCGAACTGGACGCCGCCGGCGCGGTCGCGGACATCTGCTCGACAGTGCTCGACGCAAACGGCGCCGAGATTCGACCGCACGACCTTCCCGGCCGTTTCATTGCCATCAGCCCGCAACAACTGCGAGCCGTCCCGGATGTCACGGCGATTGCCGGCGGGGCCGCCAAGGCGCCCGCGATCCTGGCGGCCCTCCGAAGCGGGCTCATCCATCGATTGATCACAGATGAGGAAGCGGCCCGGCTGCTCCTCGACGTATGAAGAGGACAGCCAGCGCTATGAAGACCACGGCAACCACGGACCCGGAGGCGAAGATCATGGTCACGGAGCCCACTTACCGGAGCGACACCCGGCCCGACCTCGCACCGTTCGAGGAGTCCCTGGGCTCGATCCGGGGCTTCGACTTCGCCGGTGACGCCGGCTCCGAGATCGCCGCGGGCAAGCTGACGGCGTCGGCCGCGCTCGACCTGCTCGACGACATGCTGGCCATCCGCGAACTGGAAGAGATGATCGTGCGCCTCCGTTCCGGCGGCTACGACCCGCTTCCGGGCTACGACTACCGCGGGCCCACGCACGTCTCGATCGGGCAGGAAGCCACGTCGGTCGGCGCATGCGGCGCCCTGCGCCCCGACGACCACATCACCAGTTCCCACCGAGGCCACGGCGACGCCGTCGCCAAGGGGTTCGCCGCGGTTCGGGCCATGTCCGACGAGGCTCTGCGGGCCCGCGCTCCCTGGTCGAAAGCCAAGGACCACGACGGCCTTCTCGCCGACGCCCTCCAGGAGCATATCTACCGCGTCATCGCCGAGCTCTTCGGCAAGGAAGAGGGCTATTGCCGCGGTCGCGGCGGCGGCATGCACATCGGCGACTTCGCGACCGGCCACCTGGGCGCGAACGCGATCGTGGGCGGCAGCGTGCCGATCGCGACCGGCGCGGCCATGGCGCTCCGGTACCGCGGCTCGGAAAAGGTCGTCTGCTGCTTCGCGGGCGACGGCGCGTACGCCAACGGGGTCGTCCTCGAGGCGCTCAACTGGGCGTCCCAGGACCAGTGGACCAACCATCTCGCGGGGGCTCGTGCCGCGGGTCTGCCGGTCATATACCTGATCGTGAACAACCACTACGGCATGACCCATCGGACTGACGAAGAGGTCATGGGCGTCGACCACCTGGCTCGCCGAGGAGCCGGCTTCGCCCAGAACAACATGCACGCCGAAACGGTCAACGGCATGGACGTCCTGGCCGTTCGCGACGCGATCGAGCGCGCCGCGCAGATCTGCCGCGACGGCAACGGCCCGGTCCTCATCGAGGCCAGCACGTATCGCTACTACGGCCACTCGCTGTCCGACCCGCGCAATGAGTATCGAACGCGGGAAGAGGAGGCGTCCTGGCGGGCAATCGATCCGATCGAGCGGTTGAAGGCGCAGCTGATTGCCGCCGGCGCCGCCGACGCGGAGACCCTCGCCGCCGTCGAGGCCAAGGCTCGCGAGCGCAATGCCCAGGCGGCGATCCGCGCCTCCAAGGCGACCGACCCGAACCCGTCGGACCTTCTCAAGTACCTCTACACGGACACTGCCGCCGACGTGGTCCCCGACGCAGAGGGCGCCGTTGTAACGTACGCCGACCCGCCGGTATCGAAGCTCACCAACGGCATGACCACCTACAAGGACGCGCTCCGCGAGGCGCTCGTCGAAGAGATGATGCGAGACCGGCGCGTCGTCGTGTACGGCGAGGACGTGGCCGACTACGGCGGCGCCTTCAAGCTGACAAAGGACCTGCTCGAGGCCTTCGGCCGGGAGCGCGTCTTCAACACGCCGATTTCGGAAGCCTGCATCTGCGGCACCGCGGTCGGTGCTTCGATGGTCGGCCTCCGACCCGTCGTCGAGCTGATGTACATGGACTTCGCGCTCATGGCCTCCGACCAGATCGCGAACCAGGCCGGCAAGTGGCACTACATGTCCGGAGCCCAGGTCGAAGTGCCGCTCGTCATCCGCGCCTCCGTCGGCGCCGGCAAAGGCTACGGCGGCCAGCATTCGCAGTCCCTCGAGAGCGTCTTCACCCACATCCCCGGTCTGTACGTCATCTACCCGTCGAACCCGGCCGATGCGAAGGGACTCCTCAAGGCTGCGATCCGCACGAACAACCCCGTCCTCTTCGTCGAGAGCCAGGGCCTCTACAGCACCAAGGGCGTCGTGCCCGAGGGCGAATACATCGAGCCGATCGGCGTCGCCAAAGTGGTCCGCGAAGGCGCCGACGCCACCATCGTGGCCTGGGGCCCGGCTGTCCTGGACGCGCTGACGGCGGCCGAAAAGCTCAAGGCGGAGCGCGGCATCGAGACCGAAGTGATCGACCTGCGCAGCCTGATCCCGCTCGACATGGAGACGGTTCTCGCCTCGGTGCGCAAGACCGGGCGCTGCGTCGTAGCCAGCCAGGCCGTCCTCATCGGCAGCTACGTCAACGAGATCGTGGCCCGCATCCAGCTCGAAGCCTTCGACTACTTGGACGCGCCGGTCGGTCGCATCGGCGCCGCCAACGGCATCTCGCCGCAGGCCGAGGGTCTCGAAAAGGCCTTCTTGCCGAATGCCGGCGACATCTACACGGCGGTGGCCGCGCTACTGTAGAACCCAGGCCGACCGCCGATTCCGCGAGGGACACCATGGCACACCCGATCCTGATGCCGAAACCGGGCCAGATGACCGAGGAATGCGTCCTCGTCGCCTGGCACAAACGCGAAGGCGACAAGGTGGCGAAGGGCGACGTGCTCTTCGAGATCGAGACCGACAAGTCGAACATGGACGTCGAAGCCTTCGAGGAGGGCGTGCTGCTGAAGCGCGTCGTCCAAGAGGGCGAGACCGTCGCGGTCAACGCCGTGTGCGCCTACGTCGGCGAGCCCGGCGAGGCCGTCCCCGATGCGGCGCCTGCTTCGGCGGCGCCGGCCACGGTCGCGCCGGTCGCTGTCACCGCGCCGGCCGTGCCACCTGCGGCTGCGACCGCGCCGGTTGCGGCAGCCGCCGTGACCCGCGGGGCCGTCCCGCCCTCCTCCAACGACGCACGGCTTCGCATCAGCCCCCGCGCCAGCCGACTCGCGGCCGATTCGGGGATCGATCCGCGGACCATCGCCGGCACCGGGCCCGAAGGCCGAATCACCGAGCGCGACGTTCAAGCCGCTCTCCAGGCGGCCGCGGCAGCCCCGGCGGCCGTGGCCGCGCCCGCAGTCGCGCCCGCAACGCCGATGGCCGCTCGCCCGGCCGCCCCGGCTTCCGCACCTATCGCGGGGTCCGCCGGCTACGACTGGGATTCCGAGGACGCGGCGCCCCGCCAGATGAGCCGCATGCGCCGCGTGATCGCCGAGCGGCTGACGCTCAGCGCGACCACCGTCCCGCAGTTTACCGTCACGGTCGCCGTCGACGCGACGCGCCTGCTCGCCCTTCGTACGGAATTCAAGGCCGCCGGCACCACGCTCACCATCACCGACTTCATCGTCTCCGCCACGGCCCAGACGCTGGCCGAGTTCCAGGACGTCAACTCCCGCACGGACGGTGTCTCGGTCTGGCCGCGTCGCCGCGTCCATGTCGGCCTGGCCGTCTCGCTGCCCGAGGGCCTGGTCGTGCCCGTCCTTCGCGACGCCGACAGGCGGTCGCTCGTCGAGCTACACGCCCGAGCCTCGGCACTCGCCGAAGCGGCCCGAAACGGTACGCTGACGCCCGACGACATGACCGGAAGCACCTTCACGATCTCGAATCTCGGGATGTTCGGCGTCGACGAGTTCAGCGCGATCATCAACCCGGGCGAGTCCGCCATCCTCGCCGTCTCCAGCGTCGTGCCAACGCCGATAGCCGTCGGCGACGGAATCGGCATCCGTCAGATAATGAAGCTGACGTTGACGGCCGACCATCGGCTCGTCGACGGCGAGCTTGCCGCGCGGTTCCTGAACGCTCTGCGCCGCAGGCTCCAGGACGCCGACGCATTCCGCGGCGACGTGCTGAACGGCTGAGTCCGCCCACGGAAGTAGAGGCGAAATGAATCGGACCCAAAGACTCGCAGGGGTCGGGCAGAGCGTCTGGCTCGACAACATCACGCGCGGCCTGCTGGACAGCGGTCAGCTGCAGAAATACATCGCCGACCTGTCGGTGACCGGCCTGACGTCGAACCCATCGATCTACGACAAGGCGATCGGCGGATCCTCGGACTACGACGAGCAGATCAAGCGTCTGGCCGCGAGTGGCGCGAAGACCGAGCAGATCTTCTTCGACCTTGCGCTCGACGACCTGCGGCGGGCGGCCGATCTGTTCCGTCCGACTTACGATCGGACGGACGGCGTCGACGGCTTCGTATCCCTCGAAGTGTCGCCGCTGCTTGCCAACGACGCCGCGGCCACGGCGGCGGATGCCGCGCGGCTCCATGCCATGGCGGCCCGGCCCAACTTCTTCATCAAGATACCCGGCACCGCGGCCGGCCTCGACGCGATCGAGCGGACGATCTTCGCCGGCGTGCCGGTGAACGTGACCCTGCTTTTCTCCACCGAGCAGTACCTGGCCGCCGCCGAGGCCTACACGCGGGGCATCGAGATGCGCGTCGAAGCCGGCCTCAACGCTGACGTGCCATCGGTGGCGTCCGTCTTCGTCAGCCGCTGGGATGGCCCGCTGGCCGGCGACCTTCCGGCCGACCTCCGCCTCAAGCTCGGCATCGCCACCGCCCAGCTGACGTACAACGCCTACACCGGGCTGATCCACAGCGATCGCTGGGCCCGGCTTATGAACGCGGGCGCCCGGCCGCAACGGCTTCTGTGGGCCAGCACCGGAACGAAGGACAAGACCGCGTCGGACGTGCTGTACATCGAGGCGCTGGCCGCGCCGCTCACCGTGAACACGATGCCCGAGGAGACGCTCCTGGCGTTCGCCGACCACGGTGATGGCTCGCACACTCTCAAGGCCGACCCAAACCTGCCGGATCCGGCGCTGATGGCCCGCTTCAAGGCATCGGGCGTCGACCTGACGGATCTGGCGCGCCGCCTCCAGGAGGCGGGCGTCGAGTCGTTCAGCTCCGCCTGGAAGTCGCTGCTGACTCGCATCGAGCAGACGGTCGCAGCCACCGCCGCGCGGTAGGTCCGGTCGGCCTCAAGCCGTCGGCGCTCGCCGCGCCCGACTCGCCCAACCAACCTCGCCAGAACCTCGACAGACAGAAAGACCGTCGCCTTGCGGCGACGGTCTTCTCTATTCTGTGCCCCGGTCCCCGGGCCGCGGGTGGCGCCCCCGGGGAGTCGGGTGTCGCGTGGTCGCTACTTCGCCACGGCCGGGGCGCCGCCGCGGAGCGGAGCCGGTCGAGTGAACTTCTTGGGCAGGGTCTCGGTGCCGACGAGGGTCTGGTTGTCCTCGCCGCGAATGAACGCCTCGACCCGGTTGTAGGCGATGTCGTCGTGGAGCTGGATGGGCGGGCTCTTCTTGAAGTAGGCCGACGGGGCCACGAGTGCGCCCTTGAGGCCGCGATCCAGGCCGAGCTTGAGGCAGCGGAGCGCGTCGATGACGACGCCGGCGCTGTTCGGGCTGTCCCAGACTTCGAGCTTCATCTCGCACTTGAGCGGGACGTCGCCGAACGTGGTGCCTTCCATGACGATGTAGCAGTACTTGCGGTCGAGCAGCCAAGGCACGTGGTCCGACGGTCCGACGTGGATGTTGTCGGGGTCGATGTCGTAGTCGAGCATCGAGGTGACGGCGTTGGTCTTGGAGATCTTCTTGGACTCGAGGCGCTCGCGCTCGAGCATGTTGAGGAAGTCCGTGTTGCCGCCGAAGTTGAGCTGGTAGGTGCGGTCGACGCGGACGCCGCGATCCATGAAGAGGCGGGTGAGAACGCGGTGGCTGATCGTCGCGCCGACCTGGCTCTTGATGTCGTCGCCGATGATCGGCAGGC
>CAZGUS010000066.1:0-13296 GCA_964529245.1 uncultured Anaerolineaceae bacterium
CGATTACACGCGTCACGGAGTCGTCGTAACGGGCCCGGATCTCGCGGTCGTTGGCCAGGAACGAATCGGCGATCCCCGACAGGCGCTCCAGCGCCTCGGCGTCGTCGGTGGCGAGCGGCTCGTCGGACAGGTTGCCGCTGGTCAGCACGACCGGCCGGCCGAGCGCTTCGAGCAGCAGATGGTGCAGCGGCGTGTACGGCAGGAAGAGCCCGACACGGCTGTTCAGGGCCGCGGCCCGTCCCGGCTCGGCGTTCACGACGCCGTCCGCCAGCCGCGGCCGGGCCGTCGAGTGCTCGTCAGCGCGCCGCTCGACGAGGACGATCGGGCGGGCCGGCGACACCAGCAGCGCCTCTTCCTCGGGCGACGTCGCGGCCTCGGCGCGGGCCGCGGCCAGGTCCCGGACCATCACCGCGAACGACTTGGCCCAGCGGTGCTTGCGGTCGCGGAGACGAGCGACGACCGCGGGATCAGTGGCGTCGCAGGCGAGGTGGTAACCCCCGAGTCCCTTGATCGCGACGATCCGCCCGGCCCGAAGATCCGCCACGGCGGCGGCCAGGGCCGCTTCCCGGTGCGCCGCCGGGGCAGCGTCGCCGGGGCGCCGGTACGAAAGCTGCGGCCCACAGTCGGGGCAAGCGACGGGCTCGGCGTGGAAGCGGCGGTTCGCCGGGTCGCGATACTCGGCCTCGCAGGCGGCGCAAAGGCGGAAGTCGCGCATCGACGTCCTGGCCCGGTCGTAGGGCAGCTCGTCGATGATCGTCGCCCGCGGCCCGCAGTTGGTGCAGTTGGTGAACGGATAGCGGTAGCGCCGATCGGCCGGATCGAACAGCTCGCGCAGGCAGTCGTCGCAGGTCGCGATATCGGGCGGGAAGAGGCGTTCGGTCGAGGCGACCGCCTCGCTCTCCTCGATCGTGAAGCCGGAGCCGGCCGCAGCCGATCGCTCGGACGACCGAACGACGACCGCCTCGACTCGTGCGCGCGGTGGCGCGTCCGTCCGGATTCGAGCGGCGAACTCCTCGACCGCTTCGGCCGTGCCGGAAACCTCGATTTCGACCTGGCCGGCTCGGTTGATGACCGTTCCGTCGAGGCCCAGCTCGGTCGCGAGCCGCCACACGAAGGGCCGGAAGCCGACGCCCTGAACTACGCCTCGAACTTCGAGCGCGCGAGCGACCCGCTCCCCGGGCCCGGCCGAGTTCACGGGTAGCGCTCCAGCCGCTCGATGTCGACCTCCTCTTCGGTCACCTCGGGCAGCGATTCGGCGTGGCAGCGCGGGCACGACGCGGCGATCTGCGGCGAATCGAACTCCGTGCCGCAGCCGGGGCAGATGTGGCCGAACGGGACCCGCCGAATCTCCAGCCCGGGCACGGCCCTCGCCTGATCGGGCATGGCGTGGATCAGCTGGGCGCGCAGATCGGTCTCGAACTCGGAGGGATCGCGGCGGCCGCCGCGCACGCTGAGGCGCACCTGTACCAGCGTGAGTCCACGGCTCTTGAGAGCCTTAGCCACGTTTCGCGCCAGACCTGCCTCATGCATCACAATTCGACCTCCGCTGGACCCGGTCCGGGTGCCGGGGCCTGCGTAAAGCGTAACCGCCCGCGTCTATCTCACACCCGGGCGCTCTGGATTCCGCCTGCCGAGCGGCCCGGCAGCGAGGCCGAAGGTCCCAAGTAAGCCCCACCCTGCGGGAAGGTTGGGCCCGTGCGTCGGTGCATCGACCGCCGCCTCGACCCCGTTCGATCGACTCCGAAGCCAGACGATTCCGCCGATTTACGCCCACCAGGAATGTTGGACGCGAGCCGAGGCCGGCCGGGGGGACCGGCGATCCATAGGCGCGGCAGTTCGCGCTCAGGCGAGGCAATCGCGGGCCCGGTGTCGCCGCCGGATCGGCGTCCCCGAGGGCGTCGGTGCGTCCAACACGCCCACCACGCGTAACCGGCGGAAACCGTGCCGAATTGGGGTCAGATACGCCTGTGGGTGGTGGGCCGGCGGAACTTGGGGGCCAGCCGCTCGCGGCCGCTCGCGCTGCGCGACCCGCCACGGCCGGCGCCGCGCTCGCGGCCCGCTCACACCACGACCGGCTCTCCCTCCAACCCGACGCCCGCAAGAGAGTGCCCGCAGCGCGGGCATCGCCCGGCCACGAGGTGCCACTCGGTCACCGCGAAGTCGGAGCGGCCGATCAGCCGCTCGCCGCAGCCGGCGCAGAGGGTCGCCGCAGCCTCGACTTCGGGCGCGTTGCCGACATAGACGTGCCGCAGTCCGGACTCGCGAGCGATCTCGGCCGCGGCAACGAGCGTGGCGGCGGGCGTCTCTGCCAGCCCCGAAAGCCGGTACGCCGGCTGGAAACGCGTCAGGTGCCAGGGCGTCTCCGGGCCGACGGCCGTGGCAATCCATTCGGCCGTGGCTCGAAGTTCGGCGGCATCGTCGTTGAGACCGGGAATGACAAGAGTCGTCAACTCGACCCACACGCCACGCCGGCGCATGGCCACGATCGTTTCGCGAACCGGCTCCAGCCGAGCGCCGCAGACGCGGCGATAGAAGTCGTCGCTGCCCGCCTTGAAGTCGACGTTGGCGGCATCCAGGTTCGGCGCGACCAGATCCAGCGCTTCCGGGCTCTCGTAGCCGTTGGTCACGAAGACGTTGCGCAGACCCGCCGCCCGGGCAAGAGCCATCGTGTCGAGGGCGTACTCGAGGAAGATGGTCGGCTCGACGTACGTGTAGGCGATGCTGCGGACTCCCGCGGCGAGGGCTTCCTGGACCGCCGTCTGCGGCGCCACGAAGCGGCTCTCGGGCACGCGCCCCTCGCGATGCGATTGGGAGATCTGCCAGTTCTGGCAATAGGCGCAGTGGAAGTTGCAGCCCCTTGTTGCCACGGAGTACGCGGTGCTGCCCGGCAGGAAATGGAAGAACGGCTTCTTCTCGATCGGCTCGGCCTGGGAGGCGACGGCCTGGCCGTAGACCAGGGTATACAGCCGCCCGCCGCGGTTCTGGCGCACGCCGCAGACGCCGATCCGGCTCGGTCGCAGGACGCAGCGATGGGCGCAGGCGACGCAGCGGACGCTGCCGGGCGCGACCGGATCGTCGAACGGCTCGCCCAGCAACGCCGGGCGGATGTTGGGCTCCTTCTCGTCCGCCGGACCGAGGTCCCCGAGGCGCAGGCCCGCCGGTTGCTCAACGCCCGGAGCCGCGGACCGGACCGGCAACGGCGGCCTCGCGCCGGGCTTGAACGGGACGGCCGGCGCCTTCGTGAACGTCTCTGGTGGTTCGTTTGGGTGGATGTCGCGGTCCATGCCCCTCAAGCGTGCGGCCACGCGATCCCGCCTGATAAGGGCCCAATGGTGCTGCCTCGAGCGTTTCCGCCGTTCCGAGCGGGGCCGATTGGCTCCACGACCTGCCCGAAAAGGGGGGCGCCGCCGCCCGAGCGCAGGCGGCCTTCCCGGTCGCCCTGCCCTCGCCTGTCCCTCGCCTGAGGTCGATGGGCCCTTCGGCCCTTGCCCGGCCCTTGTTCGCGCGGGACGCTACGAGCAACAAGTCCCGTTTGCGGGACCGCCGCGGGCCAGCTCGGCCGGCGGCCTGTTCGACGACGGGCTCCGCAACAGAAAGCCGAATACAGATGGCGATGAGTCCAGTTGCCATTCGACCGCCTCGGCCGCCCATCCCGTGGACGCCCCTCGTCGTCGCCGAGGAGCGCTGCAAGGGTTGCGAGTTGTGCGTGGCGGCCTGTCCGAAGTCCGTCCTCGCTCTCGATCGAAGCCGTGTCAACAGCCTCGGCTACCACCCGATCGCGCTGATCGACGCCTCCGCCTGCACGAGCTGCGCCCTGTGCGCTCGCGTCTGCCCCGATTCGGTCTTCACAGTCTGGTCCGCCCCGCGAATGCCTCGCCAGGAGGGTGCCCGATGACCGAGCCGGATGCCGGCCGCCGTTCGCGAGTCCTCATGAAGGGCAACGAGGCCATCGCCGAGGCAGCGATCCAGGCCGGTTGCGACGCTTACTTCGGGTACCCCATCACGCCCCAGGCCGAGCTGCTGGAGTGGATGGCGCGACGGATGCCGGAGCTGGGCCGCGTTTTCGTCCAGGCCGAGAGCGAGCTCGGGGCAATCAACATGGCCCTCGGTGCGGCCGCGACCGGCGCCCGAGTCCTGGTGTCGTCGTCGAGTCCCGGCATCAGCCTGATGGCCGAGGCGATGAGCTACATGGCCGGATCCGGCACGCCCGTGGTGCTGGTCAACGTCATGCGCGCCGGGCCGGGGCTCGGCGGCATCGGGCCGTCGCAGAGCGACTACTTCCAGGCGACCAAGGGCCACGGCCACGGCGATTACCGCGTGCCGGTGCTGGCGCCGGCCTCGATCGGCGAGGCGATGGACCTGATGGCCACCGCCTTCGAGCTGGCCGAGCGATATCGGACGCCGGTGATGGTCGTGCTGGACGGGATCCTCGGCCAGGCCATGGAGCCCGTGGAGCTTCGTTTCCGCAATCCGGAACGCCGCGCCTTCGACTGGGCCCTGACCGGAGCCGCCGGGCGCCCGGCGCGGATCGTCAAGTCGATCGATCTCGTGCCCGAGGTCCTCGAGAAGCGCAACCTCAACCTCCAGCGCAAGTACGCCGAGATTTCCCGCCAGGAGGTCCGCTGGGAAACCGAGAGGATGGAGGACGCCGAATACGTCCTGGTCGCCTACGGCACCGCGGCGCGGGTCGCGCGAAGCGCCATCGAGAAGGCCCGAGCCCGGGGCATCAAGGCCGGCCTCTTCCGCCCCATCACGCTCTGGCCGTTCCCCAGCCGCGAACTGGCTCGAGTCGCCCGGCGCGCCCATGCCATCCTGACCGTCGAGCTTTCGTCCGGCCAGATGGTCGAGGACGTGCGCCTGGCGGTCGAGGGCCGCTGCCCGGTCGGCTTCCACGGCCGAATGGGCGGCCTGGTGCCGACGCCGGACGAAGTCGTCGGCGCGCTGAAGGCGCTCCACGGCAAAGTCGAGCGCACCCGCGAGCACGAGCGCGAGATCGAACGCGAACAGCAGCAGAGGCGCCGCGCCGCCTGGCTGGAGGCGCAGTCCGGGCATCGCCGGCCGCCGATCGTCGATGCCCCGGAGTCGACCCGCCAGACCGAGACAAACGCCGCCGCACGCGACGGAGGCGAGCGATGACGCTCAATCCGAACCCCGAGATTCCGCCTCGTGCGGGAGAGCCGCGGCTGATCTACGGCAAGCCCGATGTGCTCCTGGACCGCTCCACTCACTACTGCCCCGGCTGCGGGCACGGCGTCGTCCACCGGCTGCTGGCGGAGGTGATGACCGAGCTGGACCTGCCGGCCCACACGATCGCCGTGGCTCCGGTCGGTTGCGCCGTCTTCGCCTACGACTACCTCAACGTCGACTTCGTCGAGGCGCCTCACGGCCGCGCTCCGGCCGTGGCCACGGGGATCCGCCGCGTTCGGCCGGAGGCGTTCGTGCTGACGTACCAGGGCGACGGCGACCTGGCCGCGATTGGCACCGCGGAGATCGTCCATGCCGCGGCGCGCGGCGAGCGGATCACGGCCATCTTCGTGAACAACGGCATCTACGGCATGACCGGCGGCCAGATGGCGCCGACCACGCTTCTGGGCCAGCGGACCACCTCGTCGCCGAGTGGCCGGGACGCGGCCTTGATGGGCTACCCGATCCGCATAACGGAGATGCTGGCCCAGCTGCCCGGCGTGACCTACGCCGCGCGCGGCTCCGTCGCCGACGCGTCCCAGATCGGCAAGCTCAAGGCCATGATCAGGCGCGCCTGCATGGTCCAGATCGAGGGCGGCGGCTTCTCGCTGGTCGAAGCGCTCTCCAACTGTCCCGTCGGCTGGGGCATGACGCCCCAGGAATCGCTCGAGCACCTCAAGGGCCCGGTCGTCGAGGCCTATCCGCTCGGAGTGATAGTGGACCGCGGAGCGGCGGCGCCGCCCCCCGCCGGAGACTCGATCGCGGCCGGCGGCGCCTCGGCGGCCACGCCGGTTCTCCCCGCAGAGCCGGAGGCCTGAGATGGAGCGTTCGGTCGTCTTCTCCGGTTTCGGCGGCCAGGGGCTGCTGTTCACCGGCCAGGTGCTCGCCCGCGCCGCGATCAAGGACGGTCTCGAGGTCTTCTGGATCCCCTCCTACGGCCCCGAGATGCGGGGCGGCACGGCCTCGTGCACGGTCATCGTCGCAGACCGCCCCATCGGGTCGCCGGTCGTCGATCGGTTCGACGCCGCGGTGGCGATGAACTTGCCGTCGCTGCGAAAATTCGCGCCGTGCGTCGCCCCGGGCGGGCTGCTGATCGCGAACACGTCGCTGATCACGTCGCAGACTTCGGCCCGGGCCGACATCGACGAGCTCCGGCTCCCCTGCACCGAGCTCGCAGCCCGGGGCGGCGACGACAAGCTCGTGAGCATCGTCGCCCTCGGCGCCCTGGTGGCGCGACTGGGCTGGGTCACACCGGACTCCGTCCGCGCCGCGCTGCGGGAGATCTCGGCCCGCAAACGGCCGGAGATCATCGAGGCGGACCTCGGCGTATTCCTGGCCGGCCTGGAAGCCGGACGAGTCGGAGTCGCCGCCTAGGGTCGCGGTCCTATCGAAGCCACGACCGAACGAGGTCGCTGGCGGAGAGGATTCCGATGGCGGTCGCGGCGGCGGCGGTGACGACGAGGCGGTGCACGCGGCGCTCGCTCATCATCCGCGCGGCTTCGTCGATGCCGGCGGTCGAAGGGATGGTCAGCGCCGGTTTCGTCATGATCTCGCCCACCGGCAGGCCCCGCCAGTTGGCCGAGAGCCCCGGGTTCGCCTGCGCCCTGATTAGATCCGTCTGGCTGAGCACCCCTACCAGAGACCCGCCGTCGTCGACCACGGGCAGGCCCGAGATCTGGCGGCTGCTGAGCAGGGCGGCTGCTTCGGCCAGGGAGGCCGCCGCCGAGATCGAGATCGGATTGGGGGTCATGACGTCCCCAACCGTGCGAGGCTCCGTCATCGCGGGTCGGCCGCTGCCTGCGCCGCCGAGGTCGTTGAGCTCGCCGAGTCGCCCAATTCGCGCAGCTGGCGCGCCAGAGCGCTGCCGTCGAGATGCTTGAGCAGCGTGCCGCCGATCCCGGTCGCGATCGCCTCGCGCTGCTCGTCGGCGTGCCAGTAGGACGCCAGCACGGCGATCCGATCGGCGGGGATGCAGTCGCGCAGCGCCGCCACCACCGGCCTCCAGCCGCCCGGAACGTCCGCGTCGAGCAGGACCACGTCCGGGCAGACGGCCAGAGCCTCGCGCGCCGCGGACTCGGCGCAGTTCGCCTGAGCGACGATCTCGAAGCCGTGGCGCGACAGGTGGTCGGACAGAGCCTCCGTGGCCGCGCGGTGCTGACTGACGATCAGCAGTCGGCGCAGAGGCAAATTGGTATCGGCGAGCATGTCGCATAGCCTGCGCGCAGGAGCCGCCGCCTCTTAGCGTCAGGGCTCCCTAATGCCGGGGGCCATATGGCCCGCGCGGGCACCGGCGAGGCCGGCGCGGGCCCGCCCGCCGGGATGGCCGCAGGGGTGGCCGCAGGGCCGCGGAAACTCGACCGCCGGAGGTCGCGCCGGCCCTCGGGAGAGGTCCGCGATCGGAGCTCTGGCCGATATTGCACAGGTCCGCAGCGATGCTTCGGCCCCGCGCCGAGGACGTCCTCGATCGCGTTTCCAGGCCGACATGCGGAGCGGTCCGGGGAGGGGCTGCGCCGCCCGCTAACCCCCCCGTTCACGCCGCGCCAGGGGCCCTGTTTCCCGCGGCCGGGGGCCGTTCGGCACTGCGCACCGGCGAAGCACAAACGCCAGACTTGCTGGCGTGACGAACGCCGGAGGGGACGCCCGGCGTTCGTCCTTTTTTTGTGCCCGGCGCCGCGGGCGGGGCATCGCCGGCGGTGCGCTCGCCGGATTCAAGATCGGGTTGCGTGGGGCAATAGGCCGGCAGGCAGAGGCGGGTCCGCGGCCGAAACTCGCGGCCAGGTCCCGGCGTTGCGCCGGCCCCGTTTCCGCCAGGTACGCCCACCGGGCGTGTTGGACCCGTTCGGGCGACACGCGACGGCAGTTGCGCGGGGGAGCAACGCACGATCCACGCTCACGACAAGTCCACGAACGCGGCTGCGGACGCTTCCTGGCGACCCGGCGCCGTCCCATCCAAGTCCAGCACTCACACCGGGAGTGAATGACGGAAACGACGACGGATCGCGATCAGATAAGCCTGAAAGGCATGGTCAGGCGGTAGCAGTCGCGAAGACGCCGCGGACCACCTCTAGAACCGGAGCCGGTGACGCCGCCGACTCCCCACCAAGGCCGAGCCGATCGGCGAACTGCCTACAGCTCGTGATACTTCCTGGCGTACGTGGTGAGCTCGTCGCGGAAGTCCGGGTGAGCGATGGCGATCAGGCGCTTGGCTCGCTCTCGGAAGCTCTGCCCGAACAGCTCGGCCACGCCGTACTCGGTCACGACCGTTCGAACGTGGGAGCGAGTCGTCGTGACGCCGGCCCCTTCCTTGAGGGCGACCGCTATCCGCGAGAACTTGCCGTCGGCCGCGGTGGACGGCAGGGCGATGATCGCCCGACCTTCCTCGGCCAGGGCCGCGCCGCGCATGAAGTCCATCTGCCCGCCGACGCCGCTGTACATGCGGTGGCCGATCGAGTCGGCACAGACCTGGCCGGTCAGATCGACTTCGATGGCGGAGTTGATGGCGGTCATGCGCTTGAAGCGCCGGATGACCGACGTGTCGTTGGTGTAGTCGACGGGCCGCATCTCGACCATCGGGTTGTCGTCGACGAACTTGTACAGCCGCTGCGTGCCCATCATGAAGGCGGTCACGATCTTGCCGCAGTTGATCTCCTTGCGCTCGCACGTCACGATGCCGCGCTCGACGAGATCCACCAGGACGTCGGTGAACATCTCCGTGTGGACGCCCAGGTCGCGTTTGCCGTCCAGACACTTGCCCACGGCGCTCGGGATCGCGCCGATGCCCATCTGGAGCGTGGCCTCGTCCTGCACGAGGTCCGCCACGAACTCTCCGATTCGGCGCTCCGTGGCGTCCGGCTCGCCGATGACGTGATTGAACGGCGGTTGATCCACCTCGACCGCGTAGTCGATCTTGCTGATGTGGACGAAGCTGTCGCCCAGCGTCCGGGGCATGCTCTTGTTGAACTGGGCGATGACCGTCTTGGAGCAGCGGACGGCGGTCAGCATCGTGTCGACCGCGGTGCCGAGCGAGCAGAAGCCGTGCTCATCTGGCGGGGTCACGTTCAGAAATACGGCGTCCAGCGGCAGGAGGCCGCTCTCGATCAGGCGCGGGATGTCCGAAAGGAAGACCGGAATGAACTCCGCCCGGCCTTCATTGACCGCCTTGCGAGCGTTCGGCCCGATGAACACCGCTCGATGAAGGATGTGGCCGGCCATCTCCGGCTCGAGGTGCGGATGAGGGCCCTCGGCATGCATGTGGACGAGCTTGACGTCCTGGAGCAGAGGGGCGCGCCTGCACAGCGCGTCTAGGAGCACGGACGGCGTGGCCGCGGACCCGTGCATGAAGATCTGCTGGCCTGACTGGATGACGGAGACGGCCTCATCGGCGCTGACGATACGCATGACGCGGAGTTTAGTGGCAGCGCGCGTCTAATGGTGTGGCGAAAGGGATCGCCCGCCCGGCGGCGACTAGACGCCGCCCTTGAGGCGATGGCGGGCCACGAATGCGGCGGCCTGGGCGCGTCGCTCGAGGTTCAGCTTCGAGAGGATCGAGCTGACGTAGTTCTTGACCGTCTTGTCCGACAGGAAGACCTCGGAGGCGATCTCCTTGTTGGTCTTGCCCTCGGCGACGAGGAGCAGGATCTTCTGCTCCTGCTGGGTCAGCTGGGCCATCTCGTCGGTGTAGGTGCCGGTGGCGATGCGGCGGACGCGGTCGAGCACCTTCTCGGTGACGGCCGGATCGAGCAGCGACTCGCCGCGGCCGACGGACTCGAGGGCGCTCACGAGGTCGCGGCTGCGGATCTGCTTGAGCAGATAGCCCGAGGCTCCGGCGATGATCGCCGAGAGAACGGCCTCTTCGTCCGGATAGCTGGTCAGGATGACGACCCGCGTTGCCGGAAATTCGGCCCGAATCTCGCGGCAGGCCTCGATGCCCGAGCCGTCCGGCAGGCGGACGTCCATGACGACGAGGTCGGGCTCGAACTTGCGCGCCATCTCGACGGCCTCGGCGGCGGTGCCGGCCTCGGCCACGACCTGGAAGTGTTCGCGCCGGTCGAGCAGCGACACGAGACCCTGGCGTACGACCTCGTGGTCGTCGACCACGAGCAGCCGCAATGGGCGTGCTTCGATCTGGTCGGTCATGGTTCTCCTAGCAGGCTTTCGTCGGTGCCGAGCGTCTCGCGCCTCGCCACCTCGACGATGATACGCGTGCCGCCGCCGGGCGCGCTTTCGAGCACCAGGCGCCCGCCTATCGCGACGGCCCGAGCGCGCATGTTGATCAGGCCCTGGTGGCTCGGGCCGCGCTGCCGGTCGGGCTCGAAGCCGACGCCGTTGTCGCTTACCGTCAGCTTGACCATGCCCTGGTGGGCTTCGACCCGGACCGTCCCCTGCGTCGCCTTGGAGTGGCGGGCGATGTTGCTCAGCGCTTCTCGGGCGATCGAGAGCAGCTGGCCTGTCTGGTCGGGCGACAGATCGCCCTCCTCGACGCCGTAGGCTTCGACGTCCACGTCCACCATGCTGTTGACCCTGAATTCGTCGGCCAGCGCAGCCAGGCCGCCCACCAGGCCGGCCTGTTCGAGCAGTTCGGGGCGCAGCCCGAAGATGAAGTTGCGAATGTCGCGGATCGACTGGTCGAGCGAGTCGATGGCGCGCTCGATTCGGGCGCGGGCGACATCCGGCTCGTCGGCCATCAGATCCGGGACGTCCTCGAGCGAGAGGCCCACGGCATAGATGCTCTGGATGATCCCGTCGTGGAGGTCGCGGCCGATCCGTTCGCGCTCCTCGACGATGGCGAGACGCTGGACCTGATCGTGAAGCCTGGCGTTCTCGATGGCGATGCCGGCGTGCAGGGCGAACATCTCGACCAGGCGCTCGTCGTCCTCGGTGAAGTCGCCCGAAGGGAGCTTGTTGGTCAGGTACAACCGCCCGATCGAACGACCCTTGGCCCCGATCGGGACGCCCAGCAACGAGTGCATCGGCGGGTGATTGGCGGGCAGGCCGTAGCGGCGGCTGTCGGTGGCCATGTCGTGAACGCGGACCGGATGGCTGGCCGCGACGATAACGCCGAGCAGGCCGTGGCCGTGCGGCGGCGGGCCGATCCGCTCGCGCTCCGTGCGGCTGATTCCGCTCGTTATGAAGCGCTCGATCCCACCGTCGGGGTCGACGATGCCGAGGGCCGCGTACTGGGCGTGGGCCAGCTCGCGCACGCGGTCCGTGATCAGCTGCAGGACGCGATCGAGGTCCAGCACGCCGGCGATGCCGCGGGTCGCCGTGTCCAGCGCGGCCAGCTCGTCGGTGGCCTGCCCGGCTCGCGCCTCCGACCACGCCGCCCCGATGACGATCTCGAAGCCGCGGGCGCACTCGTCGACCGAGAACACGGCCGCTGGCGGGGCGTCCAGCTGCAACGTCGCCAGGGTGCGGTCGCCGAACCGAAGTTCGTAGGTGCGCAGGCCAGCCGTTTCGACGCTTTCGTCCGTCAGGCTGCCGGCACGCACTTCGACCTCGGCCAGCGGCTGGGCGTGGAGGTGGAGATGGCCGCCACCGAGCCCGGCACCGGTCACGACGTGCCCGAAGGCCTCCTCAAGCCGATGATGATTGGCCGCGCCCGGATCGCCGCGCCATGCCTCCAGGGCCGCGGCCACGTCGCGCAGACCGAGCAGGCCGGTGGAGTCCCGGCGAACCTTCGAAGGCGGGTTCGATGCGGTCATCAGCGGCAGCCTAGCAGGCCGACCCATCGAGCGTGACAGGAGGTCTGGCGCAGCACGCGGGGCAAGACGGGCGAGCGCGAGTGGGCGGTCCGGTTACCGCGTCGCGGTGGCGGCCGCAGGTGCGCCGCCCCTGCCTCATCGAACCTCGCGCGGGCGTCCCTCGGCGTCGATGGCGACCAGGACGAACCGCCCGGTGGTCGTGACCGTGCGAGCGGCCGTGTGCCGGTCCTCGGCCTCGAGGACGACCTCGACGGTCATCGACGTCCGGCCGACGGCAACGACCCTCGCGATCGCTTCGAGGTACACGCCGACCGGAACCGGAGTGTGGAAATCCACGGCATCGACATGGGCGGTCAGCACCGAGCCGTGGGCGTATCGGATGGCGGCAACCGCCGCCGCCTCGTCCATGAACCGCATGGCTTCTCCGCCGTGGAGGGTGCCGTGCTCATTGGCGTCCGCCGGCTGGACGAGGCGGCCGAGACGGGTGACCGGTCCGGGCGTCGGCAAAGGCAAAGGCGGCATGACGCCACCGTGACCATTCGTGGCGGGTGCGTCAAGCCCCCGACGCGCATCCCGCTGACCCCCGGCCGCCACGCCCTCGTGCCGGAGCAGGTGCCATAACGACAGCGGGAACGGGCCGCATGTACCTTGGCCGTCCCCCGGGCGCGCGCCCACCATCGAAACGGACCGGCGCGCCCCGCATGGCGCCGGAGTGAGCGTCATGCCCCGACTCGAAACGATTCTCCTCGCCACCGACGGCTCGGCTGCGTCGGAGCCGGCCAGCGAACAGGCCATCGACCTTGCCATCCAGGTGGAAGGTCGGCTGCTCGTGGTCAGCGTGCTTGCTGCGGCGCGACAGCCCGGCGGCGCTCCCACCGCCCCGGGAACCGCGGCGGCAGACCTGCCCGAATCCGATTCGCGCGATTCCATGTCGGCGCGGGCACAGGGCATCGTCCAGCGGGCCCGCGCGGCCGGGGCCAACGCCACGTTCCTCGTCTGGGACGGCGACGCCGGCGAGGCGATCGTGGCGGCGGCCGACTCCGAGGGCGCGGACTTGATCGTCGTGGGGTCGCACGGCCGGAGCGGCGTCAGCCGCTTCTTCATCGGCAGCGTGTCCGACTTCGTCGTGAGGCACGCCCACTGCCCGGTGATGGTCGTGCGCGGCAAGCCGGAAGCCGTTCGACGGTAGGCGCGCTCCGGATTGCGCCGGCCACGCTCCCCTACTTGGTGTAGGCGCCCTCGGGATCCAGTTGCTCGCGGATCAGGCGCAGCTCTTCCGGCGTCGGGGACGGCGTCGTGGCGAGAGTCTCCGCCAGGCGCGGCTCCCAGCCGATAGTGTCGCGGATCTGCTCCAGCGTGGCGCCGGGGTGGATCGAGTCGAGGCGCATCTCGCCCGAGTCGTCGAAGTGGT
>CAZGUS010000067.1:0-13222 GCA_964529245.1 uncultured Anaerolineaceae bacterium
TCGAACGTCTTCTTGATCTTGTCCGGGACGTCGTCCCAGGACTTCTCCTCACCCTGCGAGGGCTTGCGGTAGTAAACGATCTTGCTGAGGTCGATCTGGTTGAGATCGCCGCCCCACTGCGGCATCGGCCGGGTGAGGTAATGCTCGTACGCGCGCAGGCGGAAATCGAGCATCCACTGGGGCTCGTCCTTGAACCGGCTGATCTCCTCCACCGTCCCGCGCGTCAGACCGGCGGCGGTCTCCTCGAGATAGTCGACCTCGTCGTGGAAGCCGAACTTGTATTCGCTCGAGACGATCTCGCGACTGGTTGTCATCGCGCTCCTTGGACGAACCGGCGGTCCAGGCCGAAGAGGTTGCCGGACCGCCGTCGTGGTGCTCAGCTAATTCCGACTCGTATTATCGGGATTAGGCGGCCGGCCGTCAAACTTCGCCGTCTGCGCGGGAGCCGGCGCCGGCGGCGGGCTCGTTTCCGGCGAGGAACCGTGCTATCCTGCCGGCCGCCGGAGGTCAGACGCCCTCAGCCGTCCACGCGCGCACTCCCAGGAGCCCCTTGAGACTGACCCCAAGAGCGACCGCGATCGCCGCAGTCGTCGCGACCCTGGTCTTCGCCGGTTCAGCCGTCGCGGTGCTGCCGGCGTTCTCGGACGCCCAGGCCGGCCCGGTCGCCGCCGTCGGCCCGGTGGCGGACGCGGGAACGATCGGCCACGCCAGCTGGCTGGACCAGCTGCCCTCCTGGACGGCGGCGCCCGCCACCCCGGCTCCATCGTGGACGCCGCCGCCGAGCGCGACCCCAACCCCCTCGCCCTCCCCGACCGCCGCGCCCACGGCGAAACCAAAGCCGAAGGCAAAGCCAAAGCCGATCACGTATTACAACACCGTCGCCGGGGCTCGGGCGTACGTCCGAGCTCGCATCGGAACCCACCAGTACAACTGCATCAACGCGATCTTCACGCGTGAGTCGAAGTGGAACCCGCGGGCTGGCAGCGTTACATCGGCCTATGGAATCCCCCAGGCTTTCCCCGGATCGAAGATGGCGGCGTTCGGATCGAACTGGCGCACCAGCCCGATCACGCAGGTGAAATGGGGCATCTGGTACGTGGACAACCGCTATGGCTCGGCCTGCGCGGCATGGTCTTTCTGGCAGGCTCACGGCTGGTATTAGGGGCGGGAGTCGGCCGCCGGCCGGCACGGCCGCGCCTCGGCGGTCCCGCAAACCTGGAAATCCCGCAAAGGCCGTAGGACGAGTGGGCCATTCGTGAAAACTCCCGAGCGCGCGATCCTTCCCGCGTGACCAGACGGCTCGAGGTGCCATCGCCCGTCGGGGATCGGCTGTGGACCGTCTACCTCACGGCCGCCGCGGCGCTGTTGCTTGTGTCCGCGACCGTGGCGGCGGCCTGGCAGACCCCTTTGGGTCTGATTCTTTCGGTTGGCTCGGTCGCGGCCGTCGCGGCCGGCATCTACATCCACGACCCGCAACCCCGAGCGCCGTGGCTGCTGCTGGGCGTGGGGCAGTTCTTCTTCACCCTGGGCGACCTGACCGGCGTGTCGGTCAATCACTCTCAGGCCGCATTCTCCCCGGGCATCGCCGACCTCTTCTACCTGATCGGCTACCCGATCATCACGCTCGGCTTCGCCCGGCTCGTGCTGCGCCGGAACCCGGGCCCGGGGTTCGGGGTTCTCCTCGACGGCGGGATCCTGACCGTAGGCCTGGCGCTCGTGGTGTGGGTCGCGTTCGCGGATCCGCTGTTCTCGGCGCCCGGGTTCAGCCCCCTGGGTCGGGCGATCTCCGTCGTCTACTTGATCGCCGACACCGCACTCGTCGGCGTCGTCGCCTGCCTGGTTCTCGATTCCGAGGCCGGCACGCCGGCGATGCGCCTCTTCGCCGGCAGTGTGGCGGCGCTGCTGATAGCCGACGGGCTTTCGGCGTCGGGGCCCGGCTGGGCCAGGGTTCCCGTGGCGGAGGCGGCGTACTTCGCCCAGTACGCCCTGTGGGCCGCGGCTGCGCTGCATCCGTCGGTCGCAACTTCGGCGCGCCCGAGCCAGAACAAGGAGCAGCGCATCACGCCGCGCCGTCTGGCCGCCCTGATGGCCGCGGCCCTGGTGGCGCCCGCCGTTCTGGCGATTCAGGGCATCGAGGGCAAGATCGACTTCCCGGCGATCAGCCTGGGCAGCGTGGTCATCGTCGCCCTGGTCATCGCCACGATGGCGGACCTGATCGGCGAGCAATCCGCGGCCATGCAGAGGCGCCTCACTCTCGAGACCGCCCTGCGTGAAACGTCCGAGACCCTGCGCGCGATCCTGGACTCATCGCCCCTGCCGATCATCGTCGTCGACCGCCAGCGCCGCGTGCTGTTCTGGAGCCGCGCGGCCGAGCAGCTCTTCGGCTTCACCGCGGACGAGATCGAGGGCAAGCGGCTGCCGATCCTGACGGCCGAGGAATCGACCCGCACTCTCGTGCCACGCGTGCTGGCGGGCGAGTCGATGGCAGTGCAGGAGCTGCCGTGCCAGACGAAGGACGGCCAGATCATCAAGGTCAGGGCCCACTTCGCGCCTATCCGGGACGACGTCGGCAAGGTTCGCGGAGCCATCTCATTGATGGAGGACACCAGCGAAGTCGAGCTCCTGGAGGCGCAGCTGTTCGAGGCCAGAAAGCTCGAATCGGTCGGCCGGCTGGCCGGCGGCATCGCCCACGACTTCAACAACATCCTGACCGCCGTGATCGGCTACGCCGACCTCTCGCTCGACGAGCCGGCCGGGACCGACATCAGCGAGTTCGTGGTAGGCATTCGCGACGCGGCGGAGCGGGCCGCGGGGTTGACCCAACAGCTCCTGGCCTTCAGCCGGCGCCAGATCCTCCAGCCGCAGGTCCTGGACGTCAACGAGGTCGTCGGCGGGCTCGAGTCGATGCTGCGGCGCCTCATCGGCGAGCAGGTGATGCTCAAGATCGCGCCGGATCCGGCAGCCGGCTGCCTCCGCGCCGACCGCACCCAGCTCGAGCAGGTCCTGCTCAACCTGGCGCTCAACAGCCGCGACGCGATGCCGTCGGGCGGGCAGCTCGTCATCGGCACGTCTCATCAGAAGTACACGTCGGGCAACCGCTCCCGGCCGCGCGAGATCGGCCCGGGCGAGTACGCCGTCATCTCGGTCACCGACACCGGCCTCGGAATGGACGCCCAGACGCGCGATCACATCTTCGAGCCGTTCTTCACCACCAAGAGCCAGGGTCGCGGCACCGGCCTCGGCCTTGCCACTACCTACGGCATCATCAAGCAATCCGAGGGCTCGGTCCTGGTGGACTCCACGCCCGGCCGCGGCACGACGTTCAGACTCTTCTTCCCGAGCGTCGCGCGCGAGGCCGCCGTCGGCGAGGCGGCGCCGCGGCCGATCGGGCGCCGCACGGGCCGCATCCTCCTGGTCGAGGACGAGCCGGTCCTGCGCGAGATCGCACAGCGCGTCCTGGTCCGCGCGGGCTTCGACGTCACCGCCGCGGCCGACCCGGGCGAGGCGATAATCGCGGCCGAGACCGGCCCCGAGCCGTTCGACCTGCTGCTGACGGACGTGGTGATGCCCGGCATGCGGGGCCCGGAGCTGGCCCGGCGGCTGCGCAACTCGCGGCCCGACCTGCGGGTCCTCCTGGCGTCCGGGTACGCGGAAGAGATCGTCGACAGCGACCGGCACGAAGATCCTCTCCTGGCCAAGCCCTTCTCGCCCGAGACGCTCCTCGCGGCAGTGGACGCGGTGCTCGGACCGGCCGCCAGGGTCGACGAGCCGCCTTCGGACCGCACCGCCGACGCCGAGGCGTCCGAGCCGGCGTTCGCAGCCGTCCCGATCGAACCCGAGCCAGAGAAGACCCCCGCCAGAGCGTGAATTCGGCCCCGCCGGCCTCGCGCTGGACCGTCTCGCCGTCCTGTGTCAGGCTCCGTTGACCAATCGGCCGTCCGCGGCAAGCGAGCATGGGGTGATCTCGAGATGGAGTTGTGGCCGGGCAAGCCCTTTCCGTTGGGAGCTACGGCGTCGAAGGCGGGCACCAATTTCGCCGTTGCCTCGGACGTGGCCGAAGGCATGGTCCTGTGCCTGTTCGACGAGGCCGGCCACGAGGAGCGGCTCGAGCTCCTGGAGGAGGACGGGGGGATCTGGCACGGGTTCGTGCCCGGAGTCGGGCCGGGTCAGCGCTACGGATACCGAGTCGTCGGGCCCTTCGCGCCTGCGAGCGGCCTACGCTGCAACTCCAACAAGCTGCTCCTGGACCCGTATGCCCGGGCCATAGTCGGGAATGTCACCTGGGGCGACGAGATCCTGGGCTACAAGCCCGACGATCCCGACGCCTTCAGCGACCTCGACTCGGCGCCGTGCGTGCCCCGCGGTCTTGTGGTCGCCGAAGGCTTCGACTGGGGCGACGACCGGCCGCCGGCGACCTCCTACTCAGACACGATCATCTACGAAACCCATGTCAAGGGCTTCAGCCAGCGCCACCCGGGCGTCCCGGAAGGGTTGCGCGGCACGTACGCCGGGCTGGCGACGCCGGCGGCGCTGGACCACATGCGGGCGCTGGGCGTCACCGCGGTGGAGCTGCAGCCCGTCCACTTTCACATCGACGACGGCCTGCTTCGATCCAGGGGCCTGACCAACTACTGGGGCTACAGCACTCTCGGCTTCTTCGCGCCGCACGCCGGCTACTCGGCGGAGGTTCGGGCCGGGCGACCCGGCGGCGAGGTGGCCGAATTCAAGGCGATGGTCAAGGCCCTCCACGCCGCCGGCATCGAGGTCATCCTCGACGTCGTCTTCAACCACACGGCCGAGGGCAACCACCTGGGCCCGACGCTCTCGTTCCGCGGTCTCGACAACGCCGCCTACTACCGCCTCAGAGACGACGACCCGCGCTACTACTTCGACACGACCGGCACCGGCAACAGCCTCAACGTCGACTCGCCGCTGTGTTTGCGGTTGGTCATGGACTCGCTGCGGTATTGGGCCGTCGACATGCACGTGGACGGCTTCCGTTTCGACCTGGCCGTGGCGCTGGCTCGCGAGCACGGCACGTTCGACAGCGTCTCGGCCTTCTTCGACCTGATCTCGCAGGATCCCGTGATCTCTCGCGTGAAGCTGATCGCCGAACCCTGGGACGTCGGCCAGCCGGACAGCTTCGACCTGGGCCGATTCCCCGACATGTGGAGCGAGTGGAACGGCAAGTACCGCGACACCGTCCGTGACTTCTGGCGCGGCCGGGAGGGCACGCTGCCGGATCTGGCGACGCGCCTGACCGGCTCGTCGGATCTGTACGGGCCCTCGCACCGCCGGCCCAACGCCTCGATCAACTACGTGACCAGCCACGACGGATTCACCCTGGCGGACCTGGTCGCCTACGACGACAAGCACAACGAGGCGAACGGCGAGTCCGGCGCCGACGGCACTGACGACAACCGCTCGTGGAACTGCGGCGTCGAAGGGCCCACCGGCGACCCGGCGGTGATCGAGCTTCGGGCCCGCCAGAGGCGGGCGATGCTGGCCACGCTGCTGCTGAGCCTGGGCGTGCCGATGCTTCTCGGCGGCGACGAGATCGGGCGGACCCAGCGGGGCAACAACAACGCCTACTGCCAGGACAACGACATTTCCTGGTACGACTGGCCGGCGGCCGACGCTCACCTGCTGGCGTTCACCCGCCGGATGATTCGGCTGCGGCGCCGCCACCACGCCCTGAGGCGCCGCCGCTTCGTGACCGGAGCGATGCAGGGCGAGATCCAGTGGTTCACCCCGGCCGGATCCACCATGACCGACTCGGACTGGCAGGCGGGCTGGACGCACAGCGTCGTGGCATACCTCGACGGCGTCCGCGACGCGGACCGCGACGACCGCGGCCGGCCGATGGTCGGCGACGACCTGCTCGTGCTGTTCAACGGCTGGTGGGAACCGCTGTCGTTCACCCTGCCCGACATCGGCTCGCCGCGAGTGTGGGAACAGGAGCTGGACACGTTCAGCGGGCACTTCGGGAGCGTCGCCGGAAGCGGCGGCGCAGCCGGCGCGACGATCGGCGTCGGGCCCAGGGCCGTGGTTCTACTCAAGGCTGCGCGGGCGGGCGGCTGAGACCGCGATTCGCGGCAGCCGCCGGCGTCGCGTTCGCTCACAATCGCACGATGGCCCAACAGATCAGCCTCGTCGTGGCGCGCCGATTTCTGGCGATTCGCCATCTGCTCGCGCCGCCGCGGGCCTTGCCGGCCACGCCCGAGAGCGTCATGGCCGTCGTGGATCGGCTCGGGTCGCTGCAATTCGACCCGCTCGAGGTAGCCGGCCGAAACCACGACCTGGTCCTGCAGGCACGCGTCGCCGGCTATCGACGCACGCTCACCGACGAGCTGCTCTACGACCGCCGCCTTCTCTTCGAGGCCTACAACAAGTCGCTGAACCTTCTTCCCACACGTGAGCTTCCCTACTACCGCATCGCGTGGGCGACCATGGGCGCCGGCTGGGCGAGCGGGCTGCTGGCCGATCACGCTCCCCTTGCGGAGAAGGTGCTGGCCGCCATCACGGCCGACGGTCCCAGGTGCTCGGCCGACTTCGAGCGCAGCGAGGCGATCGCCTGGTGGTGGGGGCCGACGTCGGCCGTTCGCGCCGTGCTCGAGGCGCTGTCGGTATCCGGCCGCCTGGGACTGGCGCGGCGCGACGGCAACCGCCGCTACTACGATCTGATCGAGCGCCTCTTCCCCGCCGACCTCCTGGCCATACAGGTTCCGGAACGCGAGCAGCGGCGCCACAAGCTCCTGTCCCGCTTCCGCGCCCACGGCCTGCTCGGCGCGTCCGGAAGCGGCGAGCTGTGGCTCGGCGTCGGGCCGGCTGCGTTGCGGGCGGAGCTGCGCGCCGAGCTCGTCGATCGCGGCGAGATCGTGGCCGTCGCCGTCGAGGGCATCAAGGGCCAGCGCTTCGTCGTCGCCGACGAGCTGCCGCTGCTGGCCCAGGCCGAGCGCGAGATCGAGATGGAGGCAGCCGGGGCGGATCCACGCCCGGGCGACGGCGCCCAGGGCGCCACCTTCCTGGCGCCGCTCGATCCGCTCATGTGGGATCGGGAGGCGCTCGAGCCACTCTTCGACTTCGAGTATCGCTGGGAGGTCTACACGCCCGCGGCGAAGCGACGCTGGGGCTACTACGTCCTGCCGATTCTCTTTGGCGATCGGCTGGTCGGCCGCATCGAGCCGCGCATCGACAGGGCGGGCAAGACCGTGCGAATCCTGAGCCTGGCCTGGGAGGACGGCTTCGATCCGCTGGCGGCGCCCGGGTTCGTGCCGGCATTCGGCGACGCTCTCCGGGCCTACCTGCACTTCGCCGCCGCCGAGTCTCTGGCGCCGCCGCCCGGGCCCGGGCACCGCGCCCTGTTCAAGGCTATCGAGCGCGTGGTGCAGGTGCGCCTGGCAACGTCTTGACCTGACCGTCGCGAATCTCACCCTGCCGACCGCCGGTCGTTGCGCGACCCGGGCGGAAGTGCCCCCCGGCGGACCACCCGTTCGGAGCGTGAGAGTATCGGCAGGTTTAGACAGCAGTAGGAGTCCGGCCATGGCCGCAATTCGTCGCGCGCAGGTGAAATGGGACGGCGATCTCAAGACGGGCGACGGCCACGTCAGCGCCATCACGAGCCGCGCTTTCTCGTCGCTGCCGGTGACCTGGGCCTCGCGAGTCGAGCACGCCGACGGTCGGACGAGCCCCGAGGAGTTGCTCGCGGCGGCCCATGCGACGTGCTTCAGCATGGCGCTCGCCAGCGACCTCGCGAAGGCCGGTACGCCGCCCGGCAGCCTCGATGTCGTCTCGGAGATCACGCTCGATCTCGTGGACGGGAAGCAGACCGTCGTGTCGAGCAAGCTGACCGTCCGCGGCAAGGTCCACGGCCTCGACAACGACCGCTTCCGTGAGATCGCGACACAGACGAAAGCCGGCTGTCCGATCTCGCGCGCCCTCGCGGGCAACGTCGAGATCGTCCTCGACGCCGAGCTTCAGTAGTCGAAGTCGCGGGTCGGCTCGCGGGCGTTCGCTCGGGCTGCTACTCTCGCGCCATGAATGACACCGGTCGGCCGCCCAAGGCGGTGCGCATCAACAGCTGGGGCTTCGAGACGGACGCTGCGGGCGGGCGCGGCCGCATTCCCCTCTTCGGCGTCTTCCTGATCATATTCGGCGCGCTCCTGGCGGCGGGGCAGCTCTTCAAGGTCGCCGAACTCGGCGCCTCGGCGCTATTCCTCGCGCTGGGCATCGTCCTGCTGCTCGTCTGGGTACGCGACCACAGCGACGCCGCGCTGTACATCGGGCTCGTCGTCACGGCCCTGGCGTTGTCGGATCTGCTGACCGGCGCCGGAGTGGTCAAGGGCAGCGGCTGGGCCGCCGTGTTCCTTGGGATCGGGGTGCTGGCCCTCGCGCCGATGCGGGTTCGGGCCGGCCGGAATTGGGGCTGGCCGGTTGTTCTGGGCGGACTGCTGTGCCTGTGGGGCGGCAGCGACATCGCCACCAGCTATACGAACTTCGATGCCGGCCGTCTCGTTGGGCCGGCGCTGCTGGTACTGCTCGGCATCTGGATCGTCAGCCGAAACAGGGGCTGGCGCATCTGACGCAGGCGGGCTCGATCGCGCCCCGGTCAGGCCACCTGCGTTCGCTCGGAGTCCAGGTCCTCGACCGGGACGACGAGCTCACATCCCTCGCCCGAAGCGATGACGGCGCAGTCTTCGCCCGCGGGCGCCGCCGCGCAGACCTCGGCTAGAGCATCGACGTGGGCCTTGACCGTGACCGTCAGGGGTTGGAGCGACGGCAGCATCGCCAGCTTGCCTCGCCAGTCATCGGCGCCCGACCTGGGCGCGTGGACCTCCTCGCTCAGGTGCTGCTCGACCGTGGGATCGAGGGGCCGGATCCGGCCTTGCTCGTCGACCACCTGCTCGAAGACGGCGACGATCTCGGGGTCGAACTGGGTGCCACTGTGGGCTCGCAATTCGGCCCAGGCCCTCTCCATCGGCAGCGCGGCCCGGTAGATGCGGTCGCTCGTCATGGCGCTGAACGCATCGGCGACGGCGATGATCCGGGCGCCGATCGGGATGGCGGCGCCGGACAGACGGTCCGGGTAGCCGAGGCCGTCCCAGCGCTCGTGATGGTGGCGCACGATCTGGGCGATGTCGGCCATGGCCTCGTGCACCTCCAGGATTGCCGCCCCGATCTCCGAGTGGCGCCGCATCTCGGCCATCTCCTCGTCGGTGAGGCGCCCGGGCTTGAGGAGGATGGCGTCGGCGATGCCGATCTTGCCGATGTCGTGCAGGTACCCGCCGATGCGGATGGTCATGCGCTGCCGTTCGTCCCGCTCAAGGACGGCGGCCATTCGCTCGGACAGCACCCCGAGCTGGCGGCAGTGCTCGCCGGTCTCGAGGTTGCGCGCCTCGATGGCCGTGGACAGCGTGAGGGCGATCGAATCCAGAACTGGGCTCAGGTAGCGATACTGCAGCGCCTCGTAACGCATCCGCGAGGCGGCCAGGGCGCGCCGCACCTCGCCGAGCAGCTCGGAGCCGGTGAAGGGCTTGACGAGCATGCCGCTGGCGCCTTCACGCAGCGCTTGGATGGCGGTGTCCACGGTTCCGTGGCCTGTGACGACGACGACCGGCAGCTCCGGCTGCCGGTCCCGCAGGGCCTTCATGAGGGCCATGCCGTCCATCCCGGGCATGTGGATGTCGGTGATGACGACGTCGAAGGACTGCTCGTCGAACAGCGTCAGCGCGGCCAGGGGATCGCCGCACGTGACCGGCTCGAAACCCTGAACCTCCAGCAGGCGGCGCAGGATCTGCAGGATCACCGGCTCGTCGTCGACGCACAGGACGCGAGGGCGCGGGTTGCCGGTGCGAGGCGGCCGGAGATCCCAGGTCACGCCGCCACCCATACCTGCCCGGCCTTTTCGCCGGCCTGAGTGTCGGAGCCCTGAGGCTGCGGCACCATCACCGCTCCGTCGAAGGCGGCCCATGACAGCGGCAGCCATACCGTGAACACGGAACCCTCGGCAAGCCGGCTCTCGACCTCTATCGTGCCGCCGTGGCTCTCGACGATTTGAAGGCTTACGGACAGGCCGAGGCCGGTTCCGCCGCCGGCCGCCGCCCGCGTCGAGAAGAACGGCGTAAAGATGTGGCTCTGGGTACCGGCATCCATGCCGATGCCGTTGTCCGCGACCATGACCGCGATGCGGTCGCCGACCGTCCGCGTCGACACATGGAGCTCGCCGCCCCGGGGCATGGCCTCCACGGCATTGTTGAAGAGGTTGACGAGGACCTGCTTGAGCGCGTCCGGGTCGACCTCCTGGCGCGGCAGCTCGCCGCAGTCCGCGAGGATCGATACGCCGGCTTCCTGGGCTCTGAAGCCGACCAGCTCCAGAGAAGACCTGACGAGGTCGTTGAGATCGCTGGGGATCCGCTGCGGCGGGCGGGGCCGGGCAAACTCCAGAAGCGATCGAATGATCGCCCTGGCCCGGACGGCCTCTTCCTGGATTATCGAAGCTTCCTGGTGGCGCGGATCGTCGACCGGAAGCTCGGCCAGAAGCAGTTCGGAGAAGCCCAGGATGCCGGTCAGCGGGTTGTTCACCTCGTGCGCCACCGCGGCCGCCAGCTCCCCCACCGCCCCGAGCTTGCTGGCCCGAACCAGCTGCTGCTGGACGTGCTGGACCTGCAGGAGCTGGCGCTGGGCGGCGCCCAGGAGCGCCTGGTTCTCCATCGCGACGCCGATCTGGTTGGCCACGAGCTGTGCCAGGCTCACGAATGGCGGTTCGAGAATCTGCTCGCCCGCCGGATCGAGAAGGTTCAGCCATCCGAGCGAGCTGCCGCTGTGGTCCATCAGGCGGACACTCAAAGCGGCCTCGAGGTCGGTCGTCAGTCCCGGCAGGTCGATCAGGCCGGCCGCGGAACCGACCACCCGACCACTGGCGCTGTAGGACGACAGCGAACCGGATCGAGCGTCTCCTTCGAACGGACGCGAGGCGCCGGCCAGTCGCAGACCGATGAGCCAGGGAGCTAGAGGACCGTGTGCGGCCACGACCAGCGATCCGGCATCGCCTTCGACCTGGGCCAGGTACGACGTGCAGCCGGCCGGCGTGATGGCCGCCAGGATGCCCATGAAATCAAGCTTGCCATCGCCTGTGAGGACCAATCCCTCGCTGGCGCGGAGGACGTCGGCCAGCTCGTCGGCGCGGAGTCGCTGGGCGGTCTCGGCGGCGATCGCCCGATCGAGCGCGGCTCCGGTGCGAGCCTCGGCGGCGCGCAGATCGCGAGTCCCGGCAACGACCGTGAGACCGATCATCCACAGCCCCGAGGTCCACGCCGCGACGGCCAGGTCGTCGCCCAGTCCGAAGGCGTTGATCGTCGCCAGCAAGCCCACGATCAGGACCGGGGGCCAGGCCAGCAGCAACGCCAGGCGCGGACCTCGAACAGCGGGGACAAACGTCCTCGGGCGGGCCTGGTGAGCCGATTCGGACAACGCCGAATCCAGATGTGCGGCGACCATGAGCGAACCCTAAGAGTTGGCGCCGCTGCTGGCATCACCTAGATGGGCGATTGTGCGCTGCGGTGGACGGCGTAGGAACTATTACCTAGTGCCGGGCGCCAGGTTGCCATCGCTTCGGTGGTCGGACCTCGAACCGGCCCCGGAGCGGGCTCAGGACGCCGGAACGCCGGGACGGCGAACCTTCTCGACCGACTCTGGCATCTCGGCGGGCGCCGCCAGAAGTAGCTCCAGGAGTGAGTACGCCTCACGCCGGGCCTCCTCGGCCGAGATGCCGCCCTCCTCCGCGGCTCTCACGGCAAAACCGTCCACGAGCGTCACCCAGGCCGATGCGACGGCAGAAACGTCGATCCAGCCCGGCAGCTCGCCGCGATCGCCGGCTTCGGAGAGCAGCGACGTCGCGAAGCCGACCAGGGCGGCCCTGCGGTCGCGAAGTATGTCGCGGAGGTCGGACGAAGAATGGGCCACGGGCCAGGCGTGGGCCAGCGCGCTCTTCAAGGTGCCGCCCACGACCACCGATTGGATGGCCCAATCGACGGCCACGCGCAGGCGATCCGGCAGCGACCCGAGCTCCGCCAGCCTCAGCTTGAGCGTCGAGGCCTCCGCCTCGGCCTCGCAGGCGCAGGCCACCAGGAAGAGCTCCTCCTTGCTCTTGAAATGGGTGTAGACGGCGCCGACGGACAGGCCGCTGGCCCGGACCACGTCCTGGACGCTGGCCCGCTCGTAGCCCAACTCGCCGAAGACGCTAATCGCGGCATCGATGATCCGGGCCCTGACCGCTTGTTCGTGCTCCGCAGTGACTCGAGGCATGCCTCACCCAAAGGGAATCGCCGTTCTCCCATCTTAGCGGCACCCCGGCGGATTTCAAACGGGACCACCGTCCGCGACGGGTAGTTGACAAAAAGAATGGGGAATCCCTATTCTGTTTGGCACCGGAGGGGTCTCCGGCACCGGTCGGCCGACCGTCCATCGCGCACAGGGCAGACGGGAGAAGTGTGTCTCCGGCGCGCCCTCGAGCCACGAAAGGGACGGTCATGTTTCCACGTTGGGGGCGCTTCATCTACCGCCATCGCCGGCTGGTGGCCGGCCTGGCGATCGTGGTCGCCGTCTTCTCGCTCGCCTTCGCGTCGCGGGTGTCCTCGGTCCTGACCACCGGCGGCTGGTACGACCCGAGCTCCCAGTCGCAGCAGGTGGCCCAGCAGCTGGCCGGCGACTTCGGCCAGGGCGGCGGCTCCATGGTCGTGCTATTCGAGGCCACCGGCCGGCACGACGCGGCGAGCGCTGCGTTCCAGGACGAGATCGCCGCATCGCTGGCCCGGCTCAGCTCCGATCCGCGCGTCGCGTCCATCGTCGGCTATGCACAGACCGGCGATGCGCGGTTCATCGGCAGCGCCGGTGACGCCAGCTGGGTTCTCGTGAACCTGAACATGAGCTCCGACGCCGCGATATCCGCCGTGGACGGCATCCGGACCGAGATTTCGACACCTGCGGGCTTCACCGTTTCGCTAACGGGCGCGGCGCCGCTGAGCGCCGCCATGTCGGCCCAGTCCGAGAAGGACCTGGCGCGGGCTGAGACGATCTCGCTCCCGATCGCCCTGCTGATCCTGGTGCTCGTGTTCGGCTCGCTGGTCGCGGCCGGGCTGCCGCTCCTGGTGGCCGGCCTCACGATCCCGACAACCCTGGCCCTCGTCTGGATCCTGGCCCAGCAACTCACGATGAGCATCTTCGT
>CAZGUS010000068.1:0-13096 GCA_964529245.1 uncultured Anaerolineaceae bacterium
TGGTTCTCCGACGACCACCTGTGGCTGATCATCGCCGTGTGCGCCTACCTGCGCGAGACCGGCGACTTCGGCTACCTCGACGAGAAGGTGCCGTTCGTCGAGGGCGGCGAGGCCACCATCTGGGAGCACATGCTCCGGGCGGTCGAATTCACGCTCGCTAACCTCGGCCCCCACGGCCTGCCTCGATCGGGCTTCTCGGACTGGAACGACACGCTCAACATCGACCACGGCTCCGGCAAGGCTGAGAGCGTCTGGACCGGCATGCAGTTCTGCCGGGCGCTGCTCGATCTGAACGACCTGTGCCGGCACTCCGACCGGCCGGACGCGGCGGCACAAGCCACGCGCTTCGCGACGCTGCATCGCGACATGGCGGCGGTCATCAACGATTCCGCCTGGGACGGCGCCTGGTACGCCAGGGCCTTCGACGACGACGGTCTGCCGATCGGCGTGTCCGGTGCGCTCCACGATGCCATCGACCTCATCCCGCAGAGCTGGTCGGTGATCGGCGAGGTTGCGCCGCGAGAGCGAGGCGCCACCGCGATGCGCGCCGCCGACGAGAAGCTGGACACGAAGTTCGGCCTGTCCCTGATGACGCCTCCGTACGACGGCTTCGACCCGCGCGTGTGCGGCACGTCCACGTTCGTTCCGGGAGTCAAGGAGAACGGCGGGATCTTCTGCCACTCCAACCCGTGGTCGATGGTCGCGGCCGCGATGCTCGGTCGGGGCGACGATGCGTACCGCTACTACCGCCAGATCCTGCCGCTGGCCCGCACCGACTCGGACGTGTACAAGGTCGAGCCGTACGTGTATCCGCAGAACATCTGCGGGCCGGCCCACCCGTCGTTCGGGATGGCCCGCAACGCCTGGCTCACCGGCGCCGCGTCCTGGACCTACGTCGCCGCCACGCAATGGATACTCGGCATTCGCCCAACCTTCGAGGGGCTGCGGATCGCTCCCGAGCTGCCGTCGGAATGGCCCGGCTACAAGGCCCACCGCGAGTTCCGGGGCACGGCATATGAGATAACCGTCCGTCGCGAGGGGCCCGGAAGCGCCGTCGCGCTGGTCGTGAACGGCGAGGCCATCGATGGGGACGTGGTTCCGCCGGCGCCGGCCGGGACCGCGACCGTCAGCGTGGTCGTGACGCTGTCCTGAGACCCGCCGGATTCGGCGGCCGCAGCAAGCCTGTGGGAAGATCCGACCATGAAGTTCGGGCTTGCCTTGAGGAACACCGGTGCCACCTCCAGTCGTGAGGCTATCGAGGCCGGGGCGGAGGCGGCCGAGCGGCTCGGCTGGGAGACGGTCTGGACGACCGACCACGTGCTCGTCCCTCACGCCACCGAGGCCGACTACGGGCGAACTTTCGAGGCCCTCGCGACGCTGGCGTGGGTGGGCGCGAAGCACCCCCGCATCAAGCTCGGCAGCAGCGTCATCGTCGTACCGCAGCGCAACGCCGTCCTTCTGGCCAAGGAGCTTGCCACGCTCGACGTTCTGAGCGAGGGCCGTCTCGTCGTCGGCGTGGGGGTAGGTTGGAACGAGATCGAATTCGCGAATCTCGGCGCGGCCGACAGGTTCCATCGCCGCGGCGCCTACCTGGACGAGACGATCCGGTTGTGGCGTCACCTGTGGTCGGGTTCATCCGAGCCTTTCCACGGCATCTTCCACACCTTCGACGACTACGTTTTCGGGCCGGTTCCCGTGCAGGGTAAAGACGTGCCGATCGTGGTCGGCGGAGTGTCCGCCGCGGCCTTCCGGAGGGCCGGCACGCTTGGCAACGGCTACCAGGCCACGCGAACGGGACCGGACGACATGGCGCGAGCCATCTCGGCCGTTCGTGAGGCAGCCGAGGCCGCGCGTCGTCCGATGCCGGCCCTGTCCGCGCGCATCGCAGTCACGACCGGATCGAACCCAGGCGGCGGCTATGCGCTCGCGGGAGATCCGCCGGAGATGCTGGCCCAGATTCGTTCGTTCGCGGATCTCGGGGTCGAGCACCTGGCGCTGGTGTTCGAGGCCGCCGATCCGTCCGCGCTCGTCCGCGCCGTAGAGCGCTTCGACCGCGAAGTCGTGCGGGCCGACGGCGCCTGAGGAAGCTTCGAGCGCTGCGCCCGGAGTCGCGCGCGATACCGGAACCACGACACGGGCCGATTGCCATCTCGCCTTTGGAGGCGCATGCTGAAATCCTGTCCGACCCCGTGCCGATGCCTCGGTCCCCGAGACTGCGTCAGGCCGGCAGCGGGAACGTCCAAGCCTGTCTCGGCCCGTCTCGCGCGGGCTCGTGGCGGCCCGGGCCGTCCCGAGCCAGGCGAAGAGTCCCAGGCGGGGCGCCGCGGAGGTGTCCTGCAGGAGTGACGACAATGGCGAGCTCGCGAACCACGGGCGTTTGGATCTCGGCTGCTTCCGCAACCGTCCTGCGGTGGGGCCCCGAAGGGGTAACCGTCCGCGAACGATTCGACTCGGACGTCCCGGGACGGCATCGCTCGACCGGGCGCCCGCCGACCGAAGACCACCCGGCCGGGGAAGGCCATCGCGACGAGCACATGCGGGCGTTCTTCGCCCGCGTGGGCGGCACGGTCCCGCTCGACGACGACCTGCTGCTCGTCGGCGACGGCGAGGTCGTGGACCATTTCGCGGAGCAGATCAGGGTTCGCGATCGAAGCCGGGAAGTCGAGCGTCGAATGGAAGTTGCCAGGAGCGGTCCCATGACCGAACCCCAGTTGCTCGCTCGTATCCGTGCCTTCGCCGGCTCGCCGGCAAGACGGACCCTGCCGAGTTGAGCACGGAGAAGATCAAGATGATTCGAACGGACAGCTCCGGGACGACCAACCTGTCGGCGGACGAACACCTCAACGAACGGTTCCACACTCTGCTCCGCGAGGCCGCCGAGTTGCGCGAGGGCCGGGCGCTGGTGCAGTCGAGCGCGGACGACGCCGCGGCCAGGCAGGAGTCGGCCGAGCTTCTGGCGCTCGCCCGCGGCGACGCCACCGGGAGGAAGCCCCGGGGAAGCTGACACCGCCGGTGGCGGCCGTCGTGCTAACCTACGGCCAACCTTTGGGGCCGGTCCTGTGAGGCCGGCGGTCCGGTCCGGAGAGGCCGGGAAGGAGGTCCATGGTCGCCTGCATCGGGAACCACCGCGCCAGCTCGGCCGGTGGCTCTTTTGTCGGCGGATCACCTAGGTCTGCGACTCGGTCGGTGGCGCGCGGCGCCCGGGGTCGCGGCGCCCGAGGTAGTGGCGGCGCCCCGCGACGGGCCTGTTGATGGAGCGGCCGCACGTTTTGAAGCAGCCGCCATTCCCCCGGCCGAGCTCCGTCGTCGACGCGCGCGTCGGAGATTACGGGCCGGCATTGCTCGCGTTGGAGGACGGCCGGTTGTTCCCCGGCATCGCCTTCGGGGCGCGCTGCGCGGGGCAGGGCGACCTGGTGGTGAACACCAGCCAGACCGGCTACCCGGAGATCGCCACGGATCCGAGCTACGCCGGCCAGCTCGTCGTGATGACCTACCCGCTGATCGGCAACTACGGACGCGTCCGCTACGACGACCAGTCCGAGCGCCCCTGGCTCCGCGGTCTGATCGTGGCCAACGCCACTGCCGCCGTCCTCGACGACGCCCGGCAGCTGGCCACGATGCTGCGCGAGGCCGGCATCCCGGCCATCGCCGGCGTGGACACCCGCGCCCTGGCCCGCCATCTCCGCTCCAGCGGCAGCCTGCGCGCCATCGTCACCGCGCCCGGCCAGACCGATCCCGAGGAGGCTCGCGAGCTGGCCCGCAACGTCCCGCGCTGGGAGGATCAGGACTTCGTCGCCGAGGTCTCGCCGGCGGCGGCGCGCGACGAGGGAGACGCATCCGAGGGCGGCCCGCTGGTGGCGATCCTGGACTTCGGACTCAAGACGAACATCGTGCGCAGCCTTAGACGCCGAGGGGTCCGGGTGCGGATCCTGCCGCACACCGCCTCGGCCGCGGAGGCGCTGGGGCCCGACATCGACGGCGTCGTCTTCTCGCCCGGCCCGGGAGACCCGGCTCGGCTCGACGGCCCGGTCGCGGTGGCCGCGGCCGCGATCGCGGACGGGCGGCCGCTCCTGGGCATCTGCCTGGGCCACCAGATCATCGGCCGGGCCGCCGGCGCAGGGACGCGGCGCCTGCCGTTCGGCCACCATGCCGCGAACCATCCGGTGAAGGACCTCGAGACGGGCCTGGTCCAGGTCACGGCTCAGAATCACGAAGTGACGGTCATCGGCGGGTCGCTGCCGGAGGCGAGCGGCTTCGTCGTCAGTCAGATCGACCTCAACGACGGCTCAGTCGAGGGGCTTCGCCATCGCACCCTCCCGATCGAGACCGTGCAGTACCACCCGGAAGGCGGTCCCGGTCCGCTCGACGCCCTGGCCGTGTTCGACAGGTTCGTTTCGGCGGCCCGGGCGCGGCACGAAGGCGTGGCGCCCGATCCGACGGTCGGCAAGGTCGAGCCGGTCCACCTCGACGCGGCCGAGCTTGCCAGGCGGATGCGGCCCATCGACTGAGGCCCGCCGGCGCGTGCCCAAAGGAACGGCCTGCGGCCCGCGGCAGTGCTATGGTGGTCGGGCAATGAGGGACCGGCGCTCGCGATGGGGAGCCGGTTGGGCCGCCGACGACGAATGCATGCCGCGGCGGAATGGGGACTGGGGGTCGGGTCATGCTCAGGCACCCGCCGCAAGTGTTTCGGATTCTCCGCCGAGGGCAGGGGAGTCAGTTGCACCGCCACGCCGGCCGCGCCACCCGAGCGGCGACTCTGGCGGCGCTGATCGTGCTGCCGTCGGTGGGTGTGGCGGGGTCGGTGGCGCAGGTCGGCGCCGGTCCGATCGGATCCGGCGCCGTGGCGTTCCCGGTCATCGCGGCCGGTCTGGTGTCCGCCCGGACACTACCGCCCGGATCCACGTATCACGCCCTGTCACCGGTGCGCGTGCTCGATTCGGCGACCGGCACGGGGGGTGCGGCGCCCCTTGATTCCGACTCGCCGGAGTCGTTCCAGGTCGCGGGCGCGTTCGGAATACCGCGCGGCGCGACGGCCGTCGCCGGGACTCTCTCGATCAGCGGCGCGACCGAGGCGGGATCCGTGTCGCTGACGCCTGTGTCGACCTCGCGTGCCGCGGCTTGCACCTCGACCGTCGGCGTGCAACCCGGCAGTCCCCGGTCGACCGGCGTGACGGCGGTGCTCGGCGACGACGGCAGGCTCTGGGCCATGTATCTCGCTTCGGGCGGCGGCCAGACGGCCCAGCTGGCTTTCGACCTGGACGGCTACTACTCGCCGGACGAGACGGGCGCGACCTACCATCCGGTCGAACCGGCACGAGTCTTCGATTCCAGGACGGCCGCCGGTGGTGCGGTGGCGCTCGTTTCGGACGAGCCGGAGACCTTCCAGCTGGCCGGCTCTTTCGGTATCCCGGTCGATGCGACCGCCGTAACCGGGACGCTGGCCGTCGACAGCCCATCGAGCCCGGGCACCGTGGAGCTGGCCGAGGAGCAGACTGCCGGCGCCATTCCGGCCGCCTCGACGTTCAGTCTCGCCGCACCCGGCACGACCGCGACCGGCGTGACCGTGACCCTGGATCCGAGCGGGCGGTTCACCGCCGACTACGAAACCGGCAACTCGGGCGACACGGCCCAGGTGGCGTTCGATCTGACCGGCTACTTCACGCCCGACATGACCGGCTCGACGTTCCACCGGCTCGGCCCGCTGCGGCTGATCGACTCCAGCTCGGGCGTGGGCGGCGCGAGACGCATCGCCTCGGAGATCCCCGAATCGATCAAGATCGCCGGGCTGTACGGCATACCGGCCGGGGCGACGGCGGTCGCCGGAACGCTGTCGGTCGAGGACCCGACCGGCGCCGGCTCGCTCTCGCTGACGCCATCGCCCTCGGCAGTGCCGCCCGGTGCGGCCACGGTCGCCCCGTCGTCGCTCTACTTCGGAGCGGCCGAAGACGCGGACGCGACCGTCATCGCGCCGCTGGGTGCGGGCGGCAACTTCTGGGCGACTCTAGAGACGGGGAGCCCCGGCCAAGACGCCGGCTTCGCGTTCGACCTCAGCGGCTACTTCGCGGCAGACGCCGCGGGGCTCACGCCCGTGCCGGCGTACTTCGAGAAGCAGTCGTCGTTCGCCTCGGCCGTCACGGACGCCAACGGCGTGGTGATGGCCAGCTACCCGTCTCCGCTGGGCCTCCAGTACAACCCCGTCAGGATCGCCCAGTGCGCCATCTGGCACTTCGACCGCTGGCATTCGGGAACCGATACGCCGGCCCAGGCCGAGGCCGACGGGACGGCCTTCTGGATCCAGGTCGATTGGCTGGTCGCCAACCAGATGCCCGACGGGCGCTGGCTGTACACGTTCCAATGGGGCAAGATGACGCGGCCGTGGTGGTCGGCCATGGCCGAGGGGCTCGGCATGAGCGTCATGCTGCGGGCGTACTCGGTCAGCGGCGACGCGGCCTACCTGCGCGTCCTGGATCGCGCCCGATCGACCTTCGATCGATCCATAGCCGCCAATGGCGTGACCAGCGCCGTCACGGTCTCGGGCCGGCAGCTGACCGTCTACGAGGAATACCTGCCCGGCTACGACGACAACGTCCTGAACGGCTGGATCTTCTCCATCGCCGGCCTGTACGAGTGTGCGATCTACCTGGGCGACCCGATCTGCCTGCACGACGTCACCGCTGCCGATCGGGGCCTGGCCGCCGTTCGTGCCCTGCTGCCGTACTACGACATCGGCACCTGGTCGCTCTACAGCCTCAACACGCTAACGGGCCCGAACCGTGGTCCGACCGCTTCCGACGGATATCAAACCCTTCACATCAAGCAACTCCGCTTCCTGTATTCGATCACCGGCGACCCGCTGATGAAGGAATACGCCGAGAAGTTCCAGGTGTACTTGAACAACGCCGTCGAGCACGGTTCGGCGTCGCCGTCGGTCTCGCCTGGGGCGAGCGGCGCAGGCGAGTAGCCCGCCGCGAGCGCCAGCCTCGTCGGGGACGCCGGCCCGCGGTTCTCAGCCCTCCCGGCGGACCCGGACGTTCTCCCGACCAGGCAGCGGCATAGACGCCGCCTCAGACTCCACGGCTTGGCGTTGCTGACAGCTTTGGACCGGCGAACAGTGCCCTCGGCCAGCTCTGACGAGCTGCCTCCATCACTTGGAACGCGGTTATACTTCTGGTATGAAGACGGCAATCTCGATCCCAGACGATCTGTTCCAGGATGCCGAACATCTGGCTCACAAGATGAAGAAGTCACGCAGCGAGGTCTACAGCCGCGCCATCCGGGAGTACGTGGCCCGCTATTCTCAGGACGGCGTAACCGACGCGCTTGACGCTGTCTACGAGAAGCCCGCGGCATCCGATGACTTCACCCAGGCCGCGGCCCGGAATGCGCTTGGGCAGGTGGACTGGTGATCGCCCAGGGTGAAGTCTGGTGGGCGGACTTGGCGGAGCCGGTGGGGTCGACTCCGGGCTTTCGACGGCCTGTCGTCGTCGTGCAAGGAGATTCCTTCAATCGAAGCCGCATCGCCAGGGTTGTCTGTGTCGCCCTGACGAGCAACCTCAAGCTGGCTGAGGCGCCGGGCAACGTAGCCCTCTCGCCGCGAGCCACCGGGCTCGACCGCGAGTCTGTAGCCAACGTCTCGCAGGTCGTCACCCTCGACAAAGCCTCGCTGGGCGAACGAACCGGCAAGCTGACCAGCCAGAAACTGGGGTTGATCCTTGACGGCATCGATGTCGTCCTGGGACGTTGAGAGCCCAAGCCGCGGCCGAAGCCTTTTCCCTTCGGCTGCGGACCCAACATTGGCTTCGTGAGGATAGTGCCGACGCTGACCTGTGCTCGCACGGCAGCTTTGCGATCTCGATCGGCGGGGTGGTCGTAGCCGAGGGAAATGAAGACTATGGGGTCAGCGAGACGGCGTTGGCCTTGCTTCGAACCCTTGAACGAGAACACGATGCGGCTGCGCCTGCAGGCGCGAGATCTCGCGTGGCCGAGCGACTCGTCTTCCACGGTTGCGGAACCATCTTGATGCTGGGTTGCCCCATTGGAGTCGATTGGTCGGTTCGCCATGAGGCCGACTTGATTCGGCTGAACCACGTGACCGTCCAACCGACCACCAACGAACGCGACGCCGTGATTCTCGCGGACGCCCAGGCAACGGTGGCGGTGGCCCACTATCGAGCCGAAGTTCTCTCGTTTGCCGAAGAGGCGCGAGCCTACTTTCGCGAGTCCACGCCGAAGGTCTTCCAGGACGATTTCGGGCGGCAGCAGCACGTGGCCTTCTGGCGTGAGTTCGACGACATCATCGATCGTCACCGCGCCGTCCAGCCCGACAAGCAGCACGGCTCGATGGCACCGGGCTCGCCAAATCTCTATTCCCGGCCTGCCTTGCCGCCCGAGGCTGCTTGGACAAGGCTTCGCGCTCCAACGCCCGTTGCGGACGAGCAAGGGCCCGCCGGGTGTACTTTCCCCGGAACGCCGCCTTCGCCAGGTGGCTCCGTGACAGAACGGAGGAGCTAGGTGAAACAGCACGTCAGCCTCGGGGCCGCCGAAGCTCAACTCGCAATCCAGGTCATCCAGGCAGAGTTGGTGCGACGCGGCAAGTCCGCGGTCATCGCGGTGGCCGACGATCACGGAGAGCTGATCGGATTGCTGCGGGGCGATGGGGCCCCGCTGCCCTCGATCGTGATCGCCACGAACAAGGCCTGGACCGCGGCGCGCGACCGCAAACCGAGCGTCGAGCTCGGCCGCGCCTCGCGCGATCCGCATACGGGTTTCGACATGGCCTATTACGGCGACTCGCGCTATATCGGCTGGGGTGGCGGCGTGCCCGTCGTCGTGGCCGGGACGGTGGTCGGGGCCATCGCGGTCAGTGGCCTGATCGAGGCCGAGGACATGGAGCTCGCCGGCATGGCCGCTGCCGCCGTGGTCGAAGCGATCGAAAAGGAGCCCGCCGGCGCCGGCGCGGCGTCGGCTCGCTAGTCGCGCTTGCCGTCATGCACGCGCCATCGGGTCGATGGCTCCGCGCAAGCTCAGACAGCTCGAGATCGCCGGTCGGCGCGACGACCTTACACCGGCGTGCGGTGGAGTCGCTGCGAGGAGTGGATTCGTTGGGCGGCTGAGACAGGCCCCGAGTAACCGCCCGAGGCCTGCCATTCACCTACCGCGAGTAGTCGTCCCGCTCGCTACCGTCGAAGTTGCCCAAGCGCATGCAGCAACGCTTGAAAGCGCTTCGGGGAGCCGCAAGGGCAGAGATCGTTCCGGCCGAGCTTCTCGGCCAGCTCCTTGTCGCCGTGGACGACCCGGAGCCCACGCCGGACCTTCGTCTCGGACGGGTATCCCGCTCCTCCGCTTACCTGTGGGCTCGAAAGGAGGGAAGGTTCTCGAATTCGCCGTGGCGCACCATGTCGGACCTCCTCTCAACTTGCTGACCACCCGGTTCGGGTAGGGGAGGGGATTGTCGCAGAAACGAGCGAGTCCGGCCACCGGAGACGGCCTTCGGCGACCGGCAGCCTTCGGCAGAATGGACGGCCTATTTGTCTGGCAGACGGCGGACGCGCCCTGCCTCCGTCGCCGGCTTCCGCCAGACTTGCGCACACCGTCTAGCCGGACCATTCGCAACCGATCTCCTCGCGTCCGCCTTCGTGCTAACCTTCCTCCAACCTTTGCGGCCGGTCCTGTGAGGCCGGCGTGCCGGTCCAGAGAGGCCGGGAAGGAGTCGAATGTTCGCCTGCAATGAGAACCACCGCGCCTGCCTGGCCGGTGGCGTTTTTGTGTGAGGCAGCAGCCGTTGCCGACCGCCCCGTACCCGGTGCCCGCCAACCCGGCCCCCAGCGCCCACCGGCCAAAGCCCAGGAGCGCGCTGATCATCGGCTCGGGGCCGGTCGTGATCGGCCAGGCGGCCGAGTTCGACTATGCGGGCACGCAGGCCTGTCGGGCGCTTCGGGCTGAGGGCGTCCGCACGATCCTGGTCAACTCGAACCCGGCCACGATCATGACCGACGCCGAAGTGGCGGACGCCGTCTACCTCGAGCCGCTCACGGTCGAGGCCATCGAGCAGGTCATTGCCAAAGAGCGGCCGGAGGGGCTGCTCGCCGGGCTCGGCGGCCAGACCGGCCTGAACCTGGCCGTAGCGCTGGCCAAGGCCGGGATACTCGAGAAGTACAACGTCCGCCTGATCGGCACGCCGCTGGAGGCGATCGAGATGGCCGAGGACCGCGAACTCTTCCGCGATCTGCTCGACCGGCTCGGCCAGCCGTACGCGCCGAGCTGGATCGTCGAGGGCGAGACGGAGGAGGAGCGCGAGGCGGGCACGCGCACGGCGCTTGAGAAGATCGGCCTGCCGGCCATCGTGCGGCCCGCCTTCACGCTCGGCGGCACCGGCGGCGGCATCGTCGAGACGGAGGCGGCGTACTGGGAGCGGGCGCGGACCGGGCTTCGCCTGAGCCCGATCCACCAGGTCATGATCGAGCGCTGCCTGGTCGGCTGGCAGGAGATCGAATACGAGGTCATGCGCGACGCCGACGACACCTGCATCGCGGTCTGCTCGATGGAGAACGTCGACCCGCTGGGCGTCCACACCGGCGACTCGATCGTCGTCGCGCCGGTCCAGACGCTGCCCGACCCGGTCCACCAGCGGCTCCGCTCCGCCAGCCTGGCCATCATACGGGCCCTCGGCGTCGAGGGCGGCTGCAACGTCCAATTTGCCCTGAGCCCGGACTACACCGAATACGCCGTGATCGAGGTCAACCCGCGCGTCAGCCGAAGCTCCGCGCTGGCGTCCAAGGCGACCGGCTATCCGATCGCCCGGGTCGCGGCCCAGATCGCCGCGGGTCGCCGGCTGGCGGAGATCCCCAACGTCGTGACCGGAACAACGGTCGCCGCCTTCGAGCCGGCCCTGGATTACGTGGTCGTGAAGCTGCCGCGCTTCCCGTTCGACAAGTTCCCCCAGGCCGATCGAACGCTGGGCAGCCAGATGAAGGCGACCGGCGAGGTGATGGCGATCGACCGAACCTTCGGCTCGGCGCTGAACAAGGCCCTGCGCGCGCTCGAACAGGCCGGCGCCGGCTGGCTGGCCGAGAACGCCGGCTGGCGGGCGACGCTCGACTACCTGATGGAGCCGGCGGTCGCCGAGCCCGCGTTCATCACCGTCGACAGCAGCGGCCTCGTGTGCGAGGCCAAGGCCCACGCCGAGCGGATGGCGTACCCGATAGTGCTCAAGCGGTTCCTGGCGCCGTCGGACTCGCGGCTGTGGCGGATCCTGGCCCTGCTGCGGCGGGGCATGCCGGCCGAGCGGATTCGCGGCGTGACCGGCATCAGCGCCTGGTTCCTGTGGGAGTTCGAGCGGGCCATCGCGCTCGAGCGCGAGGTGCGGAAGTTCGGGGCGCGAATCGCGGAGCCACGGGACGTCGAGGCGGCCACTCTGCTGGCGTCCGTGAAGCGAGCCGGCTTCGGGGACCGCGAGCTGGCGCAGATGGCGGGGCGCGGCGTGACCGCCGAGGCGATCCGATTGGCTCGCATGGAGCTCGGCCTGGTGCCGGGCTACGCCATGGTGGACACGTGCGCGGCGGAGTTCGCGGCCGAGACGCCATATCTCTACTCCACCTACGCCGCGTCGGGCTCCGAGCCGGAGCTGCCGCCGGTGGCTCGGCCGGCGGCGCTGGTCATCGGTTCGGGTCCGGTCCGGATCGGGCAGGGGATCGAGTTCGACTACTGCGCCGTCCAGGCCGCCGCCGAGTTGCGCGAGCGCGGCTGGCAGGCGGTCATGATCAACTCGAACCCGGAGACGGTCTCGACCGACTTCGACGCCAGCTCGCGCCTGTACTTCGAGCCGCTGGATCCCGAGAGCGTCCGCTCGGTCGTGGAGGCCGAGTCGCCCGACGGCCGGCCCCTGCTCGGCGCCTTCGTCCAGTTCGGCGGGCAGACACCCCTGAACCTGGCCGAGTCGCTCGTCGCCGCCGGGATACCGCTGCTCGGCGCGAACCTCGAGACGATCGACCAGGCGGAGGACCGCATCCGCTTCGCAAATCTCGTCGAGGCCGTCGGCATTCCCCAGCCCGAAGGCGGCATGGCCCGCTCGATCGAGGAAGCGCTGGCTCTGGCCGACCGCATCGGCTATCCGGTAATCGTTCGCCCGTCGTTCGTCATCGGCGGGCTGGCCATCGACTTCTCGTATTCGCCCTCGGATCTCATCGACCAGCTCGCCCGCGCGACCGTCGTCGATCCGGATCGGCCGGTTCGGATCGACCGCTACCTAGAGGGCATCGAGGTCGACGTCGACGCGATCTCCGACGGCGAGACGGTTCTGATCCCGGGCCTGCTCGAGCACGTGGAGCGAGCCGGCGTCCACTCCGGAGACTCGGTCGGCATGTTCCCGCCCCAGACGGTCTCGGCCTCCGACCAGGAGCTGATCGTCGCCGCCATGGACCGGATCGTCCGTGCGCTCGACGTCCACGGCCTGGTGAACGCCCAATTCATCGTCCGCGACGACGGCGTGTATCTCATCGAGGTCAACCCCCGCGCCAGCCGGACCGTGCCGTTCATGAGCAAGGTCACCGGCGTGCCGATGGTCCGCCTCGCCGTGCGCATCGCCCTGGGCGAGAAGCTGCGCGAGATGGGCTGGCGCAACGGGCTGCTGGAGCCGCCGCCGCTGGTCGCAGTCAAGGCGCCGGCCTTTTCGACGGCCAAGCTCCGCGGCGTCGACCCGTCCGTGGGACCGGGCATGCAGTCCACCGGCGAGGTGATCGGCCTCCACACGGATCCGCGAGTGGCGCTGGCCAAGGCGATGCAGGGCGCGGCCCTGATCCCGCCCCGACCCGGCGCGGACGGGGCCCTGGCGCTCATCTCCGTGGCCGAACGGGACAAGAAGGAGCTGCCGCGCGTGGCGGCGGCGCTGGCCCGGGCCGGGTACAGGTTCGCGGCCACCGCCGGAACCGCGGCGGAGCTGCGCCGCCTCGGCCACGAAGCGCAGGTCGTGGCCAAGGTTGGGGAGCGGCCCGGCGAGGGGCGCGTCCAGATCCTCGACCTGATCGCCGGCGGAACGGTCCGGCTCGTCGTCAACACGCCCTCCCCGACGTCGGGTCCGGTCCGCGACGCAGCGGAGATC
>CAZGUS010000069.1:0-13083 GCA_964529245.1 uncultured Anaerolineaceae bacterium
CGAACGGGCCGGCGGCCGGGCGGCCGAAGCAAGCCGCCCCGCACCGCGACCCCGAACGAACCGGCCGCGCCGCTCGGCTAAACTGGAGCCGCTTCGGACGCAAGCCAGCCACTGAGAGGTCAACCGTGTCGGCACAAGAGCGCACCCGCGTCGATCGCTACGAGCCAACGGCCATCGAGCCGCGCTGGCAGCGGCGCTGGGCGGAGCTCGGTCTCTACGACACGAACCTGGCCGACGATTCGCGGCCCAAGTACTACCTGCTGACGATGTACCCGTACACGTCGGGCAACATCCACATCGGACACTGGTACGCCAAGACGCCGACCGACGCGATGGCCCGCTTCCATCGCATGCACGGCGAGAACGTCTTCTTCCCGATCGGCTTCGACGCCTTCGGGCTGCCGGCCGAGAATGCGGCCATCAAGAACAAGATCAACCCGCGCGAGTGGACGCTCAAGAACGTCGAAAACATGCGGCGCCAGTTGCGGACGATGGGCGCGACGTTCGACTGGAGCGCCGAGGTCGTCACCTGCGACCCGGCCTACTACCGCTGGAACCAGTGGCTCTTCCTGCGCTTCCTCGAGGCCGGCCTGGCCTACCGCGCCAAGTCGCCCGTGGACTGGTGCCCCAATGACGGCACGCTGGCCCGCGAGCAGGTCGAAGGCACGGACCGCCACTGCTGGCGCTGCGGCGCGCGCGTCGAGAAGCGCGACCTGGAGCAGTGGTATCTGCGGACCACGAAGTACGCCGACGAGCTGCTCGACTTCAGCGGCCTGGAATGGCCCGAGCCGATCAAGCTGATGCAGACCAACTGGATCGGCCGGTCCGAGGGCGCCGAAGTCGTCTTCAAGACGGCGGCGGACGCGGCCCAGGCGGGCGGCGACGAGGTCCGCGTCTTCACGACGCGGCCCGACACGCTCTACGGCGCCACGTTCATGGTGCTGTCGCCCGAGCACGCGCTGGTGCCCAAGCTCACCCACCCGGATCGCAAGGCCGAAGTCGAGGCCTACGCGATTGCAGCCGGCCGTGCCACGGAGATCGAGCGGATGTCGACCGAGCGCGAGAAGACCGGCGTGTTCACCGGCTCGTACGCGCTCAATCCAGTCAACGGCGAGCGCATCCCGATCTGGATCGCCGACTACGTCCTGGCCGGCTACGGCACCGGCGCGATCATGGCCGTGCCCGCCCACGACGAGCGCGACTTCGAGTTCGCCCGCAAGTTCGGGCTGCCGATCCGGCGCGTCATCGCCGGCCCGGAGGTTTCGGAGGCGGAGGTCGAGGTTGCGCTGGAAGCGGCCTACATCGCCCACGGCGAGGCCGACCGAATGGTCAACTCGGGCCCGCACGGCGGCAAGCCGGCGAAGCAGGGTTTCGCCGACATCGTCGCCATGCTGGAAGCCCAGGGCAAGGGCAAGGCTTCGGTCAACTATCGGCTGCGCGACTGGCTCGTCAGCCGGCAGCGCTACTGGGGCACGCCGATCCCGGTCGTCTACTGCGACGCGGATGGCATCGTGCCCGTCCCGGAAGACCAGCTTCCCGTCCGGCTGCCGGATAAGGTGGACTACGCCGGCAGCGGCAACAACCCGCTCAGGGCCGACGCCTCGTTCGTGAACACGACCTGCCCGAGGTGCGGCGGTCCGGCACGGCGCGAAACCGACACGCTGGACACCTTCATCGACTCGAGCTGGTACTGGTTCCGATATCTGTCGCCGGCCGACATGAAGGCCCCGGTCGAGGCATCGGTCGAAGCGCGCTGGTGCCCAGTCGACCAGTACACCGGCGGCGCCGAGCACGCCGTGATGCATCTGCTCTACTCGCGCTTCTTCACCAAGGCGATGGCCGACCTGGGCCTGGTCCACGAGCGCGAGCCGTTCAAGCGGCTCTTCAACCAGGGCCAGATCCTTGGCGCCGACGGCGAGCGCATGAGCAAGTCGCGCGGGAACGTCCAGGACCCGGACGAGCTCGTGGCGCGTTTCGGCGCGGACGCCGTCAGGCTCTTCCTGATGTTCATGGGGCCCTGGGATCAGGGCGGACCCTGGAGTCCCACCGGCATCGGCGGGATCGGCCGCTTTCTCAACCGGGTGTGGCACTCCGCCCTGGACCCGCACGGCGTGGACCCGGGCGACGCCGAATCCGGCCAGCTCCCCGCCGGCCAGGACAAGGCGGCCGCGAATCGGGCGCTGCGAACGGCCGCCCATCGAACCCTCCGAACCGTCTCGGAGGAGTACGCCGAGATGCGCTTCAACACCATGGTTGCGCACCTGATGGAGTTCTCCAACCTGCTGCAGCGCTATCGCGGCACGGCGGCCGCGGGCAGCGCAGCGTGGAACGAGGCCGTGGGATTGCTGCTGCTAATGCTCGCGCCGGCCGCGCCGCATATCACCGAAGAGCTGTGGTCGCGGCTGGCGGCGGACCGCGGCGAGGAGTGGGCTTCGATCCACACCCAGCCGTGGCCCACCGTCGACGAGTCGGCGGCCGCCGAGAACGAGCGCGAGGTTCCGGTCCAGGTCAACGGCAAGCTGCGCGACCGCGTCATGGTCCCGGTCGGTATCGGCGAGGCGGACCTCGAGCGCCTCGTTCTGGCCCGGCCCAAGGTCGTGGCCGCGCTCGAAGGTCGGGCGCCGACGAAGGTGATCCACGCCGCCGGCAAGCTGGTCAATATCGTGGTGCGGTAGCGGACTGGTTTCGCGGGCGAGACGGGCTGCGGGGACTCGCGGCGTTCTGCCCGAGATGTACGGCCGGAAGAGATCCGGCCTCTCTCCCGGCGGCGACGTACCGATAAGCGAGGGATAAGCGCGCCATAAGCCGACGGTGATTGGGCTCCTATAGCGTTCGCGGCGAACCCCGCCGGGCACGCAATCGGAGATGCCGATGGATACGAGCGCGCCCTGGCGGGCGATCGAAACGCCGGAGTCGACCCAGCCGGAGCCGCCTCCCCAACGCCTGCGCCTCGACTCGTCGAGGCTCCTGCTGGTCGCGATCGGCTTCCTCGTGGCTCTCTCCATCGCCGCGGCTCTCCTCGTCGCCGGCCAGCAGGGCGGGCAGGTCGAGGTCGTTTCGGGCGCGGCCAGCAGCAGCAGCGCCGACGTCACGGCTTCCCGCGCTCCGGCGGCCACGCAGCCGATGCTGGTAGTGGAAGTGTCCGGCGCCGTGGTGCGGCCCGGGGTCTACTCGCTCCCCGTCGGGTCTCGGGTCGCCGACGCCATCGCCGCCGCCGGCGGGTACTCCGCGGACGTCGACCCGCGGCTGGCCGAGGCGCAGCTCAACCTGGCTGCCAAGCTCGTCGACGCGCAGCTGATCCACGTTCCGAGACGCGGAGAGGCCGGCGCGGCTTCGCCCGGCACGGGCTCGGTCGCGGGTGCGGTGGAGAGCGCCGGGCCGATCGACCTCAACACCGCGACGGCAGCCCAGCTCGACACACTCCCGGGAGTCGGACCCGTGACGGCTCAGAAGATCATCTCCGCCCGCGAGCAACAGCCGTTCCGATCCGTCGACGACCTCGTCACCCGCAAGATAGTGCCGGCCTCTACCCTGGCCAAGTTCCGCGCCATGGTCACGGTCGGCTGAGCGATGCTGCCCCGGCCGGCATGGCTGGCAATCGGGATCGCCGCGGCGGCGGCCGCGGGCACGGCGGCGGGCAGTCTGTCCGCGGCACCGTTGGCCCGTGCGGGCGTTGCCGGGGCGGCCGGCCCGACGGTGGCCGCGGCGGGCGTGGCCGCGGCGGCGATCGCGGCGGCGTCCGCGTGCGATGTGGCGCGCCGTCCCGCCTGGGCGGCACGCTTCGGCGTCGCTGCGCTCGGGGCGGCGATCGTCGCCGCTCGGCTGGCGTGCGGCGCCGTGTTGGGAGGGAGCTCGCCCGGAGCGGCGCCGCTCCCCACCGGGACGGGCCCCTGGCAGGCGACGGTCGAGAGCGCGCGGGAGAGCAAGGGGCAGCAAATCGCGACGCTGGTCGTTTTGGTGCCGGGCGCGGGCACGAACGCGGGCACGGCGGCCGGCGACTCGAGCCCGGGCGCCGTGTCGGCCGCCGACCCGGCCGCGGACCCGGCGGCGTCGGCGGTCGCGGATCCGGCCGCGGATTCGGCGGGTTCGGCTGCGGGCTCGTCGGTCACCTGCTCGGCGCTGGCGCCATCCTTCCCGCGCCTCGTCGCAGGCGATCGAGTGACGTGGTCCGGTCGCATTCGTGCCCTGGGCGACAGCGACTACGAAGTCTGGCTCGCGGCTCAGGGCATCGCGGCCACGTGCGAGCCGACCGAGCTCGCCGTCGTGGGCCACGACGATTCACCAGCCGGGCGGCTGGAGGGACTTCGTCAGGCCTCGGGCGACTGGCTGCAACGCGTCCTGCCCGAACCCGAAGGCGGGCTCGCCGCGGCGATCCTGATCGGGCTCCGCGACCGCGTGGACAGGACCGTGGCCGCCGACTTCACCACCGCCGGGGTCAGCCACATCGTGGCGATCTCGGGCTGGAACATCGCCATCGTGGCCGCGACCGTCGCGGCGCTGCTGGGCGGCCTGGTCGGCCGGCGGCGCCGGGCCGTAATCACGCTGGCGGCGATCGTGGCCTACACGCTGTTCGCCGGGGCGTCGCCGTCGGTGGTCCGAGCGGCAGTGATGGCTGCCGTGGCGCTGCTCGCCGTCGAAAGCGGCCGCGGCTCCAGGGCAATGGTCGGGCTGGCCTGGGCCGTCGGCGCCATGCTGGTCGTGGAGCCGGGCGCCGTCGGCGACGCGGGGTTCGAGCTTTCGGCGGCGGCCACGGCCGGACTGCTGGCCTGGGCGACGCCACTCACTCGCCGCCTCGAGGCGGCCGCGCCGTGGCTGCCCGGCTCCATCCGCGAGAGCCTGGCGATATCGCTGGCGGCACAGGCATCCACGCTGCCGATCGCCCTCGCGATCTTCGGGCGACTGGCGGTTGTGGCTCCGGCGGTCAACCTGGTCGCCGTGCCGCTGGTTCCACCGGCCATGGCCGCGGGCGCGGTGGCGTTCATCTCGGGCGGGCTCTGCACACTCGGGGCTCCATCCTGGCTGTGCGGCCTTCTCGCGCTGCCGGCGTGGGCTCTGCTGGCGGCACTGATATGGGTGGTTCACCTGGCGGCGACGATTCCCGGCGCGAACGAGACGCTGGCCTTTCCGGCGAACGCCGCCGCCGCTGCCGCCGCTGGCCTCGCGCTGTGCCTGCTTCACCGGCAGTTGCGCACTACCTCCTCCCCAAAGAGAAACCCGCCGACGGGCCGGCCTGTCGCTTCGTCAACTCCTGGAGCACGTGATCCGAAGCACCGGCCCAGGCACCGCCGGGCGCTGGTCGCCGCCGCCTCCGTGGTCGCCCTCGCCGGCTGCGTGGTCTCCTCGCGCCCGGACGGCTCGGTCCATGTGATCGTGCTCGACGTCGGCCAGGGCGACGCGATCCTCCTGGAGGGCGATCGAGGCGGCCGAATCCTGATCGACGGCGGTCCCGACGGGAGCGTCCTCCTGAACGTACTCGATAGGTATGTTCCGGCCTGGGACAGGCGGCTCGACGCGATCGTCCTGACGCATCCGCACGACGACCATGTCGGCGGCCTCGTGACCGTCGTCGACAAGTACCGCGTCGGTCGCGCCTTCGAATCGGGCTGGGCTGCAGCTACGCCCGACTACCGCGCCTGGCTGGACGCCCTGGCCGCCCACGGCCTGAGGCCCGAACGGCTGCGTACGGGCGACACGTTGCGGCTGGACGACGCCACCCTGCACGTGCTCTGGCCCGACGACGGGACCGTGCGGCCTTCCTATCTGGATTCCACCGCGACCGACAATCGAAAGACCAACGACGCCTCCATCGTCATGCTCGGCGAATACGAGAATCGCCGCTTCTTGCTGACGGGAGACGCGGAGGACGACGTCGACCCGGTCCTGCTGGCACGCGGGCTGCCCACCGTCGACATGCTCAAGGTCGCTCACCACGGCAGCGCCACCGCATCTTCGGACGACATCCTGGCGGCGCTGCGGCCGAGCGTCGCGGTAGTCTCCGTCGGCACGGGGAACACCTACGGGCATCCGGCGCCCGCGACCATGGCCCGGCTGCGAGCCCATGCCGTCACGGTCCTGCGGACCGATCAGGTCGGCACCGTGGAAACGACGCTGAACGCCTCGGCCGTGACCGTCTCGTCGGCGCGCGTCGGTTTCGAGAGGGGCTCGAGCGGCGGCGGTTTGGCGCTCGCGGGCGCGCCGGCCTCGGGTCGCCCCGGGCTCCTGTACGATTCGGTCTATGTCAGTCCCAAGCCGTCTGGAAAGCGCGGCCCTGCTGCTCTCGCTCGAGCCGCCGGCCTGGCATATGCGTCACTCTCGGGCCGTGGCGGAGACCGCCGGCTGGCTGGGGTTGCGAGCGGCGTCGGCCGGCCGATCGCTCGATCGCCGCCTCGTCGAAGCCGCGGCGCTCCTCCACGACGTCGACAAGCTGCCGGTCGTGCAGCCGTCGGTGGCGGGCCTGGCCCACGGCGCCGGTTCGGCAGAATGGCTTGCCCGGCACGGTCATCCGGAGCTGGGCGAACCGATCGCCGGCCATCCGGTGACGCGTCTTGCCGACGGCCCCTGGTTCGACCGATGGTTCGCCGCCGCGTCGGATGAGGCCCTGATCGTGGCCTATGCCGACAAGCGAGCCGGTCAGAAGCTCGAATCGATGGCGGAGATGTTCGCGTCCTGGGAGCGCCGCTACCCGCCCGAAGCGCGGATCGGCAAGGCGCGCGCCGGCTGGACGCCCCAGACGCTGGTCGAAGTCCGGGAACGGGCCGATGCGCTGGAAGCTCGGGTGTGCGGGTTCGCAGGCGTCGAATCGGCCGAGGTTCGCCGGCTGGCCTGGACCGGCCGCGCGCTGCGATTGGCGCGGGATGCCTGAAGTGGCTGCGCTCACCGCACCGCTCGGCTACTACTGGGGCGACGATTCATACAGCGTCGCCCGCGGACCCGACGCGCTGGCTGCTCGGCTGGCCGCCGGCGGCCCTGTGCTCGAGCGCGTCCGAGTCAGCGGCAGCTCCACTTCCGCGGACGAGATCGCCGAGAAAGTGGCCACGGCCACGATGTTCGGCGGCGGGACCCTGGTGGTGGTTTCCGAGCCGGGGCCGCTCGTCTCCAACAAGCCGCTCGCAGGCCGCCTGGCGGCGGTCTTCGAGAACGTGGCCGACGGCAACGGGCTCGCCTTCCTGGACCTCGTGGACGGCACCGCCCGCCGACCGGCATCCCTGGAGGCACTCCGGAACGCGGTGGCCGCCGCCGGCGGCGACGTCCGCGAGTTCAAGGCCCCGACCCGCGACGGCATGGCGCGCTGGATCTCCGATCGCGCCGCCGAACGAGGCATCGGCATCACCGGACCCGCCGCCGCCATTCTTGCCGAGCGCGTCGGCGCGAACGTTCGCGAACGGGACGTGGATCGCCGTCGCCAGGGCGAGCTGGCCGTGTCGGAGCTGGAGAAGCTGGCAATCTACCGCATCGACGGCCAGATCGGCCCCGAGGACGTGAGGGCGCTCGTCGCCGACGCCGTCCCGGGCTCGACGTGGGCTTTCCTCGATGCCGTCGGGATGCGCCATGCCGCCGAGGCCGGGGAGCTCGCGGATCGCCTGGACGACGTCCCCTCCCCCGTCCTGGTCGTCCACCTCCATCGCCGCCTGCGCGAACTGATCCAGATCGCGGACCTGCTGGCCGCCGGAACACCCGCCGCAACGCTGGTGAGGACGCTCAAGCTCAATCCGTATCGCGCCGAGATGCTGGCCAATCAGGCCCGAAGCTGGACGCTGCCCGAGCTCGACGCGGCGCTGGCGGGCCTGCTGGAACTGGACGCCACTCTGAAGGGCCACGACGGCGGGGGGGAGCTGCGCCGCCGCTCGGCCGTTAGTCTCTGGATCGCCGAACGGGTCCGCCGACCGGGTGCACGGTAGGCCGGTCCGGCGCATTGACCTCGGCCTTCGACAGGCGTAGCCGTCGGACGGACATCGGTGACGGGCGGGGACGAGAGCCGCGGGGCGAGGCCGAACTCAGTCGGCGCTTGACCAGGCCTGCTCCTGGACCACCAGATCGCTCTCGATGGCGAAGACGCAGCGACCCTGGCCAAGATCGAGCAGCTCGATCAGCTCGGGATCGATGTAGAGCTGATGGCAGTCTTCGCAAAGGCCGCCCGGGATCCCGAAGCAGAGACGCTCGCTGCGATCGGGAAGACGGAACGTCGTGTCGAAGCGCGTGCTGACGAGGCGCCTTCCGCAGCGTGGGCAGCGTTCGCGGGCCCGTGACATCGCATTCGACCTCGGGAGCTGGCTACCGATTGGTGGCCTCGATGTCGGAGACTCTAGGGCCGGGCGGGAATAGGGCATATGACTCACTCGTACCGTCGGGTAGGTACTCGGGCCGTAGTCTGGTTGTAGGGGCCACTGGTGGGATTCGGGCTACTCCGAACGGATAGTGCACCGCGTCACCGACCCATTGCCGGCGTGCACCGGGCTCGTCCAAAGGCATTGGCTCCCCGGCCGGGTGGTCCTGCCGAAAAGGCGGCGCTTCTCCTGATAGCCTTGCGCGATGGATCGCCGCCGGGTCGTGGGCATTGCTCTGGGCGCTCTGTCGGGCGTGGCCTACGGAGCCGGCCCGTTCTTCGCCAAGAGCGTCTACCACGCCGGGCTGGATTGGATTGCGCTGCTGGCATGGCGCTTCTTCTTCGCGACCATCATCAGCTGGCTGTGGCTGTTCGCGCAGCCCAGAGCTCGCGCCGAGCTTCGAACGCTCGACCGCCGAACGACCGGCCGCCTGATGTTCACCGGCGCGACCTTCGTCCTGACCGCAAGCGTCTATTACGCCGCCGTCCAGCGCATACCGACGTCCCTCGAGGCGCTGCTGATGTACGCCTACCCGGCCGTCGTCGCGGTCCTGTCCATGCGTCTGGGCTATCCGTTCCGCGGCCGGCTCGCCTGGACTTCGCTGGCGGTGGTGCTCTTCGGGGCAATCCTGACGATCGGCGGCATCGAGGCGGGGGTAGATGGGCTCGGCGTTGCCATCGGGGCGCTGTCGCCGCTGACCTACGCGATCTACATCATCCTCGCGGCATGGATGGCCGGGGAACGGCCGGGCCAGACCGCGGATATGCGATCCAGGGGCAGGGGCGCCGAGGTGTCGCCGCCGGTCGCCGGCGCGGTGATGATGACGGGCACGTGGCTGACGATGCTGGTCATCGCCGCGGCCGCGCGCGAGCCGCTCGTTCCCTGGGGCGTGCCGGCCGCGGCGTGGCCGGGGCTGTTCGGCATCGGACTGTTCGCGGCCGCAATCGCCATCCAGGCCTTCTACGCGGCCGTCGCCCGGATCGGCGCCGCGCAGGCGTCGCTGATGGCCACCGTGGAGCCGCTGGTCGTCATCTTCCTGGGTGTAGGTCTCCTGGGCGAGACGCTCGCCCCGTTGCAGGTTGTGGGCGCCCTGCTGGTGCTCACGGGTGTGCTCCTGGCGCAGACGGCGACGCCGTCGGAGTCGCGTCCGACTCTGCTCGAAGAGGTCTAGCCCGACCCCGGGCCAAGATGGGGCGGCGCGCCCGGCCTTCGAGATCTGGCGCTCCCGTGCCGCCCGGGTTCGGGTAATCTCTGTGGGCGAGGTCGGCCCAACATAACGACCCCGCTCGGAGGGAGAACCTCAAGCATGGCGACCATGTATCCCGAGGTCGAGCGGCTGCGGGTGGCCCGCGACCGACTCGTCCGTCTCCGCGCCAAAGTGGAGATGAGCCCGCCGCCACCGGAGGACCTGCCGCGTTCGCGCGAGTGGGTCGCCCGCGAGACGCTGGCCCACGTCGACGAGATGCTCCCGTACTGGCTGGGCGAGATCGAGCGCATCCTGGCGGGCCGGTCCGAACCGGTGCCGTTCGGACGTACCCCGAACGACCTGATAAGGCTGCTGACGGTCGACCGCGACCGAACCATGCCGGTGTCCGAGCTGTACTTCCGTCTGGACTTCCACCTCGAGCGAGTCGTTCGGCGCCTGCTCGAGCTCGATGATCGCCAGTGCGCGCGCCGGGGTTCGCACAAGACAAAGGGCGAGATGACGGTCAGGCAGATCTCCGGCGAAATGCTCGCGGATCACATCGAGGAGCACTGCAACCAGATGGCGGCCTCGCTGGAGTAGCCGCTCGGCCCGCAACGAGCCCGACCACGCCGAAGCCCGCGCGAACAACGGGCAGCGCCGAGGGAGCAAAAGATGGCCACGACCGCCGCCGCGCCGGCAAGCAAGCCGGCCGCCACCGACCTCAAGAAGAGGCTGGCGCCGCTGTTCAACCCACCCCGGGATCCCGTCCTGGTCGACGTGCCGGAGCTCGGCTACCTGATGATCGACGGCAAGGGCGCGCCCGACGAAGGCGCCCAATACCCGACCACCGACTTCCAGAAGTGCTTCGCGGCCCTGTTCCCGGTCGTCTACACGATCAAGTTCCGGCTCAAGCGCGACGGCCTGGCGATGCCGGTCCTGCCACTCGAGGCGCTCTGGTTCACCGGCGAGGACGAGGCCTTCGACATGAACATCGCGCCCGAGAAATGGGGCTGGCGGGCGATGCTCGCGGTATCGGACGACGTCACGGCCGCGGTCTTCGCCGATGCGCTGACGGAAGTCCGACGCAAGAAGGGCGATTCGGACCAGCTGCGCAGGTTGCGTTTCGAACGGTGGCGCGAAGGGCGCTCCGCTCAGATCATGCACGTCGGACCGTACGCGGAGGAGCGCCCGACGATCGAGCGCCTCCACGCCTTCATTGCCGAGCAGCGGCTCCGACCGCGGGGCGCCCACCATGAGATCTACCTGGGCGATCCTCGCCGGGCCGATCCCGCCAGGCTCAAGACGGTCCTGCGCCAGCCGGTCGGCGAAGACTGACGAAGGCCGGCGCGGCGCGGCTATCGGGCCGGTGCGGCGCGCGTTATCGGGGCCGGCGCCTCAGGTGGCGGCCTTCCTCCTGCAGCACAGCCCGCAGCATGAAGCCGACGTTGGCCGGGCGCTCCGCCAGGCGGCGCATGAAGTACGGATACCACTCGTGCCCGTATGGGACATAGATCCGGACCGTATACCCGCGCCCGACAAGCATTCGCTGCAGGTCGCGCCGCACGCCGTAGAGCATCTGGAACTCGAAACGGTCGGGGCCGATTCCTTCGCGCTCTGCGATGCCGATGGCCCGCTCGATCAAGACCGGGTCGTGGGTGGCGAGAGCGTGGTATGAGCCCGACTTGAGGAGCCGCTCCATGAGCCTGGCGTAGTTGGCGTCCACGGTCGACTTGTTGAGGTAGGCGACGCTGCGCGGCTCGTCGTAGGCGCCCTTGCACAGCCGGACGCGGCCCCCGGCGGCCACGATCCGGTCGACGTCGGCCGCACTCCGGCGCAGCGAAGCCTGGATCACCACGCCCGTCTTGGGATACGCCTCGTGGGCCGACTGCCAGATCGCGAGAGTGGCGTCGGTCTGGGTGTGGTCCTCCATGTCGAAGCGCACGAAGCCGTCCACGGCCCTGGCCGCGTCCAGGATCCGCGCCACATTGGAACCGCACAATTCACGGTCCAGCTGCAGGCCCATCTGGGTCAGCTTGACGCTGACGTTGGGGTCGAGGCCGCGCGACGCGAGGGCGGGCAGCGTCGCGACGTAGCGATCGGCCGCCGCGGCGGCGAGCTCCGGCGAGCTGACGGATTCGCCCAGGACGTCGACGGTGGTGCGCAGCCCGGCATCCCGCAGCGACGCGATGGCGGGCAGCGCCTCTTCGAGCGTCTCGCCGGCGACGAAGCGAGCGACGACCGGTCGAGTCAGCGGGCTGCGGACGGCAATGCGGGCAAGCGAACGGCGATGCGACAGCGAGATGAAGAGCGACCGCATCGTTCGCTGCGGCAGGACCCGAACCCTAGCGGAGATGCTCATCGTTTCGACCTTCCTCGAATGAGTCATCGGCTGCGTCAGCCCGGCGCGCGAACTCCGCCACCGTCGCCGCCTCCTCCCGCTGGAAGGCTTCGAGCTTGCCCCGCCGCTGGGCGTCGACGGCCGCCGCGATGGCTTCGATCGGGGGCGATCCGAGAGCCTTTCCTTCGGCGTCCCGGTAGATCCGGCAGGTCAGGGCGACCGGCAGGTCCGGCTGGGGAACGACGTCCTCGCCCTGCACCCGAATCGTGGGCGATCCCTGGAAGCCCAGGAACTCGGCGTCGTCCTGGCCGGAGACGAAGATCAGCTGGATCGGAGTCTCGATGATCCCCTTGCGGAGGACGCTTTCGAGATCGCGCCGCGCCTGCTCCAGGTGTGGGCAGTCCTCGACCGCAAGCAATTCAACGCGAAGATCAGCCACGCGGCCAGCCTACATCGACCCGCGGAAAAGGGGCGCGGCCGGGGCGCCGCGTTGCCGGGTCGGGCTTCGAGCAGCGCATGACTCGGTCGGCCGCGCGGGCCCCCGTCGCGACGCGGTCCGGCGGCGAGCGACCCGGCAACCGGCGACGCCGGACGCCTGCCCGCGGGCGCCGCGAGCCGCTACTCCAGCGCCTCGGTGGCGCGCAGCCACGGCCCGATGAGGATCTCGCGAGTGCGGGGGTCTAGGCGGCTGCCGAGCGCCACCGCCAGCGCGGCATCGACTATCGCCTCGCCGGCGTCGTGCTTGATCTGCAGCCAGGTGATGTCGTCGCTGATTCGATACGGGATCGTGTTCGAGCCGCGCCAGGCCCAGGCCAGGGCCCGATTCCTGACGCGGTCGATCTCCTTGCTCAAGCCTTCGCGAGCGCCGACCTCTCGAACGGCTGCCCAGGCTTCCTCATGCACCTCTCGGGCGGTCGCATGCCAGGCCGCGCGCAGACCGAGCAGCTGACCTTCGTCCAGGTGGTCGAGCTGCTCGAAGTAAGCCGCCATCTCGTCGGTATCGAGCAGATTCACACCGCTCCGGCGGCTCCGCATCGACCGGCCTCCTTGTTCGGGCGCGCTACTCTTCGTCGACCTGCTCGAGCAGGTGGCGCTTGAGGAATTCCAGGCAGCGCTTCCAGGCGTCGCGACGGTTGTCGCGCTTCTGCCAGCCGTGCGGCTCTTCGTCGTACCAGTGGAGCTGGTAGTGCTTGCCCTCGATCTCGAGCGCCTCGACGATCTTCTCGGTCATCAGC
>CAZGUS010000070.1:0-12965 GCA_964529245.1 uncultured Anaerolineaceae bacterium
CCTCGTCGCAAACGCCCACTACTGGGCCGGCACACCCTCAATCGAAACGGTTCATCAGCTGATCTCGATCGGTGGCGACAGCCCGGTCTCCGATTTCGAGAGCGGCAAGCTCGACTACACCCCAATCACGTACGACGACGCCGAATGGATCGCCTACGACAAGTCGCTCGGCCCGTTGCTGCACGTCGACCGGATGCCTTCGGTCGAGTTCTACGGGTTCGACACCTCGAAGGCGCCCTTCTCCGACGTCCGCGTCAGGCGCGCTTTCCAGATGGGCATCGACTGGCGGGGGATCCTGGGCCTGCAGGCCGACCCGCTCATGACGCCGGCCACGGGCATGGTTCCGCCCGATGTGCCGGGGCACAGCGCCACCGACTATGGGCCGGTGTTCGATCTTGCGCAGGCGAAGACGGACCTGGCCGCGGCCGGCTACCCGGACGGGGTCGGGTTTCCCAAGATCACTCTCGTCACCGGCGGCGCGCCTCTGGACGAAGCCATCGTCCGCCAGCTCCACGACAACCTCGGGATCGACGTCGGCTACGAGACGCGGGACTTCGAGTCCTACGACCAGCAGCTCGTGAACGACCCGCCGGCCTTCTGGGAGATGGATTGGGTCGCCGATTATCCGGGCGCCAACGACTTCCTGGGTCTCCTGCTTGGCACCGGCAAGACGAACAACTTCGGGCGGTGGAGTTCGCCCGACTTCGACGCCGCAATCGGCCAGGCCCTGTCGGCCGGCGATCAGGCGTCGACGCAGGCGGCTCTCGATCGAGCCCAGGCCGTCGTGCAGGATCAGGCGCCCGTGATCCCGGTCGACTACGGCGGCGCATATTCGATGGCCAAGGCCGGTCTCCTGGGGGCCGTGACAAACGGCCAGGGCCTCATGAGATACGCCGGCCTGGCATGGGGGAGCGGATCATGAGGTCCGCCGTGGGCCAGCGCCTCGTTCGCGTCGCCTTCGTGGTTGCCGTGCTGGCGTGGACTGCCCTCGGCTCCGGAGCCTCGGCGGTTCTCGGCGCCTCGATCACGTTTGGGACGCCGACGGCGACTTCCAAGTTCGGCACGGGGATCGACTTCCACCAGCCGTACGGCGGCGGTGGAGCGTTTCGCGAGGTCGATATAGTCATCGCCTATCCGGGCGACTCCGGGCCGGACGTGGTCGCGCTGAAGAGCCCCGGGACGACCAGCTTCGAGTACCTGCTCGACACCTCCTCGGGGGAGCTGCAGCCGAACACCCAGCTCGTGGCCCACTTCGCCGTTACCTACGCCGACGGTAGCCAGACCAGCGGCCCGGACGTCAAGGTCACTTACCAGGACGACAGGTTCACCTGGCAGACGAAGGTCGGCAAGATCGTCCGGCTGCACTGGTATTCGGGCGACGCCACGTTTGCCGAGCAGGCCCTGACGATGGGCGAAGCCGGCATCGCCAAGGCGGCCGCCTTCCTGGGCTTCGACGAGAAGGCGCCGATCGACTTCTACGTGTACGCGGACCAGACGCCCTTCTACGACGCCCTCGGGCCGGCCACGCGCGACAACGTCGGCGGCGAGGCCAACACGATCACCCGGACGCTCTTCGCCCTGATCGCCCCCGGCGACCTCTCGTACGCCTCGACGGTCGTGCCCCATGAGCTGACCCACGTGGTCTTCTACGACATCACCCGCAACCCCTATCACGACCCGCCCCGCTGGCTCAACGAGGGGATTGCCGTCTACGTTTCCCAGGGCTACGACAGCTCCGACAAGAGCCTGGTGGCGCAGGCCTCCGCCGACGGCAGCCTGATGCCCCTCACGGCCATCCGGGGCGAGTTCCCGACAAGCCAGGAGGGCTTCTACCTGGCATACGCGGAGTCGGTCTCGGCCGTCGACTACTTCATGCGGACGTACGGCCAGGCGGACCTGGACAAGCTGGTCAAGACCTACGGCACGGGCGTGTCCGACGACGAGGCGTTCAAGACCGCGATCGGCATCGATACCGCCGCGTTCGACCTGGCCTGGCAGAAGAGCAACGGCGCCACGGCCCTGGCCGCCGTCGGTCCCGTGCCCGAACCGACCGGCCCGGTGCCGGCCGGCTGGACGGGCGGCGGTGCGGTTTCGGCGCCGACGCAGGCGCCGGGCGGCGGCTCGCAGGACGGCGGCTCGCCAGCCGGCATTCCCGCAGCGGTCGTCGTCATCGGGGCCGGCGTAGCGCTGGTCGTGGTCGTCGTTGTCGTCACCCTGGTCGTGTGGCGCCGGCGATCGTCGCGAGGACGGGCCGCTTGAACCGGGTCGCGACCGGTGGATCCGGACGGCGCGCGAGCCGGGGCGAGCGGTTGGGGTTCGAAGTGCCGAAACGGCGAGGCTCGGCTCTGATAGGCTGGGCGGCCAATATGTGGCCCGCGTCCTTTCCCCCAGCGCATGGCGAGAACAGTGGCGTCCGCTGACCCGGGCGTCGTCGAGTTCAGGCTCGGCGATGTCGTTCGGCTGCGCCGCTCGCATCCGTGCGGCGGTCACGAATGGCTCGTGGACCGCCTGGGGGCCGACATCGGCCTGCGCTGCCAGGGCTGCGGCCGGCACGTCCTCCTGGATCGCCGGACCCTCGAGCGACGAACCACGGAGTTCGTGTCGCGCGGCGACCTGGCGTTGAGCCGGGCCGTCGCCACGACCCCGCGGGATGAACGCGTGCCCGGCGGCGGAGACGGGCGATGAACATTCCGGGGCGGGCGGCACGCGGGGGGAGCGACGTAGAGCCGGCGCCGGCGGCGCGCGGCGGCGTTGCCGCGGAGGTCGAGCCGGTCCAGGAACCGAGCTCACTCGCCGTCCTGAAGAATCGGCCGTTCCTGCTGCTCTGGCTGGCCCAGCTCTCGACCCAGGTCGGCGGCAACATGGTCATCTACGGGCTGTCGGTCCTGATAATCAATCAGTACGCCTCGTCGACGGCCGTCGGCGCGTTGCTGCTGAGCTTCCTGATCCCGGCAATCGTCTTCTCGGCGATCGCGGGCGTCTTCGTCGATCGCGTGGACAAGCGCTACATGCTCATCGTGACGAACGTGCTGCGGGGCGTAGCCTTCGTCCTGATCGTTCTGCTCGACAACAACCTGGCACTGCTCTATCTGCTGATGATCTTCGTGGCGACTGTGACGACGTTCTTCGGCCCCGCCGAAGCCTCGATGATCCCGTTCCTCGTCCCGCGCCGACAGCTGCTTGCGGCGAACGGTCTGTTCACGCTCACCATGAACGCCGCCTTCGCGATCGGGTTCGCGCTGGTGGGTCCCTTCCTGATCGCGGTGGCCAGTCCCCAGGCGCTGATCCTGATCGTGGCCTTCCTCTATTTCGTGGCCGCGGCCGTGTGCTGGACCCTGCCGTCGGCGCCGCCGGTCGGCGAGGACATGACGAGCAAGGGCCAGGCGGTCGCCGACGCCGAGCAGGCCGTCGAGACCATGTTCGGCCAGCTGACCGAGGGTCTGGCCTACATCCGCGACCACCGGTCCGTGGGATGGTCGCTGTCGTACCTCGGGATCACCGGTGCTCTCGTGGGCATTCTTGCGGTTCTCGGTCAGGGCTTCGCGAAGACGACGCTCGCCCTCGGCACGAAGGATTACGTGGTCGTCGTCCTGCCGCTGGGACTCGGCGTCGTGTCGGGGATCGTGGCGCTCAACGCCTACGGCCACCGACTTCCGAGGCGCCGTACCATCGAGGCGGGGATGGTCGCGCTCGGGGTGCTGCTGGCCGTTCTGGCGGTCGCGGGCCCGATTTCGCACTTCCTCGAGAGCAACGTCGCCGCCCAGATCGCCAAGGCGAGCCGCGTCGTGTCGGTGCTGTCGCTGGTCGTCGTGCTGGCCTTCCTGATCGGATTCGCCTTCGCCGTCGTCTCTATCGCGTCTCAGACGCAGCTCCAGGAGGAGCTGCCCGAGGACGTGCGTGGACGGGTGTTCGGCGTCTTGAACATGCTTGTCTCGATAGCCAGCCTGGCGCCGATCATCATCGTCGCCCCGATCGCCGACATCGTCGGCACTGAAGGCGTCATCTTCGTCGTCGCCGTGTTCGTGGGGCTTTGGGGGTTGGCCAGCGTGGTGAGCCGCGGCCCGTTGCCGCCGGACGAAGCGGACGCCCGGGCCAGTACGCCCCCGACCGGCGCGCCGGTGGATCCCATGACCGTGGCCATGTCGACGGTCGAGATGGCCGGCGGAACGAACCTGATCGCCCCGGAGCCCGGTCGCGACGGGAGCAAGGTTCGACGATGACGGCGCCGGCCGCGGGACGGACGGCGTGACGACCGGACGACCTGAGCCGCCGGACGTGCCGGTCACACCGATCCGATGGCGGGCCGCCGCCGCGGGGATCCTCGCGGGTGGAGTCGCTGTTGGATTTGTCGCGAGCCGCCATCGAGTCGGGAGTGCGATCGCGCTGGGAATGACCGGTGTGGCCATCGGCTGCGCGATTCCGATCGCGCTGGCCAGCCGCCGCCCGCCGATCTCGCCGGGCCGGGCGGCGCGGGCGCTCGAAGGCTCCTCCGCGCCGCCGACCTTCTCCGTCCTCGTCGGCGCCCGGGACGAGGCCGGCGTTCTGCCGCGCCTCGTGCGGGACGTGGCCCTCCAGGACTACCGGTCGGCGTCGGGGGAGCCTCTCTTCGAGCTGATCGTCGTCGACGATCGTTCGGTCGACGGCAGCGGCGAGGCCGTTGTGGCGGCCGCCCGCGAGTGCGGGATAGACAAGGTCACACGTGTTGTCCAGCGGCGCGGCGAGGGACTTCCGGACGGGAAGGGTGCGGCTCTGACGGCCGCCCAGCCGGACGTTTGCCGCGGCGACGTAGTCCTCGTGCTCGATGCGGACGCGCGGATCGAGCCGTTCTTCCTGCGACGTGCGGCCGGCTACTTCGCCGCGGGCGCCGCGGCGGTCACGGCACGACGCCGCGTTCTGGACCCTGAGAGCGGCTTTCTCGCCGGAGCCCAGGCAGACGAGCAGACCATGGACGGCGAGCTGAACCGGGGCCGCTGGGCAATGGGCGGCTGCTCTGAGTTCCGGGGCAACGGCATCATGATCAGGCGCGACCTGCTGGCGCTGGCGGGCGGCTGGCGGGCGGCGGCGCTGACCGAGGACATTGATCTCTCCAGTCGAGTCGCCGCCATCACGGGCGAGCGGGTTGCCTGGGCGATCGACGCCGAAGTCTGGGAGGAACCCGTCCGGGATTTCGCGGGGCTGTGGCGCCAGCGGCTGCGCTGGGCCGAAGGCGGCTTCCGGCGCGCCTTCGAGCACGGTCCGGCGGTGGTATCCAGCGCGCGTCTGCCCTTGGCCTCGCGCCTGGACTTCCTCACTTACGTCGGTCAGCTGGCCGTGCCGACGGTCGTGGCCGGGGCCGCGGCCGCGACGGTGGTGACCGGCCGAAAGCGGACCCTGATCGCTCTACTGGGTGGCTACCTTGGCGTGAGCGCGGGTCTGGCCTGGGACTCGTTGCGCTGGGAGACAGGCCGAGACGGCCTGCCTCTGGTCCGACCCGAGCGGGCCCGTCGGGCGCTGCGAGTGTCGCTGTTCAACGCTCTGTGGCTGCCCGTCGTGCCGCGGGCGCTGACGAATCTCGCACTCAGAGGGGGACCCGTGCGCTACGAGAAGATGGCCCACGACGGCGCCGGCGGAACGCGCTGGGACGGCGAACGGGGCAACGAACAGGCAGGCTGAGCTTCGGCCTCGATCGACGGCCCGGGTGCCGACCCGCGCTTGATAAGCCGCAGATAAGCGGCCGGTCGTAGAGTCCGCGGGTCGCCCGTTGGGACCGCCTGAGGAAGCACGACCGAGGGGGCGGCCCCACCGGGCGCGACGGGATCGGCGCCTAGCCGTCCACTCGGACTCACCGAAAGGAGGCCCTCCAGAGCACTTCCATCCGCGCCCATGTCTCGTCATGAACCCTGACTCGCCGCAGGCAACAGATCCACCCGCCGGAATGGGAGGAGATCTGATGAAACGAGCGTTCATGTGGCTCGTTTCGGTGGCCGTCGCGGCATCGACCATCGCGATACCGGCCCACGCCGCCGCAACCTACCCCGCACACGTGTGGTCCAACTCGGACGCTTTCAAGGTCGCGTGCCTGGGCGTGAACGATACGTATCCGCAACAGCTCTACAGCCTGACCGGGCCGCAGCTCGCCAAGCTCGGCTTTGGGCCGGTATCCGGGGCTCTCGGGTCCGGATTCACTCGAGCCGCCGTCCTGAACAACGTGCTCACCGATTGGGCCTTCTACGTCCACAGCCACGGCGACAACTACTGGGCCGCCAGCGGCCGGCCCAAGATCGACTCGGGATTCCTACAGGACCCGGGCACCGGCAAATGCAACAAGTCGTCCACGGACGTGATCCGCTCGAGCGCAATCAAGGCCGCCACCCTGAACACGTATTACAGCGTCGTGATCATGTCGACCTGCATGCTCGGGTCGAACTCCAGCACGATGCCGGACGCGTTCCAGATCGCGAAGACCAAGTACGCCTCGGACTACGAGTTCTACATGGGCTACGTCTACCACACCTGGGACAGCGCGAGTCTCCGGTTCGAGAAGGCGTTCTGGAGCTACGTCAACGGCGGGATTCTCGGAACGCGAACCCTGAGGGCCGGATTCGCGTACGCCTCGTCGCTCGGCGGCTACGAGGCAGTGAGCTCCGCGGAGCCCTTCCAGGCCAACTGGTGGGGCAATCCGTACTACAACGGCACGCCCATCTGGCCCGTGTGGAGTTGACCGAGATGAAACCTTCAATCGGCAGCACGAACGTCAAGCTTGTGGCGATCGTCGGCGTAACCGCGCTCGGCCTGGTCGTCTCGGCAGGTCACATCGCGGCGGCTCCGTCTTCTCCCCCAAACATTCCCGCTGCGATCCCACAGGCTCTATCTGAGACTGTCCTGGCACCTGACGCGGATGCCGCGCTCGTTGCTCGCGATACCAGGACCAGTGCGGCATTGGGCTTTCCTGCGGGAGCCCAGCGCATCGGGCGCCACGTCGTGGACGGCTTCCAGAACTCCGAATACGACGAGGTCACGGAGCTCGACTCGGCGGGCCAGGTCACGTCCGTCACTCAATTCAATTCCCAGGGCCGCCTGCTCAGCGCCGTTCGTCTGGACATCGTTGCCGCATCTGGTGACCGGGTGGACCAGAGCGCGGCCGCGGAAGTGGCCCAGTCCTCGGCATCGGCAGTTGGGCTGGTAGTCGGCGCCCCCAGCTCGTCGGAGGCCGACCAGGCCACCGGCGGATGGACGTTCCATTGGGCCCGGACGCAAGCCGGCGTGCGCGTCCGCGGCGACGAGACTCGGGTCCAGGTATGGCCCGACGGTCGTATCCAGAGCGTAGCCCGAGTGGAGCACGATCTGGCGGCCGCGCCGACGACCCCCCTCTCGGCGCAACTGGCGCGGCAGCTCGCCTCGATGAACCTCAACCGCTGGTTTGCGGGCAAGAACTCGAGCTATGCCATCCAGGGTCTCGACCTCGAGTGGGCAGGGCCCAACGCCGCGTTTGACCCGGCCATGGTGGACGCGGCTCCAACGCCTTATCGGCTGGCGTGGGTCGTGGTCGTCGAGCCGTCGGGCGATGCGGCCAGCGCCGTTTCGCTGATGTGCCTCTTCGTCGACGCCGGCGACGGAACAATCATCGGCGGCGACTTCGTGGAATGAACTCGTGGCGCCAGGCCAGTCATGGCTCCACGCAACTCGACGGCCCGCGACGACCTAGTGGGCGGCGCGGGCCGTTCAGAAAGGAGATTCACCGATGCGGGGCTCCTGGCCGCGGCTGTTGAGCGTCGACCACAAGTGGAGGCGAAGGCTCGTTCCGATTGCGTTCTGTCTCTCGGTGGCAGCGACAGGCTGCGCGTCTGGCACCGGCACACCGGACGCGACCGGCGCGCCGCCCTCGGTTCCGTCCGCGACAACCCCCGCGGCCGTAAGACCGACCTTCAGCAACGTCCCAAGCTACTCGGCACCCGGAACCACCCCCGATGCGGCGTCGACCGAGCTCCTCGTTCTGGCCGACGGCGTCGAGGGCGGCGTCGGGCTTTGGAGCTATGGCGGCGGAAGCTGGACCCCTCAATGGGCCCTGCCCGCCGCTACGGTTCTCGGCCGCGACGGCCAGACGCTGGTTCTGGCGGTGGGCGGATCGTTGCAGATGCGCCCGACCGCGACACCCGAGGTCGTGTCGAGCAACACCGCGCCGACGTGGAGCGGCAAGCCGGCCGGGACGACGATCGTCGGCGTCGATCGCTCGGACTCGGGCGCGACGGCGATCGTGGTCTCGCAGTCCGGCAATCTGATGTTCAATTTGGTCGCAACCGGCGGGTCTGTCGGCGCACTGGTGCCCGCGCCGGTATCGCCCTTTGGGCCATCGGTCGCCTGGCTCGATGAAAGCCGGCTGGCGGTGATCTCCAGCGACGGACGCCAGGTGCCGCGTCTGGCGGTCGTCGACACGGCGAAGCGGACCATCGGGCTTCTGACCGGTTTATCCGGAGTGCGCGAGTTCTCCCTCTCTCCGGATCGTCGGACGCTCGCGGCGGACACGGAGTCGGCGGTCTACGTTGCGCCGGTAGCCGATTGGCTGGCCAACAAGGAGCCGTCCCAGGCGTTCGCGCTCGATCCCTCGCAGGTGGTCTGGGACCTGGCGCTGAGCGCCGACGGCACCCGTCTGGCGCTGCTATCCGGCACGGAGAACGCGAGCGGCGACATCGGTGACGTCCACGAGATCACCTACCGCCACTCGGCGTCCGGTTGGTCGCAGAGCACGGACTCGGCTGTGCCATTCGCGCAAGCCTACGGTCAGGCCTGGCTCGACTGAGCGTCTCTCGTCCGAGGCCGCCGGGATGGTCCGGGGAGCCACCGCAACCCTAGAGGGCCGCCTCGATGGCAGCGCAGATCTTCAGCACCTCGCCCGCGTTGGTGGATCCCGACACGCTTTTGAAGTGCATCTTCACCAGGGGTAGCGTACGAATGAGCAGCCTCGTCCCTTCACTCGATGGCACGAGCCGGAACACAGGCTTCAATTCGAGCGAACCCATCCCGACGATGATCTTGGGAACGAGAACTTTGTCGACGCGATCGGCAAGCCCGGGGACTGCATTGAGCTTGCCCGCATCGGGCCCGCCCGTGAACTTCGGAGCCACCACGAGGGCCTTGCGCTTCTCGAACCCGACCTCTCCGCCGATGGGCCGATCTACGGACAGAAGGTATGTCATTGGTCCGCAGTAGGTGAGGTCGCGGGTGTGGCCGGCAGTGAGTCTCAACCAGGCCATCCTGCTCGCAGGCAACTCGAACTCTATCGTGAGCAGGCCGGGCATTGCCCCGCCGACCAAGCCAAGGGCAAACTGCGACATGTACTCCCTGGTCGCGGACTTCTTCTCGGCGACTCCGGTCACGGAGTAGTTCAAGGGCGACAGAGCGCCGACGTCAGCCCGAACCAGCTGCTCCAACTTGGGCACTACGATATTCGGATCGGTAGTCCGGTAGAAGACTTCCAAGGTCACTGTCAGATGATAGCCGCACGACGACGCCACATTGCCAGGAGCGGCGCGCGCCGCAGGTAGGTCTGCCATCGAGTCGGCTGACGTTGGAGGCGACCGTCTGCTTTGAGGTCGATACGCCTGACGGCCAGCCTCCAGCGCGGAGCCGCCCGGTCACGCCCTGCAGGGCCGATGCGTTATGATGCGGCGCGCACCCGGGCGGTTAGCTCAGTTGGTTAGAGCGCATGCTTGACATGCCGTTCGCCCCTACCGGTGTAGCCGGAGCCCATTCACGCTCAGTCGGCACAAGCATCCACATGCCGATTATTGCGGTATCCGTGAGCGTCAGACTGGCAATGTGCTTCGTTGCCTCGCTCGCGACGGTGCGACACGCTAAGCTTCTTCCCATTCTCGCCCGCGTCGAGGGAAGGTGCGGTTGATCTAGTGAGGGTCCTCCACGGCGCATATCTGTGGGTTCTCGCTGCCGCACTCACGGCCAGCTGCGTGGCGTATCTGGTCGCGCCAGCGATCGGGATCTCAGGCCGTCTCGTCGTATGGCTATTCATCACAGCGATTTTGGCCATCGCCTCTGGGGCAGAGGCGATCCCAGTCCTTCGCACCCACCAAGCCGAGCGCAGGGCTCGAGCACTCCGCAAGGCTGATCGACTCGGCGACGTGCTTGTTGTCTGTGACGACCTGATAAGGCGTTTGGAAGGCGAGCACAGCTTCCGAAGTGCGGTGGCTTGGGCATTACTGACAAAAGGTACGGCGCTTCGGGATCTCAACCGACCAGAAGAGGCGATGGCATCCTTCGATGAAGCGCTTCAGCGATACCGAGATGACCCCCTGCATGCAATGCGGGTGAATGTGTCGGCGGCGATGTTCCAGCGAGCGACGACCCTGGATGAGCTCGGCCGAATCGATGACGAGTTGGCCGCGTACGACGACGTTGTCGACAGCTTCGGGAGTAGCTGGTCAGTGCAGATTCGTCAAACGGTCGCTCTTGCTCTCGAGTACAAGGGCATAACGCTTGCCAAACTCGGCCGCCGAGAAGAGGCGATCGCAACGGCGGATGAAGTCGTCCGACGTTATGGTGACTCGAAGAACCCGCTTGTCCGCGCCCAGGTGCTCAACGCGCTCAGAGACAAGGCCGCGTGGCTCGACGCGTTAGGTCGCACCGAGGAGGCAATTCGTGCCTGCGACGAGTTGACCTCGCGGGCTGACGTGTCCCACGAAGGTGGACTTCGTCTCAGGGCTGTCAACGCGCTCTTTGCCAAGGCGACCATGCTCAGATCGGCGGGTCGTCACGAAGAGGAAATTGGCGTCTACGACCAAATCATTGCGCTCGCAGGTCCGTCGGAAGAGGCGGCCCTTAAAGCCAGGTTCGCGGGTGCGATGGCCGCCAAAGCCAACCTTCTTGGCGGCACACCAGGCCAGTGGGATGAGGCCGATCGTCTCTTCATCGAAGCCATCCTGGTGGACCCTGATGTCTTCAACCTGGGCGACTACGCGAACTTCTTGGGTAACGTCCGCAAGGATCCGGACCGGGCTGAGGTGTACTACAGGCGTGCTGTCGAGGCCGACCCCGCCAATGCATGGAATCTGATCAATTACGCAATCTTCTTGGATCGGGTCCGCGGCGATTCCGATCGGGCAGAGACCGTCTACCTGAAGGCTGTGGAGGCCGACCCTGCCCGGTCCCAAGGCCAGGCTGCGTACGCCCACTTTTTGCGCGACGTTCGCCACGACAAGGACCGGTCAATGGCGCACTTCAAGCTGGCGCTCGATGCCGACCCAAGGAATGCCTACGCGCTCGTCCAGTACGCGGCGGCCCTGGTCGTGCGAGGCAATCTGCATGAGGCGGAGATCTACTTCAGACGGGCCATCGACACTGATCCTGCAAGTGCATGTCTACTCGACGTTTATGCACTATTCCTGGAACGCCAACGGCACGACGTCGACGGGGCTGAGCGCTACTACCGGATGGCGGTCGGTGCAATGCCCAGACATGGCAATCACTTCAGCAATTACGCCGCGTTTCTGCAGGATGTCCGCCTCGACGGTGCAGCGGCTCAGGCTTACTGGCGGGAAGCCGAGGCCTGTTGGAGGAAGTCAATGGAGGACGCCCCGTCCGAAGGCGGCTGGGTCGCCAACCTAGCCGCGATCCGCCTGGCGCAGGGCCAAACGGACGAAGGCTTAACTCTCGTGTCTCAGGCCGAGGGGCTTACGCACGATAGGGTAGCTGCTCTCGAACTCGCGTTCTATCGCTACGCGAACGACCCCGACGTGAAGCACCAGGAAGCCGCTCTTGGGAAACTCAGAGAGCTCCTGGCCGCTGGTGTCAGGTCACCCGGTTGGCGGCTTGATGGGAACGTCAAAGAGGCGCGTCGAATCGGCCACAAAGACGCCGAACTCGTTGAGAAGCTCGCCCGCGTGATTGACGACGAGGCCGACATTTCCGAGCTGAATGTGTTCCCGGGTTGGCAGGTCCCCGCGACTCCGGCGTAGATCCCGGCTCTCACGGCCCACAAAGATCACACAGTCCTTCGAGCCCGTGGTCAGCTAGTGGATGGGTTCAACGGATTAGGAAGCGCTGTCCGCCGAACGCCCGAGTGTCTCCAGGGTGGCAACAGCGGCGTTCACGACGGCCGGTTCATTGCGCTGATCGACCATCCGGAGCAGAAGGTTCCGAACCCGTGAGCGATACGAATCGTCGGTAGGCAGTCGCAGGTTACGGATGACCAGCAAGGCCTGCAATTGCCGCTCCGGCTCTCCCTTGCGACAGACGAGCTCGAGGTCGTCGAGGAGATAGTCGACGGTGCCTCGCTCGGCGAGAAGCTCAAAGGCACGCGCGGCACGTCGTCCCTCCCCAGCGGCCCCGAGGATCAGCCGGACGAGTTCTCCCCCAAACATGCGCTGGAGGTCGTCGTCTGGATCCCGCGGCGTGGCCGGCTCTTCGGGCGTGACCGATCCGAAGGTGGTCGTTGGTGCTTCCCGGGATGCAGGCTGAGCGGGCTCCTCGACGGCCGAGTCATTGACGGCGGCCACGGTCACCGGCTCTGCGGCCTCTTCGACGAACTGATCGATGACAACGACCACGGGCTCCGACTGAGGCGCGACTCGCTCGACGCCGTGCCAAAGGGGGCCGATGTCCTCCTTCCCGCCATTGGCCAGGAGACTGATCCAAGCTGCCGAGCCGACCTCGTACTCGCTCCGCCGGGCCTTTGGATCTGTGGCGATGCCGCGGAGCGCGCGAGGCGAATCCTTCCCGCCGATGGCTAGGACCTCGGCATCTGCTCCACGGTCGACCACGTCGTCGATCGCCACGCCCCAGCAGCGGCCCGACAGCATCGGATGCTTCGTCGGTCCGGCGATCTGGCGCAGGCGGGCGAGGCGTTCACGACTGTTGACGACCCAGAGCAGATGCCAGCCGACGCGGCGGTCTTCGAAGAGCTTTGCGTAGGCGGCGAGCCGGTCGCGGATGACCGGCGGTCGTTCGGTCGACTCGTCGACTTCGACGAGGATGAA
>CAZGUS010000071.1:0-12783 GCA_964529245.1 uncultured Anaerolineaceae bacterium
TTCCGCCGCGTCGCGACTGACCGTGGCCTGGGTGACCTCGAAACCACGCTCGCGGAGCAGCTCCACGAGCTCCTCCTGGCTGCCGATCGGGGAATGCGAGATCAGGTCGAGCACGATGCGTTGCCGGCGCTGCTTGACGTTCGGGTGGCTGCCGTTGAGGGTCATGATCACGATCCGATCTCAGGCCGACGCAGCGGGCGCTTTGTTGGGCGCGCTCGCGGCCCGCCCCTCAGGGCGTGTGATCCTGGTGCCGAAGGTCGGGTCGTGCAGGGCCCGGCTCAGGGCGTGAGGATCCTTCGAATCGCAGATGACCGCTTCCGCGCCCGACCAGTTCACGGCCTGCAGGGCGGCTCGGATCTTGGGCACCATTCCGCCCTTGATGACGCCGTCGGCGATCAGCTTCTCCGCCTCATCCGCGGTCATCGTGGCGAGCTTCTGTCCCGCCGCGTCGCGGATCCCGTCCACGTCCGTCATCAGCACCAGCTGGCGGGCGCCCAGGCCGGCGGCGATCCCGGCCGCGGCGTCGTCGGCGTTGACGTTGCACACGATGCCCTGCTCGTCGCGGGCCAGGGGCGCCACCACGGCCAGCTCACCCGCGACGAGCAGCTGGTCGAGGAAGTCGCGCCGCAGGCCGACGACATGGGCCACGAGGCCGAGGCCGGGCACGCGCTCGGCGATCATGAGGCCGCCGTCGACGCCCGACAGGCCGACGGCGTCGACGCCGCGGTCGCGCAGGTCCGACACGAGCTCGGAGTTCACCACTCCCCGCAGGACGGCCGCGGCCACGTCCAGCGCGGCCTGGTCGGTCACGCGCAGCCCGCCCTCGAAACGGCTCGGCACTCCCAGGCGCTCGAGCCAGTCGGTGATGCGCTTGCCGCCGCCGTGGACGAGAACCACGGGCCGCTCGCGGGCGACCGACGCGACCTCGTCGAGGACGTGGGCCTGGTCGGCGAGCGTGGTTCCGCCGAGCTTGAGGACGAGGACTTCGCTCACGTCGTGTACTCCGCGTTCTCGATGACGTAACCCTCTGTCAGGTCGCAGCCGAATGCCTCGCCCGCGCCCTTGCCCAGCCCGAGGTCCAGACGTATCAGCACCTCCGGCGCGTCCATCGCCTTGCGAACTGCCGCGCGGTCGAAGGGCAGGGGAGCGCCGGCCGCGAAGACCGGCGTGCCGGCGATGGCAATGCGCAGCCGGTCCAGGTCGAACTCGGGGCCGCGGCCGGCCCGCGGCATGGCCTCGGTGTGATGCAGGCCGGCAGCCTCGAGGAGCTCCTCGTCGGGGAGGCGGGCGTTTCCGGCTGCACTGGCCACGCGGCCCCAGTTGGGGTCGCGGCCGTGCACCGCGGCCTTGAGGAGGCTGCTCGAGATCACGGAGCGGGCCACGGCCCGGGCGTCGTAGTCGTCCGCGGCGCCGCTGACCTGGCACGTGATCAGCGTCGAAGCGCCTTCGCCGTCGGCCGCCTGCTGGCGCGCCAGCGAGCGCGCCACGGCCTCGACGGCGGCCCCGAGCACGGCGGCCTCGGGGCTGGCAGTGGCGGCCGGCCGCGCCCCCGACGCGCCCGACGCAAGCAGGAAGACGGTGTCGTTGGTGCTCGTGTCGCCGTCGACGCTGAGCTGGTTCCACGTCCGCTGGACGATCGGGGCGAGCAACCCGTAGAGCGTGTCCGGCGCCGCGGCGGCGTCGGTCAGGACGACGCTCAGCATCGTGGCCATGCGGGGATGGATCATGCCGACGCCCTTGGCGATGCCGGACACGGTCACCCGCACCGGCTCGCCGTCCGAACCGGGCAGCTCGACCGAGGTCGTGGCCAGCTTGATCTTCGTGTCGGTGGTCATCATCGCCCGCGCCACGGCCGTCAGCCCCGCGCCGGTGGAGGCGAGGTGCGGACCAAGCTGCGCGATCGCGGAGCAGACCTTCTCGACGGGCAACCTCACGCCGATGACGCCGGTCGAGATGGCCAGCGTTCGCTCCGGCCGAGTCTGGAGCGCGGCCGCGACCGCCTTGCAGATCTCGGCCTGGTCGGCGTCGCCCTGGACGCCGGTAGCCGCGTTGGCCGATCCGGCCGTGGCCACGACCGCGTCGGCCCAGCCGAAGCGGCCGCCGCCGCCGATCTCGGTGGCGTTGAGATGCGCCCGCGAAAGGCGGATCGGCGCTGCCACGACCTGGTTGCGGGTGAAGACGGCGGCCGCGGCCGCGGGCTCGCGCAGGGTGGCGATGATGGCCAGATCGGCGCGCCCGGACGGCTTGATGCCGGCAGTGGCGGCTCCCGCCCGGAAGCCGGCCGGCAACGCGGCCTTCTCCTCGACCGGCGGCAGCGAGATCGTCAGCGCCTGGAGCGAGACAGTGTCAGGCGATCCGGCGGCTCCGGAGATGGGACCGGCGCCCGGTGTTGAGGGATCGAACGAGCCTGGCTGCATCGGCTGGGGCTTCCTCGGCGGGAGTGGTGGGAGTGGCTAGGGTGCGATCGGGTATTGCTCGAGGCCGGTCGTCTCGGGCAGGCCGAACAGGACGTTGAGAGCCTGGACCGCCTGGCCCGCGGCTCCCTTGACCAGGTTGTCGATGACGCCCAGGGCAAGGACGCGGCCGGTGCGCGGGTCCACGCGGCACCACACCCGGCAGACGTTGCTGCCGAAGACGTGCTTGGTGGCCGGCGGGTCGGCCACGACCTGGACGAACGGCTCGTCGCGGTAGGCCTCGGAGTAGATCGCATTGATCTCGGCCTGGGTGACCGGCCGCGTCGGCCGCACGTGGCAGCTCGCCAGGATGCCGCGCGTCATCGGGATCAGATGCGGCAGGAAGTCCACCGTGGCCACGCCCGGGTTCGCGTCGCGGCTGGCAAGCGCCCCGCGCTCGCCCTGCTGCTGCAGCTCCTGCTCCATCTCGGCCGTGTGGCGATGAGTGAAGACGCCGTAGGCCTTGACGCTTTCGTTGACTTCGGAGAAAAGCAGATCGGGCTTGGGCTCGCGGCCGGCGCCGGAGACGCCGCTCTTGGCGTCGACGGCGAGATCGCCGATCAGCCCGGCCCTCGCCAGCGGCGCGAGGGTCAGGATCGTCGCGGTGGGATAGCACCCGGGCAGCCCGATGACGGTCGTGGCCTCGTCGGCGGCCCGGCGCATCTCCTCGCGGTGCAGCTCCGGCAGACCGTACACGGCACGAGCGAGAAGCTCGGGGGCCGGGTGATCGAACTTGTACCAGAGCGGGTAATCCGCCGGATCGTGGAGGCGGAAGTCCGGCCCCACGTCCAGGAGCGCCGATCCGCGGGCCACGATTTCGGCGGCCATCTCGGCGGCCACGCCGTGTGGCAGAGCCGTGAACACGGCGTCCGCCTCGGGGATCGCCCGGTCGATGACGAGGCCCGTGGCCGCGAGATGCGGATGCGACTCGGCGATCGGCACGTTGTCGCGGTTTCGGCCGTACAGGCCGGCAAGCCGGACGCGGGGGTGGTTCAGCAGCAGCCGGACCAGCTCTCCGCCCGCGTAGCCGGTCGCGCCCACGACGCCGACCGTGATGGTCCGGCCGCCCTGGCGCGTGCGAGCCGCGCGCGGTCCGAGGCTGCGCTCCGGACCAGGCGCGGTGTCGGACGCGGCGCTCGAGCCCGGATTGGTCGCGGCGGCGCCGTCGGGCGTGGGTCGGGTAGTCGTCATGGTCGCATGAGTATACGGTCCGATGAATAGTCATGCAAGCCGGGTCGGCGATCAGGACCGGCGGCTCAGACGTAGCCCGCGGCGACCAGGATGATGCCCGCGATCATGAACCAGTGCAGCAGCCAGCCGTAGACGAACGATCGGGTCCGCCACGCCAGGATGCCGAAGAAGACGCCGCCGACGATCGTCGAGAGGACTTCCAGTTCGGGCTTCCAGACGTGCATCAGGGCGAACGGGATCATCTGCAGCCAGATGGCGTCGGTGCCGTACCTGGGCCTGAATGCTCCGAGCAACCAGCCTCGGAAGAAGAACTCCCAGGCGAACATGTCTACGCCCGCGTCCAGGACTATCCGCCAGGCCGGCCGCTGCCCCGCGAGGATTGAGTAGTAGACACGGAAGTCCGGCATCTGACCCAGGATCGCGATGGCGACGGCCATGATGACGATGCCGGCCAGGGTCACCGGCAGCCCGAGCCGCCAGTCGCCCAGAGCCATGCCGTAACGGCGCGGACTCTCGCGCCAGACGAGCACGATCACGGCCAGCGGGACGAAGGCCTCGAGCACCAGGTGGGCGTACTCCGGCTGGCCGTAGTTGTTGTCGTACGCGACCAGCAGGACGAGCATGGCGGCCGTGATGGCCTGGACCATCCGGGCGTCGAAGTCCACGCCCCAGATGCGCCAGGTCTTCGCGGGTCGGGACTGCGGCGCCGGATCCTGCGTCGCCGAGGCTGGCTGGGACACCGACCCTCCCGCTGGGTGCGCTCCCGGGTCGCCGGTGGCGGGCGCCCGAGCCGGAACCCGCGGTCCAGAGAGGCCGCGCCGGCGGCGCGATCATAACAACCCGCGCCCGGCCGTCGCCCCCGTGCGGGTCGATGACGGCCGCCGGTCAGATCGCCAGAACGTCCTTGTTCGGCCCGGTGACGACGACTTCGCCATCTTCCTCGGCGGCGCCGTTGGCCGCCCCGTCGGGCCGCCGGATGAGGTAGCGGTGGCTTATGCGGGCGACACCAGAGGCTATCTGGGCGCTCACCGTGCAGTACTTCGTGGCCGACAGCTCGATCGAGCGCCGCACCGCCTCCGTCTCGACGTCCCCCTCGACGACGTGCAGGATGGTGATCTCGGTGAAGACATTTGGCGCGGTCTCGCGCTGCACGCCGCTCACCTCGGTGGCGTAGCGGGTGACGACCTGGCGCTTCTTGGCCAGGATCTCGACCACGTCCATGGCCGTGCAGCCGGCGATGGCAGCCAGCACCAGCTCGGTCGGGCGCGGCCCGGTGTCGCCGGTGGAATTGTCGATGACCACGTCGTGTCCGGAGCCGGTCGCGGCAACGAACCGAAGACCGCCCTCGTGGCGGAGGCTGACTCGTTTCTCACCCAATTCGACGATCTCCTCCCTGCTCAGCCGGCCGCGAGCGGCGTGCCCGACTCGACGGGCTCGACTGCGCCCTGCCGGGCGAATTGCGTTTCGTAGAGTTCGGCATACACGCCTCCGGCGGCCAGCAGGTTGGTGTGCGTGCCGCGTTCGACTATGCGGCCTTCGACGACCACCAGGATTTGGTCGGCCTCCCTGACCGTCGAGAGGCGGTGGGCGATGACGACCGAAGTCCGCCCGGCGAGTGCCGTCTTGAGGGCCAGCTGGACGGCCAGCTCCGACTCCGAGTCGAGGTGGGCCGTCGCCTCGTCCAGGACCACGACGTCGGGCGCCTTGAGCAGCAGCCGGGCGATGGCGATGCGCTGCTTCTCGCCGCCGGAGAGGCGGTAGCCGCGGTCGCCGACCACTGTGTCGAGGCCGGCCGGCAGCGACTCGACCAGGGGCATGATCTGCGCGGCCACGAGCGCCTCGTTGAGCTCCTCGTCGGAGGCCTCCGGCCTGGCGTAGAGCAGGTTGGCCCGGATCGAGTCGTGGAACAGGTGGGCATCCTGGGTCACGACGCCGACCTCGCGCCGGATCGAGTCCATCGTCGCGTCGCGCAGGTCCACGCCGTCGATCCGGATGGCGCCGGCGCGAACGTCGTACAGGCGCGGGATGAGGTGGCTGATCGTGGTCTTGCCGCCGCCGGAGGGCCCGACGAGCGCCACGAGCTGACCGGGCAGGGCCGTGAACGAGACGCCGAACAGGACCTGCTGCGAAGGCGCCTGATCGAGCACCGCGACCGACTCCAGCGACGCCAGCGAGACTTCCTCGGCCCGCGGATAGCTGAAGTCGACATGGTCGAACTCGATGGTGGCCGGGCCGGTCGGGATGGCGACGGCGTCCGGCTTTTCGGCGACCATCGGCTCGAGGTCGAGGACTTCGAAGACGCGGTCGAAGCTGACCAGCGCCGTCATGATGTCCACCTGGACGTTCGATAGGGCGGTCAGGGGGCCGTAGAGGCGGTTCAGGTACGCCGTCAGCGCGACCACCGTGCCGACCTGGAGTGCGCCGTTGGCGGCGAGCACGCCGCCCCAGCCGTAGACCAGGGCCGTCGCCAGCGATGCCGTGAGCAGGATCGCGGCCATGAAGACGCGCGTGTACATCGCCTGGGTCACGCCGATGTCGCGCACCCGGCCGGCCTTCTCCTCGAAGCTGTGGATCTCCCGCATTGGTTCACCGAAGAGCTTCACCAGCAGCGCGCCGGCCACGTTGAAGCGCTCGGTCATCATCGAGATCATCTTGGCGTTGAGGTTGTAGCTCTCGCGGGTGAGGGCCTGGATGCGGCGGCCGACCCAGCGGGCCGGCAGCAGGATGATCGGCAGCAAGGCCAGCGCGACGAGCGTGATCGGCCAGGACAGCAGCAGCATGGCCGTGAGAGTGATGGCCACGGTGATGACGTTGCCGACAACCGACGAGAACGTGTCGGTGAACGCCTGCTGAGCGTCGAGCACGTCGTTGTTGAGGCGGCTGACCAGGGCGCCGGTCTGGGTCCGGGTGAAGAAGGCGATCGGCATGCGCTGGAAATGGGCGAAGACCTGGGTCCTCATGTCGAAGATCAAGCTCTCGCCGACCCGTGCGGAGATCCACCGCTGCCACAGGGACAGGACCACGTCGGACAGTGCCAGCACGGCCAGCAGGAGGGCCAGCCGGACCACCACGCCCGAGTCGTGGGGCAGGATGCCGTCGTCGATGATGGCCCTGTAGATGAGCGGGTTCGCGGCGCTGAGCAGCGCGTCCGCGATGATCAACACCAGGAACACGGCCAGCATCCGCCGATACGGCCTGGCGAACCGGGCGATCCGCCGCAGGATGCCGGGCGAGAGCTTCTGTGAGGTGACCGACTCGTCCCGGCGGAACGAGCGCATGAGACCCCAGCCTCCGCCCCCGCCGCCGCCCATGCCCCGGCGCATGCTCATCGGCCTGTCCTCGGAACACGGCCGGCGAGCCCCCGCCGGATTGATTGGGCGAGCCCTTCAGGGTCGCCGCCGGAGAATGGCATCGCTGCTCCTGCTTGAGGACCTGACCCTACCAGGAGCGGCCGATCGGTGCCGCGGCGGGCACGGACGATCGCGGTTCGCGCGCGCCGCCGGATCAGCGCAGTCCCAGGCTTGCCAGATCGATCGCGAATGCCACCTTCGACCAGCCGTCGGCGCTCTCGGCGACCCAGAACAGCTTGCCGCCCTGGACGTCCATCCAGATGGGCTCCTGGAGGCTCGGCAGAAACGCTCCGTCGCCGCCCGTCGCGTACCGGAGTGCCGGATAGACAGCTCCGTCCGGCCCCGTGGCGAACCAGGTCACGAGCAAACGGCCGGCGGTGGACGAGACTGTCGGGCGAAGAGGGGCGGCTTCAGAGAGGTCGGTCAAAGTCACGACCGGGTTCTCGACGCCCGACGCGACCGTCTCGATCGCGACCCCGACCGCCGGATTGGGGTTCGGCCACGGACCCTGGTAGGCGACGTCCCAGGTGAGGTGCAACCCGTCGGGGGACAGGTATGCCGAACTCGCCGGCTGGTCGACCGGCGCCGGATCCGGATGGGCCGCGGTCGAGGTGTACAGGTTGTCCGCGCCCGCGACCAGGGGTATCGCGTTGGTCAGGATTGCGAGCGTGCCCCCGCCGAGCATCACATCGGCCACGGACTCGGTGGTGCGGCTGGTCCAGAGCAGCGTGCCGTCGAGGGCATGGACCTCGATCGTCTCGCCCGGCCCCGCGCCGTCGGACGTGGGCGGCCGGTCGAAGGCGTATCCCGACTCGGTCAGGGCCAGGTGGATCGGGAACTCGGAGACGTCCATGGTGCTCGGCGGCCGGACGCCCTGGGCGACCTGAACCGGGATGCCACCGTCGAGATCCAGAAGCCAGACGCTCCACGAAACCAGGCCTGCGCCACTGCACTCGGCCACCTCGGAGGTTGGACCGCCCGGCGAAGTCACCACGTAGGCCAGCTCGTGGCCGGCCGCGGCCAGCTGGCTGATGCCCTGGCAGGCCGGCACCTGGGCGAGAGCCCGGCGGGACCCGTTCCCGCCGACGGCGGTCGAAAGGATGCGGTTGCCATCGACGATGAAATAGAGAGTCGTCCCGACGACCGCCATCGATTGGCTGGAGATCTGGCCGGGAAGCGGCGTCTCCTCGACCTGGCCCGGATGGAGGTCGACCTTCGTCAGCCCGGCCAGCGGATCGGTCGTGGGACCGGGAGATCCCGATGACGCGAGCGCGGAGCCATCGGCGAGATTCGTCGGGCTTGCGGAAGGGGCGGGCTGCGGCGCGGGATGCGGGCCGAAGTAGCCGGCGCCGATGAGGGCGGCCGCCGCGATCGCGACCAGAGCTATCCGGAAGTACGGCCGCGCGAGCCTTACCCGCCCCTCGATCGGTCCGTTCAGATCTTCCGTGTCGGCTCCGGTTTCCGGCCGTGGATCGGGCCGTTATCGGGCGCCGACGGCGCCCGCGGTCTCAGTCTTCGCGTCCTGCGCTCCACTCGCGGCATGCGCTTCCTCGGCCTCCAGCCAACGCTCCACGTCGATGGCCGCCCGGCAGCCTTCGCCGGCGGCGGTCACGGCCTGGCGATAGCGGTGGTCGTCCACGTCGCCGGCAACGAAGACGCCGTCGATGCTCGAGGCGGTAGTGGCGCCCTCGGTCTTGAGGTAGCCCCTTTCGTCCGTCTCGAGCCAGTCTCGAAACACTGCCACGTTCGGGCGGTGGCCGATGGCGACGAACAACCCCTGGACCGGCAGACGCACCTCGCCCGGCTCGTCGGTCTTGCCCAGCCGGAGCGCCTCGACGTGGTCCGACCCGAGGACCTCTTCGATCGTGCGATTCAGGTGCATTTCGATCTTGGGGTTGGAAGCCGCTCGGGCGGCCATGATCTTGCTGCCGCGGAAGGCGTCGCGGCGGTGGATCAGATGGACCTTGCTGGCAAAGCGGGTCAGGAACAGGGCCTCTTCGAGGGCGCTGTCGCCGCCGCCCACGACGCCGACCTCCTTGTCGCGGAAGAAGAACCCGTCGCACGTGGCGCAGGCGCTCACGCCGCGACCGCGCAGGCGAGTCTCGCTCTCGATGCCGAGCCAGATCGCCTCGGCGCCGGTGGCGACGATGACCGCCTGGGCGCGGTATTCGACGCCGGCCGACCACAGCCGGAAGGGCCGGCTCGCCAGGTCGACCCGATCCACGTCCGTGTCGAAGATTCGCGCTCCGAAACGCTCGGCCTGCTTGCGGAACAGGGCCATCAGCTCCGGGCCCTGGACTCCGTCCGGGAAGCCGGGGTAGTTCTCGACGTCGCTGGTGATCATGAGCTGGCCGCCCGCCCCGAGGCCGCCGATCACGACCGGCTGCAGGTTGGCGCGGGCGGTGTAGATCGCGGCCGTGAGGCCGGCCGGCCCCGATCCGACGATGACGACGCGCGCCTCTACCGGCTTGCCGCCCGCGGCCGCGACGCTCTGGGTCGCGGGCGCGTCGGCGTCGCCGGCGGCCGGGATGAAGTTCAGGCTGATGCCGCCGAACGGGCGGTTTGTCTTGGTGGTCGCGTCGTCGCTCATGCCCTCATCCTAGCACCAGGGCGATACTCCTGGGGAGTATGCGGTTCGCGCTACGGGCCGAACCGGGCCGGTCATGCGGCGGGCGCCTTGGGCCACAGCCACGCGCCGCCGACCGACGCGGCGGCAAGCGCGACCAGCATCGCCAGCCACGCGGCGCCCGCGATGAGTCCCGCGTTGAACTCCCGTTGCTCCACCCGGCTCAGCGACCGGCCGGCCAGGACCGTGCCGCCCTTCCAGGCCACGACGACGGTCGCGATGCGGACGCCGCTGCTCGGCTGCCACGTGACTGCGTTGGGCGAGCCGGGCACGGCGGCATCCAGGACGCCGGCCGGGGGCGCGGGCTGGGCGCCGTCGAGCGCGGCGTTCGTGGCGAGCACCGAATGGTTCGCGTCGAAGACGATGACGAACGTGGCCAGGCTGCTCGACGGGTCGATGGTCCGGCTGGAGTCGACCACAGCCTCGGGCTTCGCGCCGGCGTTCAGCGCGGCGACGGCATCCTCGGCCACCTGGAACTGGGGGTCGTTGGCGCCGCTGCGCTGATCCTGCTGAACCTCGGCGTAGACGAGACCGCAGGTGAGGGTGGCCAGCACGGCCAGCGGCAGGAAGACGGCCACGGCTCGTCGAAGCAGGATCGGCACCTCAGATCGCCTTCGGCTCCAGGGCGTGCACCTGCGGCAGCACCTCTCGGCCGAGCGTCTCGATGGTGCGCACGTCCGAGACGTTCGCCAGACCGAAGATGACGTGCTGGACGCCCACTTGCGCGAGCGCGCCGAACCGATCGACCACCTGGGCCGGGCTTTCGCGGCTCAGGTCGACCGTCTGCAGGTTCGTCCGCTCGATCTCCGCGAACGGCCGGCCGGCTTCGGCGCAGCGCTCGCGCAGGACCTCGAACTTGTGCTTCAGCTGATCCGGCCCGCCGAAGATGTTGCAGGCGTCGGCGTACTTCGCGACCAGGCGAAGGGTCTTCTGCTCGCCCCCGCCGCCGATGAGGATCCGGGGATGGGGCTTGCTGATCGCCTGGGGCGAGTTGAGCAGCCTGCCGGCTCGGTAGTGCTTGCCCTCGAACGCGGCCTCGGACCCGTGTTCGCCCTTCCACATCTCGTGGCAGATCTGGAGCGTTTCCTCGAGCATCTCGAAACGGACGCCGAGAGGCGGCATCGGGAAGCCCAGCCCCTGGCTCTCCTGCTCGTTCCACGCGGCCCCGATGCCGAGGTAGCCGCGGCCGCCGCTCAGGACGTCCAGCGTGGTCGCGGCCTTGGCCCACAGGGCGGCCTGACGGTAGTGGATGCCGCCCACCATCAGCCCGAGCGTGGCCTTCTTCGAGTGGGCGGCCATGTAGCCGAGCGTGGTCCAGCCTTCGAGCATCGGCTCCTCCGGCTTGCCGACGCCTCGGATCTGGTAGAAGTGGTCCATCACCCAGAGCGAGTCGAAGCCTGCGCCGTCGGCAGTCTCGGCTATGCGAGCGAGAGTCGGGCCGATGGCCGCGTCGCCGCCGGGCCAGGTGAACGAGGATATCTGCAGACCGATCTTCACGGCGGGCCTCCGAAGGCGTTCGAGTGTGCCGGCGCGCCGTCCGGCGGGCACTGTTGGCAACGGTGTCAGGTTAGCACCGAGGCCGTTTGCGGCCGTCCGGCCGCCCGGCCGCGCCGTGCTTCGGCCGCTCGCCGGCGCGCTCCGGCCGCGCTAGATCCCGGCGATCCGGCGAGGCGAGAACCGCGGTCCGTAGCGAGGGATCTTGATCCCGGAGATCTCCAGCAGGCGAACCACGCGAGCGCGCTGGCCGGCATAGGGCGCCAGCAGCTCGAGCATGCGGCGGTCGTCGGCGCGGGGTTCGCCCGCCAGCGCCCACGAGACCATGTCCGGGATGTGGGCGTCGCCGAGGCTGACGGCATCGGGGTCGCCGAACGCGAGGCGGGTCGCCTCCGCCGCTGTCCACGGGCCGATGCCGTCGATGGTCTGCACCCGGGCCCGAGCTTCGGCCGGTTCGAGGGCCGTCCAGGATTCGATCCGCGGCCCCTCGCGGCCTATCCGGCGGAGCAGCTCGGCACGCCGGCGCTCCAGCCCGAGAGGATGGAACTCGAAGTAGAGGAGCGCCGTCAGGTCCGCGGCGTCCGGCGGCAGGAGCAGCGCCACCGGCCCCGGAGCCGCCCTGCCGAGACGGCGGACGAGGGCGCCGTATGCGGCGTGCGCCTCGGTCGCGGTCACCTTCTGCTCGGTCACGGCGGGGATCAGCGCCGCCAGCAGCTGGCCCGTTCGCGGCAGCCGGAGGGCGGCGAAGCGGCGGGCAAGGTCGCGGATCACGGGATGTTGCGGCACCAGCGCGAGCGGGTCGTCGAGCAGCCCGGCCAGCCCCGGCGCGGCTTCGACGGCGAGCTGCGCGCCGGGACCCCATGCCTCGGCGACCAGCTCGCCCGGCTCGGCCGCCAGCCTCAGAGTGGCCGGTCCGGCGGCCGTGGCGCGGGCGATCCATATCCCGTCCCGCGCGAATCTGATGGTCGGGTCGTCGCGGCCGTGGCCCAGTGGCGCGAGCGTGCGCGGCAGGTCGATCGGCGAGGGGAGCGGAAAGCGCGCGACGGCGGTGCCGAAGGCCCGACTCGGTTCCGTCGCGCGACTCGGCTCCGCCGCCCGGCTCGGCTCCGCCGCCCGGCTCGCTTCCACGCCGCCTGCCGCCGCCCGGCCGGCCGCCACATCGCCCGCCTCCGCCGCCCGGCCGGCCTCCGCCGGACCGCCCGATCCGCGCGCCCCGGTCATGGGAACAGGTCGAACTCGTGCGCCATCAGGACTTCGGCGATGCGGCCCTCGCCCCTCGTCGGTCCGGCGCCGCGGACCAGCGCCGCCGGCCGCCGCGTCGTCTTGCCGAATGCCAGCTCGGCGGCCGTGGCGATCTCGTCGGCGGTGGCCCGGATCGTGCTCTTCATGACGCGGCCGTCCGCGTCCGGCGTTCCACGCATGTCGTCGATCGGGCGCATGCCGCTCACCCCGATGGCCACGTCCATGATGCCCCATCGCCACGGCCGCCCGAAGCTGTCGGAGACGATGACAGGGACGTCGACCCCGAAGGCGGCGCGGACGGCGGCCCGGATCCGGTCGGCCGAAGCGTCGGGATCGACCGGCAGCAGGGTCACGATCGAGCCGCTGTCGGGGCCGACGTTGGACGCGTCGACGCCGCCGTTGGCGCAGATGAACCCGTGCGGCGTCT
>CAZGUS010000072.1:0-12461 GCA_964529245.1 uncultured Anaerolineaceae bacterium
CACCACATGAGCTCCTTCTTCCAGGTGGTGGAGCTCAAGGATCGCGGCATCGCCGAGATCGGCGACCTGCGAATCCAGGACCGCGCCGTCGAGCACGGCGTCCCGGCTTTCGGGCTGACGGCTCGGCTGGGCGACCATCGGCTGGCCTACAGCGGCGACACCGGGCCGTGCGACAACCTCGTCACCCTCGCCAAGGGTGCCCGGGTGCTGGTCGCCGAAGTGGGGACGGACCTGATCGAGATCCCGTCGGTCCACCTCTCGCCCGAGGATGCCGGCCTGACCGCCCAGCATGCCGGCGTGGCGAGGCTGGTGCTCACGCACCTGGCCCCGGGCCTGGAGCCCGAAGAGGCCGTCGAGCGCGCCGGCGAGGTCTTCCGCGGGGCGATCGAGGTCGCGACACCGGGGAGCATGATCGAGGTCTGACGCGCCCTCGGGCCGCCGCGCAGAGGGCCGGTCGGGCTAGGCCTCTCGCCGGTACGGCGTGTCCAGAACGACGAAGTCCTTGCGGCCCACCAGGGCGGCCCTGATGCGGTGGCTGTTCTGGTTGTACAGCAGCCGGTCCCACCAGTGGCGGGGCAGGTGCTCGGGCAGAAGGACGATCGTGAGCCGGCTCGGATCCTCGGATTGGGAGACCTCGAGGTACCGCACGAACGGCCGCACGAGGGCTCGATAGGGCGACTCGACCAGGACCACCCGAACGCCCGGCAGCTGGCGCTCCACGCGCTCGCGGAAACGCTCGCCTTCCCCTGGATCCAGGGTCACGTGGACGAGCTGCACTTCCTCACCCATCGTCTCGCCGACCTTGACGGCCTGGACGACGTCGCGGCTCATGGCCTGGGCGGCGACGACCACTCTCTGGCGGCGGTGGGGCGGCCCGAAGACGACATCCGGCTGGACCTCCAGGCCGACGCCCTCCAGGGCGTATTCGTGCTTTATGAAGAGCATAAGCAGGACCAGGATCGGGACGACGATGATGATCATCCAGACGCCCTGATCGAACTTCGAGACGGCGATGACGCCTACGACGATGCCCGTCACGACCGCGCCGATGCCGTTGATCAGGGCGCTGCGCCGCCAGCCCGACCCGCGCTCGGAGAACCAGTGGCGGACCATGCCCGACTGCGACAGCGTGAACGACGTGAACACGCCGATGGCGTACAGCCCGATCAGGCGATCGGTGGAGCCCTGGAACGCCACGCACAGCCCGATCGACGCCAGGGACAGGGCGACGATCCCCGAGTTGAAGGCCAGGCGCTCGCCGCGGAGCGCGAACTGGCGCGGGAAGAAGCCGTCGCGGGCCAGGATCGACGACAGGCGGGGGAAGTCGGCGAAGCTCGTGTTGGCGGCGAGGATGAGGATGCCCATCGTCGCGAATTGAAGGACGTAGTACATCGGACCGGGGCCGAAGATCGTCCGGCCGATCTGCGAGAGGACGGTCTCCCCCGTTGCCTGGAACCCCGCCGGATGGGCACCCATGTTGATGGCCAGGTAGCTCGTCCCGAGGAACATGATCCCGAGCAGCGTCGCCATGATGATCATGGTCTGCTGGGCGTTCTTCCATTCCGGCGGCTTGAAGGCGGGCACGCCGTTGGCCACCGCTTCGGTTCCGGTCATGGCCGAGCAGCCGTCGGCGAAGGCCTTGCAGAGCAGGAAGACGCCCATGTTCTCGGTGGCCAGGCCGGTCAGCGGCGCGACGTCCGCGACTTGATGGAGATGGCCGGTGATCGACTCGATCACGCCGACCCCGATCAGCAGCAGCATCGAGCCGATGAAGATGTACGTGGGGCTGGCGAAGAGCGTGCCGCTCTCTCGCAGACCGCGCAGGTTGACGATCATCACCAGGATGATCGACAGCGCGATCAGGTGGACTCGCCACTCGTAGATTCCGGGGAAGGCCGAGTAGAGCGCCTGGACGCCGGACGACACGCTGACCGACACCGTCAGGACGTAGTCCGTGAGAAGCGATCCGGCGGCGATCAGGCCGGCGAGCACCCCGAGATTGGCATGGGCGACGATGTAGCTGCCGCCGCCGTTGGGATAGGCCCGAATCGTCTGGCGATAGCTGAAGGTCACGATCACCAGCAGCGCCACGACCACGACCGACAGGCCCATGACGTACTGGTAGTTCACCGTCCCGGCGCCGGCGAGAATGAGCATCATCGCCCCGGTCGCGTACGCGACCGACGACATCACGTCCGACGAAAAGACCGGCAGGGCCTTCCACTTGGGCAGCCGCTCGGCCAGCTCCTCCGCGGACGAGAGCGGCCGCCCGAAGAGCACGGCTCGCAACACGGCCATGCGGCGCTGATATGCCGTTCGCGGCGCCTGCGCCTCGAGCTTGGCCTCGAGGACGCCGGGCGCGATGTAGCGGAAGTAGCGGGCATGGGGTCGATCAACGACGACGCGGCGGTCTCCCAGCTTCCGGCCACGCAATTGTTGTTGGTCAGCCATCTGTGCGATTGTCCCTCGCGATAACGATATCGACACGGCCGCCGGGACGGACGACGGTCGGGAGGATGAGCACGTTGGCCGATTCCGCGAGCTGGTAGGCCTGCCAGAGGAGGCCCGGCCAGGACGGGAAGCCGCTGAGCACGACTCGCGACGCCAGCCCCGTTTCGACCAGGGCTACTGCGGCCTCGATGTCGGCAAAGCCGGGCTCGAGCATAGACGGCTCGACCGCGGAGCCCGGAGTGTCGGCTTCGGTGAGCGGCCCGACGGACGCGCGGTCGTCTGGGGCATCGGTCTGTGCCGTTGCCGCGGACATCGAGATCGGCGATTCGAGGGCCGCCACCCGCAGCAGTCCCGTGGCGTCGTCGCCGGAAGCGTCGGAAGCGTCGGAATCCGGGTAGCCGGAAGACCGGGCCGCGGCCCGTCCGCCTTCCGGATCGACCCGGGTTCCAGCCCGAACCAGTCTCAACACGCCGTCTGTGAATGTCACACGCTCAACTTAGGCGGCGATGCCACGAGGCCGGCCCTTCGCGAGCCCCCGCGCCGCTCAACAAGCGCTCAACACAGCGGCCGAAAACGGCCCCGGCCGCCGCCGTTGGGTCTACGATCCCGGTGATGGACCTTTTGAGCGTGAGACTTCCGAGGAGATCGGACGCGGTCGGGGTGGTGGCGCTGGCGCTTGGGGCGCTGGGGGCTTCGACCCTGACCATCGCCCTCCTGCGCGCCGGCATCCACGTGACCTACCCGGCGCCCGTCTACCTGCTCGCGGTCCTCGCCGTGGGCATGCGCTACGGGACCGTCCCCGCGATGGTCACGTCGGTGGCGGCATTCCTCATGTACGACTTCCTGTTCGTCCAGCCGCTCTACACGCTCACGATAAACAGCCCCGACGAGTGGCTGAACCTGCTCCTCCTGCTGGCCGTCGCCACCGTCATCGGTCGCCTGGCGGCACTCCAGGCCGATCGGGCGCGCGAGGCGGCAGACCGGGCGCGCGAGGCCGAGGCGCTCCACGACATCACCGGAGTCCTGGCCGCCACCCGCACCGTGGCAGAGGCAGCCCCGGCCGTGGTGACGCGGCTGGAGATGATCACGGCCATGGACCGCGTCTGGGTGAGCCTGGGCGCGAACCAGGCGGAGGAGCGGACGCTCGCCGACACGGCCGCGTCGGAGCCGCTCCCCAGTCCGGGCTGGCAGGTGGTCTTGCAGCGCCGGCCGGACGGCCAGATGCGCTGGATCAGGGCCCACGTGGCGACGGGGAGTGCGCGGCGCGCGCCGCGCGCCGCGCTGCACCGGGTCCGGATCGAGGTGGCCGGCGAAACGCTGGGTTCGCTGTGGGCGCTCCGCGCGCGCAACGAGCTCGAGCCCGACAGGGCCGAGACCAGGATCCTGTCGGCGGCCGCCGACCAGCACGGCCAGGCCGTCGTCCGCGACAGGCTGACGCAGGAAGCCACCAGCGCCGAGATCGCCCGCCAGAGCGACGCGCTCAAGACGGCCCTCCTCGATTCGGTCTCGCACGACCTGCGGACGCCTCTTGCGACGATCCGGGCCGCCGCCGGAAGCATGCTCGACGAGTCGGTGAAGTGGTCCGAGGAAGACCACCGGGAGGCGTTCCAGGCGATCGACGCGGAAGCCGAACGGATGGGCCGGCTCGTGCGCAACCTGCTCGATTTGAGTCGGATCGAAGGCGGCGCCCTCAAGCCGGAGCTGGAGCCGTGCGACCTCGAGGACGTCATCCGCCAGGCGGTCCGGCGCGCGCGCGCGACTCCCGACAAACGCGTCGCGATAGAGCTCCCCGATCCGCTCGCGCCCGCGCTGGCGGATGAGCTGTACCTGGGCCAGGTCGTGGGCAACCTCATCGAGAACGCCATCCGGTACGGAGGCAACTCGATCAGGGTGCGCGGCGCCGAGCTTCCGGACGGGCGCGTCCAGGTCAGTGTCGAGGACGATGGGCACGGCGTGCCGGACGCGGCGCTGCCGCACCTGTTCGAGAAGTTCTATCAGGCCGGGGCCCCGGGCGAAGCGCAGCGTCGAGGAATGGGCATCGGCCTGACGGTTGTCGAAGGTCTGACCCGGGCAATGGACGGGGAGGTCGCGGCCTGCCGCAGCGAACTGGGAGGCCTGCGAGTGGACGTCCGGCTCCGGTCCGCGCGCGTCCCCAGGCCGGCGGCCGATGCGACGGCCACGCCCGAGGCGACGGCCACGCCCGAGGCAGCTGCCACGCCGGAGGCAACGGCCACGACCGACGCCGCTGCCGCTGCCCAGGCACCCGGGCAGGCGTCATGAGCGGACCGGCCCTTCTCCTGGTCGAAGACGAGGACGGCTCGCGCCGCACTCTGGCGGAATACCTGGGCCGGCGCGGCTACGACGTCTACGAGGCGGCCACTGCCGGGGACGCGATGCGGCTCTGGGACGCCCACCGGGCCGACCTGGTCCTGCTGGACCTCGGGCTGCCTGACCTCGACGGCGTCGACGTCATCAGGCGCATCCGCCGCGAGGCCACGACGCCGATCATCATCCTCTCGGCCCGCGGCGACGAACGCGACAAGATCGCCGGTCTCGAAGCCGGGGCCGACGACTACCTCACCAAGCCCTTCGCCACCGACGAGCTGAACGCCCGGATCCGGGCCGTGCTCCGGCGTGCCGGGGGTCCCGACGCCGACGCCGACGGCTGCCTCCGGCTCGGCCCGATCGCGCTCGATCAAGTCCGCCGCGAAGTGCACGTGGCGGGTGCCCCGGTGCGACTCACCCCGCGCGAGTACGAGCTGCTCAAGGTTCTGCTCTCCAACCAGGGCCGCGTCCTGACCAAGGCCCGGCTGCTGCGCGCGGTCTGGGGTCTGGCCTACGCCGAGGAAAGCGCCTATCTCCACGTCTACGTCAACCGCCTGCGTCGCAAGCTCTCGGCCGTCGCCGACGTTTCGCTGGAGGGCCTGATCGAGACGGAGCCCGGCATCGGCTACCGCGTCGCGGCCGGCAACTCGACGGGCGAAATGCCGCCCCCGGGACCGAGCTGAACGAAACCGCACGGCGGCCCGCAGACCAGCCGGCCGCGAGATCAGCCGGCCTCGAGGACCGGCAGCAGGTCCGCCAGCTTCGTTGGTGTCATGCTCGGCTGGACCTCGACGCGCGGGACGGCGAAGCGATTGGCCCACGTCTCGACCGCGACCAGCATCCTCGGCCGCGCCGTCTTGACGGCGACCGGCTTCGCCGTCGAGCCGGGCGAGGAACCGGCGACAGCCTTCTCTGGCGCGGTCTCTTCTTCGACCACCGCTATCCGGAGCTCGCGGCAGGCGGCCACTGCGGCCTCGGCCCGGGCGTTCACGCCGCCGTATGGATAGGCCAGTGACTCGGGCCAGACGCCGGTGACCTGGGCGATCCTCGCCGCGGCCGCATCGATCTCGTAGGTCAGGAGCGTCCCCTTCTGCTGGGACAGACTGACGTGCTCCATGGTGTGGTCGCCGATCTCGTCGCCGGCGGCGACCAGCGCCTGGAGCTCGGAGGTGGTGAGGAAGCCGGGCCTGTCGATGCGGCCGGCGATGACGAAGTACGTCGCGACGTAGCCGTGGTGGTCCAGGATCGGCCAGGCGTAGGTGTACCCGTCTTCCCAGCCGTCGTCGATGGTGATCACGAAGGACCTGGCGGGCGGCTTCGTGTGGGCCGCCAGGTCGCCCGCCAACGCCGCCAGGGTGATGGTGTGCCAGCCGGCATTCTCGAGCGCATCGAGCTGGGCGCTGAATCTGGTCGGCGGAACCACCAGGCCGGGCAGGGAATCGCCCGCCTCGGCGACGGGCACGATGCGGTGGTACTCGAGAATCGGCACGTGGAGCGTGAATGCCCCGGACTTGCCGCTGCCCGTCCCCGGCACCGCGATGGCGCCCGGCACGCCCGACGGATCGCAGCTGTCGACCACCGGGTAGACCGGTGGCGGCGTCCCCGTCGGAGCGGCGGTCGGCGTCGGTGTCGGCGTCGGGCTCGGCGTCGGGCTGACGACGGGCGAGATTGCGAGCGACGCGCTCGGAGTCGGGCTCGCCGCCGAGGGCCCAGGCGCGCCCGGATGCGCGACTGCCCAGCCGCTCGCGAGCAACGCGACGACCAGGCACGCGGCCACGGCGACCGCGGCGACACCACGCCGGGAAGTGATCTGCACCGCGGCATTCTGTCATGCCGCCCGGATTCTCGGCCGCTCTCGCCGATTGCCGGCCTGTCATCGATCTGTCGCCACGCCGTCATTGGAGTGTCACGGACGTCGAGGAGCCTTCCAGGTGGCCCGGCAAAAGCCGGGCGACACGGAGGAACAACCAATGAGTCATGGACGATTGATCGGCGGGCTCGCCGCCCTCGGCACGGCCCTCGCGCTGGCCTTCCCGGGCCTGGCGAGCGCCCACTCCGGCGCCGCCGGCTACGTCTACACCGAGACGAACGCCTCGACCGGCAACGCCATCCTGGCCTACGCCCGCGCCAACGACGGCACCCTGACGTGGCTGGGCACCTATCCGACCCACGGCCTCGGAACCGGCGCTGGCCTTGCCACGCAGGGCGAAGTCATCCTGGCCGGCGGCGGCAAGTGGCTCCTGGCGGTCAACGCCGGGAGCAACGACATCAGCACCTTCCGAGTCGACGCCGACGGCCGCCTGGGCCTGACCGACAGGGCGGGCGCCCAGGGCAGCGACCCGGTCAGCCTGACGGCGCACGGCAGCTACGTCTATGTCCTCGACGCCGGCGGATCGGGCAACATCGCCGGCTTCTGGATCGGCGGCGGGATGCTCCACCGCATCGCCGGCTCGGTCCGGCCCCTCAGCGGCGCCGCCACGAATCCGGCCGAAGTCGCGTTCAGCACCAGCGGCCGCTTCCTGGTCGTGACCGAGCGAGCCACGAACATGATCGACACCTACAAGGTCGACTCGATGGGGCTCGCCGGCTGGGCGGTCACCACCGCTTCGTCCGGTCCCGTGCCGTACGGCTTCGCCTTCGACAATCGAAACCATCCGATCATCTCAGAGGCTGCGAACAGCACGCTCTCCTCGTACAAGCTCGGCTCCGCGGGCGCCACGGTGATCTCCGCCAGCGTCCCGACCGGCGGCATCGCCGCCTGCTGGGTCGCGGTCTCGCCCAACGGCAAGTGGGCCTTCGACTCCAATGCCCACGGCGGCACCATCTCCTCGTTCATGGTTCACGCCAACGGCACCATCGATTTGTCTCTGTCCGTCGCCGGCAACACCGGCCCCGGCAGCGCTCCGCTGGACCTGCAGGTCGGCTCCGACGGTCGCTTCCTCTACGTCAACGAAGCCGGCGCTCACGTCGTCGGCGGGTACTGGATCGGCGCGGGCGGGATGCTCACGGCCGTGTCCGGCGCGCCGGTTCTCCCGGCAAGCGCCAGCGGGATCGCCGTCTCCTGACGCGCGTCTCGAGCGGTGGGCCGGGAGGCGCAACGCGTCTCCCGGCTTTCCGCATTAAGGAACGAAATGGACGAGAACGCCTACGATCGGAGCATGGCCGAGCCCAAGCCGACAATCCTGGTCGTCGACGACGACGCCAAGATCGTTCGCCTCGTTCGAACCTACCTGGAGCGCGAGGGATTCCGAGTCTCCGAGGCGTCGGACGGGCGGTCGGCGCTCGCGGCCATCGCGCTCGAAGCGCCGGCCCTGGTGGTGCTCGATCTGATGCTGCCCGAGGTCGACGGCCTGTCGATCGTGCGGGCCGTTCGCAGGACCGATCGGACGCCCATCGTCGTCCTCTCGGCTCGAGGCACCACGGCCGACCGCATCGCCGGCCTGACCGAGGGCGCCGACGACTACCTGACCAAGCCTTTCTCCCCGGCAGAGCTGGTCGTTAGGATCAAGCGCATCCTCGACCGATCCGGCGGCCCGGCGGCCACGACTCCGGCGAGCCCCGCGATCAGGCTCGGCGACCTGGTCGTGGACCGCGACCGCCACGAGACCACGGTCGCCGGCAGGCCGATCGAGCTGACGGCGCTGGAGTTCCGGCTCCTGGCGGCCCTGGTCGAGGCGGACGGACGGGTCCTGACCCGCGAGCAGCTGATGGATTCTGTCTACGGTGACGGCGAGGCCTACGTCCTCGACCGCACCATCGACGCCCTGGTCAAGCGCCTGCGCGAGAAGCTCCACGACGACGCCGAGCAGCCGCGCTATGTCGCCACGGTGCGTGGAGTCGGGTATCGAGTGGCGCGCGCGGACGCCGGCGCGGCGTGAGGCCGCGGCTGCCGCGGCCGCTGCGCTCGCTTCGTGTGTCGCGCGGCATCGGGACCAGGATCGCGGTCGCGGCGATCCTCGTGGCGACACTCGCGGTGGGAATCGTGGCGATCGGCACGCTCAGCCTCGGCGCCGGTGCCTTCGTCGACCTGATGACCGCCGATGGCCATCCGGCCGCCGCCTCGCAGGCGATGTTCGACGCCTCGGTCGGCCGCGTGGTCGTGATGGCGCTGGTCGTCGCCATCGTCGTCGGCGCCATCCTGTCGGCGTTCCTCGCGATGCGCATCGCCCGGCCGCTGCGCGAAGTGGGCCGCGCGGCCCGCAAGATCGCCGGCGGCGACTACCAGGCTCGCGTGCCGCGCCGCGGCCCCGACGAGTTGACCGGACTGGCGGACTCGTTCAACGAGATGGCGGCCTCGCTCCAGGAGCAGGAGCGCCTGCGCCGCGAGTTCATCGCCAACGCGGCCCATGAGCTGAGGACGCCGCTCACCAATCTCCAGGGCTACCTCGAAGCGCTCCGGGACGAGGTCATCCCGGCCGACCGGGCGACGTTCGAGTCCCTCTGGGACGAGGCCGAACGGCTTGTCCGCCTGTCGCGATCGCTCGACGTCCTGGCCGAGGGAGATTCGCCGGTCTACCCCATCGAGCTTTCCGAGATCGATGTCGCCGCCGCGGTCCGAGCCGCCGCCGAGCTCGTGGCCCCTTCGATGGCCCATGCCGGTCTGGCCTTCCACGTCGAGGCGCCGTCGGCACTCCCGGCTCGCGCCGATTCGGACGCCATGGCCCAGGTGCTCGGCAACCTGCTCCAGAACGCCGTGCGCTATACGCCATCGGGCGGCACGGTCTGGCTGCGCGGCGAGCGCGAGAACGGCCGGATCGTCGTGTCCGTCGCCAATACCGGGCCCGCGATCCCGGCGCAGGATCTACGGCACGTCTTCGAGCGCTTCTACCGCGTCGAGAAGTCCCGCGACGCTGCGCGCGGCGGGGCGGGCATCGGACTGGCCATCGTTCGCCAGCTCGTCGAATCGTTCGGCGGGAGCGTCGCCGCCGAATCGAGCGACGGCATGACTCGCTTCTGGTTCAGCCTGCCGGCGTCATCGGAGCCGGCAGTGAACCGGGCCGGCGTCGGACGGCACCGCGTCCGCAGCCACGGTCGCGCGGCGGCGCGTCCGGGTCGAGTCGTTTAGACCGTATTTAGCGCTTTCGGGCTCGGCCGTGGTCCGGCCTCTTGGCCCCGGGATCGATGCTGGGGTCATGGACAGGACCGGAAGCACGGGAACCGAAGCGAGCGCCGTCGAGGCCCGGCTCGCCAGCGAGGTCGCCGACGTAGAGTCCGCGATCGCGCTCGTCCGCAGTCGAGTGGCAACGACGATCACGCTCACCGGCCTGCGTTTCGCCCAGACGCTGGCCAACAGCCTGGCCGGTGCGGCGGCGAGCGAGGGCATCCGTCTCGAGGCCACGTTCTGGCCCGAGGATGACCTCGGCGACCTGCGCATCAGCCTCATCGCCGATCCCGACGGGAACGGCCCGGAGGTCGCGAAGCATGGCTGAACTGGCGCGGGTCCTCTTCGTCGAAGACGACCTCGGTCTTGCCGGGATCGTCATCAAGCACCTTCGTGCCCGAGGCCACGACGCCCGGGCGGTGGGCTCCGCGGAGGAAGCCGACGATCTCCTGCGCGCCGGCTTCCGTCCCACCGTCGTTCTGCTCGACATCAACCTGCCCGGCGCATCGGGCTGGGACCTGCTCCGCGGTGGCGGCCTGCGGGCCGCCGGGTCGCCGCCGGTCTACGTCGTGAGCGCCACGTCCGTCCCACCGGCTCGCCTGCGCGAGTTCGGCGTCGCCGGCTTCCTGCCCAAGCCGTTCGCCGTGCCGACCCTGCTCGAGATAGTCGAGCGCCACCGCGGCGCGGAGGATGACTCCGCCGCCCCCCAGGGAGGATTCGATGCTCTTTGACCTGGCGATGATCGCCCTGATGGCAGCCTGCTTGCTGTTCTTCCTGGGGCTGATCTGGATGTGCGAGAGGCTGGCTCGATGAACGCCCAGGACCTCCTCGGCGGGGTGATCGTCCTCTTCCTGGGCATCTACCTTCTATTCACTCTTCTGCGAGCGGAGAGGTTCTAGATGATCCCCTCGCTGCCTGGCCTGCTCCAGGCCATCAGCCTCTTCGTCGTGGCGATCCTCCTGGCGAGGCCCCTCGGCGGCTACGTCCGCAAGGTCATGGAAGGCGAACGGGTCTTCCTCTCGCCGGTCGTCCGACCGGTCGAGCGCGCCATCTACAAGGTTCTCGGCGTCGACGAGACCGTCGAGCAGCGCTGGACCTCGTATGCGGTCTCGGTGATCCTCTTCTCGTTCGTCTGCATCCTGGCGCTCTACCTTCAGCAGCGCTTCCAGGGTGCGTTGCCGCTCAACCAGGGCGGCACCGCAGGCATCGGTCCCGTTGCGCCGGACATGGCCTACAACACGTCTGTCAGCTTCGACACCAACACGAACTGGCAGAACTACTACGGCGAGAACACCATGACCTACCTGACCCAGATGGCAGGGCTGGCCGTGCGCAACTTCACCTCCGCCGCGTCGGGCATCGCGGTCGCGGTCGCCCTGACCCGCGGCCTGGTCCGGCACTCGGTCGCGACGATCGGCAACTTCTGGGTCGACCTGACGCGCAGCATCCTGTACGTCCTGCTGCCGATCTCGGTCCTGGCGGCGTTGTTCCTCGTCTCTCAGGGCGTCATCCAGACGTTCGCGAGCTCGGCCACGGTCCACACCCTCCAGGGCGCGCTGCAGATCATCCCCCTGGGCCCGGTCGCCTCTCAGGAGGCGATCAAGGAGCTCGGCACCAACGGCGGCGGATTCTTCAACGCCAACTCGGCCCACCCGTTCGAAAATCCGACCACGGTCACGAACTGGGTCGAGATGCTGCTGATCCTGATCATCCCGTTCGCTCTTGCCAACACTTTCGGGCGCATGGCCGGCAACGTCCGGCAGGGCTGGGCTCTGTTGGCGGTCATGATCATCGTCCTCTCGGCCGGCTCGCTCGTCGCGATGTCGAGCGAGGAGCGTGCCAACCCGTCCATCCCGGCGGCGGTCGCCCAGGAGGTCAACCAGTCGGCAGGGAACATGGAGGGCAAGGAGACGCGCTTCGGGCCCGATACCAGCGGCCTGTTCGCGACGGTCACAACCGGCACGAGCACCGGCGCCGTCGACTCCATGCACGACAGCTTCCTGCCCATCGGCGGCCTGGTGCCGCTCTTCAACATCGAGCTCGGCGAGATCACTCCGGGGGGCGTGGGCGCCGGACTCTACGGCATCCTCGTGTTCGCCATCATCGCCGTCTTCATAGCCGGGCTCATGGTCGGCCGCACGCCCGAGTTCCTGGGCAAGAAGATCGAAGCCTACGAAATGAAGATGGCCATGCTCGTGGTCCTCTTCTTAGCTTTCAGCATCCTGTTCTTCACGGCGGTGGCGACCGCCACGACCGCGGGCAAAGCCGGGCCGCTGAACGGCGGCCCCCACGGCTTCAGCGAGATCCTGTACGCCTTCTCGAGCCAGACCGGCAACAACGGCTCCGCATTCGCCGGACTCACCGGCAACACGCTCTTCTACAACGTCACCGGGGCCTTCGCGATGATGCTCGGCCGGTATGCCATGACGGTCCCGATCCTGGCCATCGCCGGCTCCATGGCCGCCAAACGCCGCGTGGCGCCGTCTCTCGGCACGTTCCCGACCACGGGCCCGATCTGGGTCGGGCTGCTGATCGGCGTGATCGTCATCGTCGGCGCGCTGACCTTCTTCCCCGCGCTGGCGCT
>CAZGUS010000073.1:0-12155 GCA_964529245.1 uncultured Anaerolineaceae bacterium
CAGGACCTCGAGTTCACCATCGAGCGCGGCCGCCTGTACATGCTCCAGACCCGCAACGCCAAGCGATCGGCAGCCGCCGCGCTGCGGATCGCGATCGACATGGCCGAAGCGCCGGATATCGCGCTTTCAAGGGCGGAAGCGGTCGGACGTACTGCGAAGTACCTGGCCAATCCACCCCGTGTTGCCGTCCGCCGCGAGGGCGACTCGACCGCGCTGACGGTCGGCAGAGCCGCGTCGCCGGGAGTCGCCTGCGGTCAGATCGTCACATCCCCGGACGCCGCCGAGGTCGAGGCAGGGGCGGGCAAGAGGGTGATCCTCGCACGTTCCGAGACGTGTCCGGACGACTTCCATGGCATGAAAGTGGCTCAGGGGATCCTGACCTCCACCGGTGGCACGACTTCACACGCCGCGGTCGTGGCCCGCGAGTTGGGTATCCCGGCAGTCGTCGGCGCGGGCGAGATGGAGGTCGGCGACGGGGGCATAACGATCCGCGGGCGGCACTTCAGGGCCGGCGAGACCATCACGATCGACGGGTCCACGGGCGAGGTCTTCGCCGGTGAAGTCCGGGGCAGCACCGCCGTAGCGCCCGAGGCCGCCGTTCTCCTGGCCTGGGCGAAGGAGCTAGACATTCCCATCGGCGAGGCCGTCAGCGAGCCGAACGTCGAAACACCAGCGCAGGCTCCGGCGAGGACGGAGGCTCCGGCTCCAGCCGAGCTTGGGGCCGACGACGTGGTGCGGGCTCTACTCATCAAGGGCCTCGTTCCGCCGGAGAGCCTGGCGATCGCTCTCTCGAGCTCAGCCGAGCAGGTCCGACCCTTCCTGGACGGCCTGGTGTCCGGCGGCCTGGTGGAAGTTTCTGCGGGCGCCTTCCGGCTGACCGGCGAAGGCAAGCTCAAGGCCCTGGACGTGTTCGCGTCGGACCGCGAGCGAGCCGGAGGCGAGGCAGCGTGCGTGGCTGCCCTGGACAGATTCATCGTGCTCGACGCCACGATGAAGAACCTGGTCACCGCCTGGCAGATCCGCGACGTCGCCAACCAGGTCTTCAACGACCACACGGACGCCGCATACGACGCCTCGATTCTCGAACAGCTCGGCGCGCTGCACGTTGGTGTCGTCGACGTGCTGAATCCGCTCGAAATCACGCTGTGGCGGATGGCCTGCTACCGCGACCGGCTGGAGCACGCCCTCGCCAACGCACGCAACGGCGACCAGCGGTTCGTGGCGGCGGTACGCGTCGACAGCTACCACAACGTCTGGTTCGAACTCCACGAAGACCTCATCCGGCTGTCCGGTCGTCGGCGCTCGGACGAGGCCGCCGCCGGTCGAGCCTGACAGGCATGGGCTAACTGAGAATCCGACCATACCGGTCGGCCAGAACGGCGGAGGACCCGCTGCACGACGAAGCGAGGAAACCATGTTCACGCGAATGAGCCGGACTGAGACAGCCATTACGCCCATGCCCGGTCGCAACTGGCATTCCTACATCGGCCCTCAGACGGCGCCGACCACGCACCTCTCGATGGGCGTCTCCGTCTACGAACCCGGCGCGCGGCCCACAGGCCACGTCCACAACGCCGAGGAGGAGACGGTGTACTGCGTGTCGGGACGCGGTCGGCTCGTCTGCGACGCGGGCCCGGCCGAGCTCGAGCCCGGCGTCGCGGTCTTCATCCCGGCCGGAACGTTCCACGCCACCGAGTGCGACGGCCCCGAGCAGCTCGAACTGCTCTGCATATTCACTCCGCCGGTCGTGCCCGGTTCGTATGAGAAAGGCCGATCATGAGCACGACGACGCACGACGCCGAGATCCGCCGTCTCGAGGAAGTCGCCCGGCGCATCCGCGTGGGCATCATCCGCGGCGTCAACCAGGCCAAGGCGGGCCATCTGGGCGGGCCCCTATCCGCGGCCGACATCCTGGCGGCCCTCTACTTCCGCGTGATGCGGGTTCGCCCCGACGAGCCGGAGTGGCCCGATCGCGATCGTTTCGTCCTCTCCAAAGGGCACTCGTCGATCGGACTGTATGCGGCTTTGGCCGTACGCGGGTACTTCCCGATCGAGGAGCTCCTGACGTTCGACTCGTTCGGTTCCAGGCTGCAAGGCCATCCCGACATGACGCGCCTGCCGGCCTTAGACATGTCGACCGGCTCGCTCGGCATGGGAATCTCCGCAGGCCTCGGCATCGCCCTCGGAACCCGTATGGCCGGCCGCGACTCCAGGACGTTCGTCATGCTCGGCGACGGCGAGTGCCAGGAAGGAGAGGTCTGGGAGGCCGCGTTCCTGGCTCCCCGCTACGACCTCGACAACCTCATCGTCATCGTCGACCACAACAAGCTGCAGCAGTACGGATGGCCCGGCAACGGACCGGACGAGCGCTTGTCGCCCGAGGGGCCGGGCGAGCTCGTGGCCCGATGGTCGGCTTTTGGCTGGCGTGTCCTCGAGGTCGACGGCCACGACATGGCGGCCGTCGTCCGGGTGCTGGAGGCAGCCACGGTGGGCGACGGCCGGCCGGTCGCGATCATCGCCAACACGATCAAAGGGCGTGGCGTCTCCTTCATGGAAGGCCGCTACCAGTGGCACACCCGAGTCATGACCGCCGACGAATTCACCACGGCGATGGCCGAACTGGGCGAGCCAGTCACCACTTCAGTAGGAGGCGCGGCATGACCCTGCCTATGGGCCGCGCGCTGCGCGAGGTCTTCGGCCAGACCGTTACCGACCTGGCCAACACCGATCCGCGAATCGTCATGCTCGACGCCGACACCGCGAGCTCGACCAAGGCGGACATCTTTCACAAGGCTCACCCGGAGCGCTTCCTCCAGATGGGCATCGCCGAGCAGAACATGCTCGGCGTGGCAGCCGGGCTCGCCACGACTGGCTACGTGCCATTCGTCAGCACGTTCGTTGCGTTCGCCGTGGTCCGCCCGCTGGACCAGATCCGAGTCCTGATCGCCCAGACCGGCCTCAACGTGAAGATCTGTGGCGGCTACGCCGGCCTCTTCACCGGTGTCACGGGCAAGACCCACCTCATCGTCGACGACCTGTCGATCATGCGAGCGATGCCCGGGATGATCACTATCGCGCCTGCCGACGACGTCGAGGCCGAGCAGGTTCTGCGATGGGCAGCGGGTTACGACGGCCCGGTCTACATCCGGCTCGTCCGCGATGCGACCCAAAGGCTATTCGACGAGAAGTACGCCTTCGCCCCAGGCAAAGCGGTCGTCGTACGCGACGGTGGCGACGTCACGCTCATCAGCACCGGAACCGAGACCCCGCGCGTCGTCGACGCCGCAGAGCTGCTGGCGGCGCGGGGCATTCAAGCCCACATCCTGCACGTCCCGACCCTCAAGCCGCTCGACGCTCCGGCAATCGTGGCCGCGGCGGATCGGACGGGGGTTGTCGTCACCGTCGAGGAAGGCACCGTTATCGGCGGCCTCGGCGGCGCGGTCACCGAGACTCTCTCGGAGCATCGCCCGACCGTCGTCAAGCGACTCGGGCTCCAGGACGTCTATGGGGAGTCGGCGTCCAACGACGAGCTCCTCGAGCTGTACGGCCTGTCCGCGGCGAGAGTCGCGGACCGGGTCCAGGCATTTGTCGAGGCGCAAAAGACCGCCGGCCACGCGTCGCCGGCGGCTTGAACCGGTCCCCAGGTATGGGCGCGCATTGCTATTGAGGCTTTGCCGTAGATGCCCGCCAGAGAGCGGCGCATGGTCGAGCGGTAGAGCGGGCAGCCAACAGGCCCGCATGCATGGCGCTTGAAGGAGAGGCAATGTCGAAGACCGTCCTGTTGATCGGCACGCTGGATACCAAAGGCCGCGAGTATCAGTACATCCGAGACCTGATCCGCGCTCGTGGGCTGCAGACCTTCGTGCTGGACGCCGGCGTCCTGGGCGAGCCGGTTTTCGCGCCGGATAGTCCGGCCGCTCGTACGGCCGAGGCCGGCGGCGAATCGCTGGCCGACCTTCGCCAGAAGCGCGACCGCGGCCACGCGCTTGAAGTCATGGGCAAAGGCGCCAGGGCTCTTGCGCTGGCACTCCTCGCCGAGGGCAAGTTCGACGGCGTCATCGCCATGGGAGGATCGGGTGGCACCTCGATCAGCTCCACCGCAATGAAGGCGTTGCCCGTAGGCATGCCGAAGCTGATCGTGTCGACCATGGCGTCCGGCAACGTCGCTCCGTATGTCGACGTCAAGGACATCACGATGATGCACTCCGTCGTCGACGTGTCCGGCCTGAACCGGCTATCCCGCCGCATCTTCGCCAACGCGGCCGGAGCCATCGCCGGGATGGTCGAGCAGGAGATGCCAAAGGTCGAGGACAAGCCCCTGATCGGCGCGACGATGTTCGGCGTCACGACGCCGTGCCTCGACCGAGTCCGCGAGCGGCTTGACGGAGCCGGCTACGAGGTGCTCGTCTTCCACGCCGTGGGCAGCGGCGGTCGCTCCTTCGAGGCGCTCATCGCCGGCGGTTACTTCGCCGGCGTTGCGGACGTCACGACGACGGAGTGGTGCGATGAGCTGGTCGGCGGCGTACTGTCCGCCGGGCCCGAGCGCCTCGATGCCGCCGGCAAGGCCGGGATCCCCCAGATCGTATCGCTCGGCGCCCTCGACATGGTGAACTTCGGTCCTCGAGACACGCTGCCGGCGAAGTTCGAGAACCGGAACATCTACGTCCACAATCCCGAGGTGACCCTCGTCCGGACGACCCCTGAAGAGTGCGCGAAGCTCGGCGAGATCGTCGCCAGGAAGCTCAACAAGACCACGGGGCCCACGACGCTGTTCGTTCCGCTCAAAGGCGTGAGCGCCATCGACGTCGAGGGCATGCCTTTCTACGATCCGGCGGCCGACGCGGCGCTCTTCGGCGCGATCCGCGCCAATCTCGATCGCTCGAAGGTCGAGCTGGTCGAGCTCGACCTCGCCATCAACGATCCCGCCTTTGCCGACGCCATGGCCGATCGCCTGCTGAAGATGCTCGCGAAGTGACCCAGGCTTACAGGGGCGACAGCAGAACCTGAGGAGAGCGGCAATGCCATTCATCGCGCGCACTGAAGTCGTACGGCGGCTTCGCGCTCAGGCAGCGACAGGAAAGCCGATCGTCGGCTGCGGCGCCGGCACCGGGATATCGGCCAAGATGGCCGAGGCCGGCGGCTGTGACCTGATCATCATCTACAACTCGGGACGCTACCGGATGGCCGGACGCGGTTCCCTCGCCGGCCTTCTCGCCTACGGCGACGCCAACGGCATCGTCATGGAGATGGCCTCCGAGGTTCTTCCGGTGGTCAAGGACGTGCCCGTCCTCGCAGGCATCAACGGCACCGACCCGTTCCGGCTGATGCCAGTCTTCCTCAAGCAGCTCAAGGACATGGGCTTCGACGGCGTCCAGAACTTCCCGACCGTCGGCCTCATCGACGGTAACTTTCGAAAGAACCTGGAAGCGACCGGCATGGGCTACGACAAGGAGATCGAGGCCATCCACGTCGCCCACGAGCTCGACATGTTCACCTCGCCCTACGTCTTCAACGCCGACGACGCGAAGGCCATGACCAGGGCGGGCGCCGACCAGCTGGTGGCTCACGTCGGCCTGACGACGGCCGGGACCATCGGCGCAGGCGTCGCCCTTACGCTCGATCAGGCCATCGACAAGGTGATGGCGGTCGCGGAAGCGGGTCGCTCGGTTCGCAAGGACATACTCGTGATCTGCCACGGCGGCCCGTTCGATGAGCCGGAGAATGTCGGATCGGCGCTGGCGCGCATGCCCGGCGTCCAGGGCTTCTTCGGCGCTTCCAGCATCGAGCGCCTTCCCACCGAGCGGGCGATCCGAGGCCAGGTCCAGGAGTTCAAGCAGCTCAAGCTCGCGCCCGCCGTCAAGGCGTAAGCCGAGCCTCACCCATTCACTTCCCAGCGGCGGGGTCCCAGAGGACGCTGGAGCCCCGCCGCCCCATTCCGGGCCCGGCGGTCGCAACGAAACTCGCGCCGGTCGCCCTGCACGCAGCGGAGGCTCAGGCCAATGGAGATAGATGTGGCCCTCGTGCCGCAGGTTGCTCGCACGTGGAAGAACACCATCTGTATCGTCATCGATGAACTGCGCGCGAGCTCCACGATCACAACCATCCTGGACGGCGGCTGCGAGCGGCTGTTCGTTACGGCTGGACTCGACTCGGCGCGGCGCCTGGCTCGGCTGCACGACGGCTTGCTGGCCGGCGAGCGCGGCGGCTTTGCGCCGCGCGGCTTCGACTTCGACAACTCGCCCGCCGATCTCGCGAGGGCCGACTTGCGAGGCCGGGTCGTGATCCTTTCGAGTTCCAACGGCACAAAGGTGCTCGGCTGGATGAAGGATGCGCCCGCGACGCTGGTCGGGTGCCTGCTGAACGCTCGCGCTTGTGCCGTGTCCGCCGTCGAGCTGGCCCAGGTGATGAACGCTCGGATCGGAATTGTCTGCGCCGGCACGCTGGGAGTTTTCGCTCTCGACGACGCGGTCGCTGCCGGCGTCATCGTCGAGCGCATCGTCGAGGCGGCCGCGTCTCGAGGTGAAGGCAGCGAAAAGACCGAGGCTGCGGTCGCGGCCGTCCAATTGCGCTCCAGCTATCCCGACCTGATCACGCCCCTGCAGAATTCGGTTGCCGGTCGATTGCTGGCCAGGCTGGGCACGCACGACGACGTTCCGTTCTGCGCCCAACTGGACTCCAGCTCGACGGTCCCGATCCTTCGACCGGGATTGCCTCTCCTGGTCGAGCGGTACGTCGCTCAGCCTTGATGCAGATTCGCGGCGCCAAAGCGCGGCCCTACCTGCTGCTCGCCTGCCTGGCTGTGGTGTGGGGTCTTCATTGGCCGATCGCGAAGATCGGACTGCGTGATCTGCCCCCGTTCACGTATGGTGCCTTCAGGGTCGCGACCGGCCTGGCAGTGATAGTGGCCGTGCTCGCCGTTCGGCGCGGCCTGCGGCTTCCGTCTCGCCACGACATGCCCGTGGTTGTCTCCGTGGGCCTCGGGCAGATGGCGGCCGGGATCGTGCTCATGAACCTAGCACTGCCGCTGATTTCCGCGGGTCGGTCCGCAATACTCGTGTACACGATGCCTCTCTGGGTCGCCGTGATCCAGTTGCCTGCGCTCCGGGCGGGTGGCGCAGCGCGGCAGGTGGCTGGGCTCGCCGTGGGTCTTGTCGGGATCGCGATCCTGCTCAATCCGGGCGCCATCGATTGGGGATCCAGCGGTCAGCTGCTCGGCAGCGCGGGGCTCCTGCTGAGCGCCGTCCTGTGGGCTGTCACTACGATCCATCTCCGGCGCCACGAGTGGCGGGCCATGCCGCTCGATCTCATGCCGTGGCAGCTGCTGATCGCCCTGGTCCCGCTCGCAGTGGCGGCGCTGGTCCTGGAGGCGGGGCGGCAGATCAACTGGGAGCCGAGCGCGATCGCGGCGATCCTGTTCAGCGGGCCTCTGGCCACGGCGCTGGCGTTCTGGCTGAGCCAGTCGATCTCTCGATCGCTCAGCCCACTGGCAACGACCATGGGGTTTCTGGCCGTTCCCGTCGTCGGCCTCGCCGCGTCATCAGTCATGCTCGGCGAGCCGCTGACGGCGCTCGATCTTGTCGGCGCCTCGATCACCTTCCTGGGCATCGTTCTCGTATCCGTCACCTCCACCCGGGCGGAGCCGGTGCCGATCGCCGTCCCCGAGCCGGTTTCCGGCCGGATCCGCTCATGAAGGATATGGTGGGCGGCCGCCCGTTCGGATCCTGGCGTCCCCGCAGCCGGGTGCGGCGACATCGCCGGGTCCCACCCGACCCGGTTTGCCGGACCCGCCCGATCGACCCGGTGGTTGGGGACGAACGGCCTGTTGGGACACGACGCGGACGGACTATTCTCTGGTGAATAGCAAATGGCATGACTACACAATGAACGGAGCTGCTCCACGCCCATCTCGCGCCGAAACCCGCGTTGCCGCAGAGCATCTGCGCGCTGACGGGTGAGCAGGGCTATGGCACTCGACGCGTTCGGACGCTCCGTGGACTACCTGCGGATCTCCGTGACCGACCGCTGCAACCTGCGATGCGTGTATTGCATGCCCGCGCAAGGCATGTCCTGGCAGGACCGGTCTGAGATCCTGACGTTTGGGGAGATCGAGCGTTTCACGGTCGCCGCCGCGGCCGAGGGTATCTCGAAGGTCCGCCTGACCGGCGGCGAGCCGCTCGTTCGAGCCGGGATTGTGGATCTCGTCCGGCGACTCCGCCGGCTTAACGGCATCGACTCCATCGCCATGACGACCAACGGCACGCTTCTGCCGCGATTTGCCGGCAGCCTTGCCGAGGCCGGCCTCGACGGGGTGAACATTTCGCTCGTTTCATTAGACCAGGGGGTTTATGCCCGCGCGACCAGAGGCGGCCGGCTCACAGATGCGCTCGCCGGCATAGACGCAGCCTTCGGTGCCGGCATAAGCACCGTCAAGGTCAACGTCGTGGTGATGAGTTCCCTCGATCAGGACCCGATGACTATTGCCAGATTGACGCTCGATCGTCCCATCCACGTGCGCTTCATCGAGTACATGCCGATTGGAGGCGGGCCCCATTGCGGTGGCGGCGACGGCGCGTGGACTCGAGCAGAGCACGTCCCGAGCGACGAGATTCTCGCCAGGCTAGCCGATAGGGCCGAAGCCGAGGGCATCGGTCCGCTGGTCACCCTTGAGGCGGATCGCGCGCCCGCGGGCTGGGGACCGGCCCAGTACTACCGGTTCCGGGGCGCGGCGGGGACGGTTGGAGTCATCTCCGCCCTCTCGCGGCCCTTCTGCGACCAGTGCAATCGGCTTCGCCTGACCGCCGACGGCAAGCTGCGTACATGCCTGTTCTCGGATGGCGAACTGGACATCCGGCACGCCCTCCGTCACGGCACGGATGCCGGCCTGCACTCGGCAATACGAGCGGCCCTGGCCGCGAAGCCCGAATCGCACCAGATGCGGATCGGGACTGCTCGTGCCATGTCTCAGATCGGAGGCTAGCGGATGGGGGATCGCTTGACTCACGTGGACGAGCGCGGCGCGGCGCGGATGGTCGATATCGCGGGCAAGCCGATCACTCACCGCCGTGCTGTCGCGCAAGCCCTGATTCGCATGAGCCCCGAGACGCTGGCCATGATCGCGGATGGGCAGGTGCCCAAAGGCGACGCGATCGCGGTCGCCCGAGTGGCCGGCATCATGGCGGCCAAGAGAACCAGCGATCTCATCCCCCTGTGCCATCCACTGGCCCTGACCCACGTGAGCGTCGACTTCGAGCCGGTTTCGGACGGCGTACGGATCACGGCCGCCGTCGAGACGAACGACGTCACCGGCGTGGAGATGGAGGCGCTCACGGCAGCGAGCGTCGCCGCGTTGACTCTCTACGACATGTGCAAGGCCGTAGACCGCGGCATGACGGTCGACAACCTCGGGCTCGTTCTCAAAGAGGGCGGCAAGTCCGGTCGATGGAGCCGGGAAGAGGAGCCGTAGCGGATGCCGCTCTCCAGCCCCGGAGTCGTCGTTTCCGTCAACCTCAGCCAGAGGAGGACGGTGCGCAAGACGCGCGGCAACGAAGGCGCCCTGGTCTTCGATCATGGGTTCGAAGGCGATGCCCACGCCGGGGACTGGCACCGTCAGGTGTCCCTGCTGGGACAGGAGTCAATCGACGAGATGGTGGCGAAGGGCCTGAGCGTCGGCCCCGGCGACTTCGCCGAGAACATAACGACGTCCGGCATCGACCTTCTCGCGCTTCCGGTCGGCAGCAGGCTCGGGATCGGCGACTCGGCCGTCCTCGAGATAAGCCAGATCGGAAAGGTCTGCCACACGAAGTGCGCGATCTACTACCAGGCCGGCGACTGCGTCATGCCGCGTGACGGTCTCTTCGCGGTGGTTCGTGCCGCCGGAGGAGTTCGCGTCGGGGATGTCGTCTTTGTCCTCTCGCTTGGCGACGGATCCTGCGACCGAACGCCGGCCTCGGCAATCGCGGAATTCGAGGCCGAGAAGGCCGCCGAGACTGAGGCTCGCAGACGATCGAGTTTCGCCGGGCGACCGACGCCCGCCGGCGGGGTAGATGCCGGAGGCCGCGGCCCCGTCAGCGCCTCTGAAACGCAGAACGGCACGCGCCTCCGTGAGGGTGTCCAGCCGTCCTGAGAACCAGCTGATGCCTTCATTGCTGGACCTCAGCTACAGGAGCGAGTCGACGTTTCCGAGTCTATGGCCATCTGGCGATTCTCTCGCTTCGGCGTTGGCGATGCGTCCGAGGCGACGGGCGCATCCCAGGCCACGCAACCCTCCACTCGTCAGGGGCATGCTCCAGTTGTCAGCCGAGACTGCGTATGTCGAGCGCGCGGCCCCAATGCAGCAGTCGAACCGCGACGAGGACCCCGAACGCCGCGAGCACGAGGATCGCAGCGGCGGCGATCGAGGCGTCGAGATCGCCACCCTCGAACTGGCCGTAGACGACCAGAGGAAGGGTTTGCGTCCGGCCTTCGATATTGCCGGCGAACATGATCGTGGCCCCGAATTCGCCCAGCGCGCGGGCCCAGCTCATGACGAGGCCGGCCGCAAGGGGAGTGGCGGCGAGGGGGATCGTGATGTGGCGAAACACATCGATCTCGGAGGCGCCGTCAACCCGCGCAGCGTCCTCCAGATCTCGCTCGACGCTGGCGATGCCGGTTCGAGCCGACCGCACGAAGAACGGTGCCGACACGAAGGTCTGGGCCAGGATGACGGCGAGCGTCGTGAACGGGATCTCGATCCCCAGCGCATCGAGCGGTGCACCCAGGAGCCCGCGCCGGCCCAGGACCAGCAGTAGGGCGAGACCCGCGACTGACGGTGGCAGGACCAAGGGCAGATCTACCAGCGTCTCCACGAGCCACGAGCCTCGGAACCGCCGCCTCGCCATCACATATGCGAGTGGCAGCCCGAAAGCTACGGTGATCATCAGGCTGACCGCCGTCGTTGTGAGACTCAGGTCAAGGGCGTCCAGGACCGTCTGCGCCGTCAAGGCGTTCGCGAGGGACCCATCGACCGTCGACCGGATCACGAGAACCGCGACCGGCAGACCCAGGAACGTCGCCGAACAGCCGGCGAGGACGAACAGCGCCCTCGTTCCCCAGCTGCGGGCCGGCATCACGCCGGGAGACTGGCGACGCGCCTCCGCCTGTGCAGGGCGACTGGGTTCGTCCACGTTTGGCTTAATGGTCAAGGGGCCGGGAGGAACCCGAACGAGGCAAGAACAGCCTGGCCGTCCGGCCCGGCGAGCCAGGTCAGGAAGGCCTGCGCCGCGGCCACGTTGGCCGATGCCTTGACCACCACGCCGCCGTATGTCGCCGGTACGTTGGCGCCGGCCGGGATGGCGATGGTCTGGACCTGGGTCGAGGTCCTGGCGTCAGTCACATAGACGATCCCGGCATCACCGTCGTCTAGCGCGATCTGCGACACGACAGCAGAGACGTTGTCCTGTTGAGAGACGACATTCGCGTTGTACCTGGCCACGAAGTCGGCCGGGTAGCCGGGCTGCGTAGCCAGGTTGGCCACGAGCTGGGTCGCGTACTTGGCGATTGGTACCGTGGGGCCACAGGTCACGATCTTGACACCGTTCTTGGCCAGGTCGGCAGGCGTCTGAATGCCGGCCGGGTTGCCGGTCGGAACGATGATGGTGAGCAGGTTGCCCGCGAACTTCGTGACGCTTCCGTCGGCGAAGCCATCGTTTACCAGCTTTTGGGGGTTAGCCGTGTCGGCCGACAGGAAGACGTCCGCGGGAGCGCCTTGCTCGATCTTGGTCTCGAGCGCAGTGGAGGAGTCAGTCGAGATAGTCAGAGTAGTCCCAGGGTTCGCCGCGTCGTACGTGGCCTTGACTTTGCCCAGCGCCGCGGTCAGCGAAGCAGCTCCGTAGATCGTGAGGTTGGCCGGGGCGGTCGTGGGGGAGCTGGTGGCCGGCGCGCTGGTCGCAGGCGACGTGGTCGGCGCGGCAGTCGGGACGGGCGTTGCTGCGCCGCTCGAACAGCCTGCGAGCACCAGGGCGAGGGCGGCCAACGATGCTGCGATGCGCGATTTCATGCGCGGATCTCCTTGGATGATGGGACCTCCAGCATCACGTTGGTGGACTTCACGACGCAAACTACCTCGTCGCCGGGCTTGAGCCCGAGCTCGATCACGGCCTCGGCCGTAAGGAGGCTCA
>CAZGUS010000074.1:0-12146 GCA_964529245.1 uncultured Anaerolineaceae bacterium
CCGCCCCGCACGCCGCTGCCGCCCCGCCCGCCGCTGCGCCGCGGCCGGCGCCCGCGGCAGCGATACAGGCCGTGCCCGACGCCCGACCCGGCGATCCCGACGCACGCATGACCCCTTCGGTCCGGCGCATGATGCGAGAGCACGGCCTGACTCCGATCCAGATCGTCGGGACGGGCCATGAGGGCCGGATCACCCGCGACGACGTCACCGCTTTCGTCGAGCGGCAGCGCACCGGCGCCGCCGCGGGCCTCGCGGGCGCTGTTGCCACCGCGGCCGCACCGGCCGGCCTCGCCTCGGCGGGTTACAGGGCACCGACGGTCGGCGCGCCGAGTCATGCGCCCGGCCTGGCACCGGCCGTTCCTTCACCGTCCAGTCCGCCGTCGCCGGCGGCCACCTGGGAACCCGGCCAGGACGAACTGCTGATCCCGCACAACCAGATGCGCCGCGGCATCGCCGCCCAGATGACCCGAGCCGCTGCCGTTCCGGTCGCCCACAGCACCTTCGAAGCCGACATGACGCCCGTCGTGAACCTGCGCGCCTCGCTCGGCGCGGCCTACAAGGCCCGCGAGGGCGTCGGCCTGAGCTTCCTGCCGTTCGTGGTGAAGGCCGCCGTCGAGGGGCTGATGGGCAACCCCGACCTCAACGCCCACTACACCGAAGGCGGCCTGCTGCGGAAGCGCCGCATCAACGTCGGCATCGCCATCGCCGTGGAGAACGGTCTGATCGTGCCGGTCATCCACGACGCCGACCAGCTGTCGATCAACGGCCTCAACCGTGCCATCCAGGACCTCGCCTCGCGAGCCCGATCGAATAAGCTCCGCCTCGAAGACCTCCAGGGCGGCACCTTCACGGTCGACAACACCGGCTGGTTCGGCTCGATCCTGACCGTGCCGATCCTCAACACGCCCGAAGTCTGCATCCTGACGACCGAAGCGGTCGTCAAGCGGCCGGTCGTGCGCGAGACGCCCGAAGGCGACGTCATCGCCATTCGATCGATGATGAACCTGGTCGCCGGCTACGACCACCGCGCCACCGACGGCGCTCAGGTCGGTCGCTTCGTCCGCGACGTGATATGCAGGCTCGAGGCCTTCGGCCCCGATACCCCGATCTATTAGACTCGGAGCCATGGAAAACCAGCAGCCGCCTTCCCGCATGCTCCCGCCGACGATCGCGATGGGCGGCGGAACCTTCGAACCTGCCGCCGACGGGTCGGCGCCCCTGCGCCGCCACCCCGACTGGATCAAGGCGCGCATCCCTTCGGGCGAGACCTACCAGGAAGTGCGCCGGCTGCTCGGCGGGCTCTCGCTGCACACGGTTTGCGCCGAGGCGCAGTGCCCGAACGTCGGCGAGTGCTGGGACCAGCGCACCGCCACGATCATGATCCTGGGCGATACCTGCACCCGGGCCTGCGGGTTCTGCGCGGTCAAGACCGGCAAGCCGACCGTCCACGACCTGGACGAGCCGCGGCGAGTTGCCGAGGCGATCCGCGGCCTCGGCCTGGATCACGTCGTGGTGACGAGCGTCGCTCGCGACGACCTGGCCGACGGCGGAGCGAGCGTGTTCGCGGACACGATCACGCGGCTGCGCGACGCCTGCCCGAGCATGGGCGTCGAGGTCCTGATCCCCGACTTCAACGGCGAGGAAGCGCCCCTTCGGACCGTGATGGCGGCGGGCCCGGACATCCTCAATCACAACGTCGAGACGGTCGAGCGGCTTCAGAAGCCGGTTCGAAAGAGGGCCCGATACGATCGCTCGCTCGGCGTCCTGGAGCGGGCGAAGATCTATGCCCGCGAATTCGGCGAGGCGGACGGCGCCGCGAGTCCGCGGCTCGCGGTCCATACCAAGTCGTCGATCATGGTCGGCCTGGGCGAGACGCGACCCGAGCTGCACCAGGCGTTCGTGGACCTGCGCTCGGTCGACTGCGACATCCTGACCCTGGGCCAGTACTTGCGGCCGTCGCTGGCGCATCTCCCCGTCGAGCGCTACTACCACCCCGACGAGTTCGCCGAGATGCGCGAGGAAGCGCTCGCGCTGGGCTTCAAGCACGTGGAGTCGGGGCCCCTCGTCCGGTCGAGCTATCACGCCCGCGACCAGGTGCCCGATGCCGAGGCGCGGCGGGCGGAGAGAGCGGCGCGGGCAGCCGGCGGCGACGTCGAGGCGGTTCCAACCTCCGGCGGCGAGAGCGCTCGGCGCGGCCCGACCGTCGATGCCACGGGCCGGGTCATCTACAGAGCCGACTGATCCAGGGAGCAGGGAGCGCTATGCCGCCGATCGAGCCCTTCGGTGGCCGCGTTCGACCGGACTGGCTCGAACGCCTGCCGAAGGTCGAGCTTCACCTTCATCTCGAGGGCGCCATTCCGCACCCGGCGCTGTGGGAGCTGATCCGCAAGTACGGCGGCGACCCGCTGGTGTCCGGCCCGGCCGACCTGCCGGCCCGGTTCCGCTATCGCGACTTCCCCGAGTTCATCGAGAAGTGGGTCTGGAAGCAAGGCTTCCTGCGCGAGTACGACGACTTCGAGCTGATCTCGCGCGCCGTCGCCGCCGACCTCGCGCGCCAGCGGATCTGGTATGCCGAGGTCCATTTCTCACCCACCGACGTATCCCGCCATGGGCTCGAAGTCCAGGAGGTTGCGCTGGCGGTCCGGCGCGGGCTCGCCGGCGTGCCCGACGTCGTCGTCGCGCTGATCGCCGACCTCGTGCGCGACACGGGGCCGGAGACCGCGGCACGGACGCTGGAAAAGGTGGCGGAGGTCGCGGCTCGAGCCGGCGTTCTGGGCGTCGGGCTCGGCGGGTCGGAGCAGCTGTATCCGCCCGAACCGTTCGCGCCGGTCTACGAGCGAGCCCGCGAACTCGGCCTGCGAACGACGGCCCACGCGGGCGAGGTCGCGGGGCCGGAGAGCATCTGGGGCGCGATTCGGGTGCTGCGCGTGGACCGGATCGACCACGGGACGCGGGCGGCGGACGATCCGTCGCTGATGGCCTATCTGGCGGAGCGGCGTCTGCCCGTGACGTCGTGCCCGGGCTCGAACCTGGCAACCGGCGCTGTCGGGGCAATCGAATTGCACCCGATCCGGCAGTTCGTGGACGCGGGCGTGCTGGTCAGCGTCTCCACGGACGACCCGGCGATGTTCGGGCTCTCGCTCGCGGGCGAGATGGCGTCGCTTCAGACCCGGCTCGGCTTCACAGACGTCGAAGTCCGGCAGCTGGTGCTCAACGCGGTTGAAAGCTGCTGGCTGCCGCCGTCGCGAAAAGCCGCGCTCCACGCGCGGATCGTCTCGGATCCGGCCTGGCAGGGCTGAACCCGCGGGAGGCCGGCCCGGCGCGGCGCGAGCATGCGAGGGTCGCTCGGCGCCGGGCGGCGGCTGGGCGGGCGCCGAGCGGCGGCGCGGTCGAGGCGACGCCCCGCCGGCGGCAGCTACAGGATCTTGGAGAGGAACGCCTTGGTCCGCTCCTGAGTCGGTGCCGAGAAGACCTGTTCCGGGGCGCCCTCTTCGACGACCACACCGTCGTCCATCATGACCACGCGGTTGGCCACTTCGCGGGCGAAGCCCATCTCGTGGCTGACCACGATCATGGTCATGCCTTCGCGGGCCAGCTCCTTCATGACCTCGAGCACCTCGCCGATCATTTCGGGGTCGAGAGCGGAAGTCGGCTCGTCGAAAAGCATGAGGGCCGGCTTCATCGCGAGCGCGCGCGCGATGGCGATGCGCTGCTGCTGCCCGCCCGAAAGCTGGTTCGGGAACACCTTCTCCTTGGCCGCCAGCCCGACGCGATCGAGCAGCGCGCGGCCGATCGCCACGGCCTCGTCGCGGTTCATGCCCCGCACGTGGATCGGCGCCTCGATGATGTTCTCGAGGGCCGTCATGTGCGGGAAGAGGTTGAAGCGCTGGAAGACCATGCCGATCTCCTGGCGCTGCGCGGCGATGTTCTTCTCCTTGTCCTCGACCAGCTTCGCGCCGCCGCCGGCCTCTCGATAACCGATCAGGTGGCCGTTGACGAAGATGCGGCCGCTCTGGATCTTCTCGAGGTGGTTGACGCAGCGGATGAAGGTCGTCTTGCCGGACCCGGACGGGCCGATGATGACGACCGTTTCCTGGCGCTTGACCTGGACGCAGACATCCTTGAGGACGTGCAGGCGGCCGAAATACTTGTTGACGTCGCGGGCGTCGACGACCACGTCCGTCTCCGGACGGGGCACGCCGCCGATGGCTCCCAGTAGATCGCCGGTGGTGGTGTTCATTGTTCGATCGGCGCTCGTAGTGACATCAGTCTTGCCGCGAACCCGGGGTTCTGCGGACCTGATTGACCAGAAGACAGAGTCGAGGTGCCTCTGGAGAACCGGCTCTCGATTCGGCTTTGAATGAAGCCCCAAATCGTGGTCAGCAGCAGGAACCACAAGGCGCACGCGGCGTAGGCCTCAAACGGCCTGAAGTCGCCGCCCTGCAAGATCACGTAGTGGTTGTATGTCTCCACGACGCCGAGAACGGAGATCAGGCTCGTGGTCTTGAGCATGTTGTTGAACTCGTTGCCGAGGGGCGGGATGATCACTCGGGCGGCCTGGGGCAGGACGATTCGAGTCATCGTCAGGCGGTAGGTCATCCCGAGTGACTTCGCGGCCTCGGTCTGCCCGGGATCGACCGCCATGATGCCCGCTCGAATGATTTCGGCCATATAGGCTCCCTCGTTCACGCCGAGGATGACCATGGCCGCCTGAATTGCTCCGGGGATGAAGAATCCATTGACCGTGACGTCGCTCCAGCCCCACAGATGCGCGGCTCCAAAACCGAAGTAGAAGAAGGCGAGCTGGACGAGCAGCGGTGTCCCGCGGAAGAACCAGATGTAGACATTGGCGATGAGCCGGAGCGGCCAGAGTCGAGCCATCTTGCCAAGCGCCGCAAGGACGCCGAGCAGGACTCCCAGAGCCTGGGCGATCACGGAGATGATGACGGTCAGGTAGATGACGCCGGTCACACCTGGCGAAGTCGGGTTGAGGTCCTCGACGAACTTCCCGCCGTCGAATTGGAAGCTCTGCTTGCCGCTCGAGCATCCGGCGACGGCCAGGGCGATCAGGAAGAGGAATCCGACCAGCAGGGCCGGTCGGATTCCTCGGTTGCGCAACGCAGTCATCGTGCCGCGCAGGGTGTCTGGACTACGAGTTGGTGGAGGCGACGGCGTCGGCCTGGACGCCGTACTTCGTCAGGATCTTGAGATACGTGCCGTCGGCGATCATCGACTGGAGAGCGGCCTTGACGGACGCCTCCAGGCTCGTGTTGGCCTTTCCGACGCTGATGCCTTCATTGACGTCGTCGAGGATCAGTCCCTGGACCACTTCGAAGAGAGTGGGCTGCTGGACCGTGTAGTACCCGGCAACGGGCGAGTCGGTGAAGTAGGCCGCGACCTTGCTGGACTGCAGGGCCAGGAGCGCGTCACTGTCCTTGGCGAACGGCTGGACGTCGATCTTGGTCTTGCCGGCCGCAACGCACATGGCGCTCAGGCCCTGGGCCGGCTTGTAGTCGCCGGTGCCGTTGAGGTGGTCGGCCTCGGTCGTGCCGTTCTCGACGCCGACCGACTTGCCGCACAGGTCCATCGCCGTTGCAATGCCGGTCGGGTTGCCCTTGGCGACCACGAACGACTGGCCGGCGTGGAAGTACGGGATCATGTCGACCTGCTTGAGCCGGTCGGGCGTGATGTTCTGCGCAGAGATGATGATGTCGCACTTATTGCCGTCGAGGGCGGCGATGATGGTGTCGAAGACGGTGTTCTGGACGGCGACCTTGAGGCCGAGCCGGTTTGCGATTTCGGTTCCAATGTCGATGTCGGAGCCGGTCGGGTTGCCGTTGGCGTCGAAGAATTCCTGCGGGGGATACGGGATGTCGGAGCAGATCGTCAGGTGACCCGGGACGACCAGCTCATCGGGCGCAACGGTGGCGACGAGGACCTGCGTGGGCGCCGCGGTCGGCGTCGGGGCTGTGGTAGCTCCGGGCGCCGTGGTCGGGGCGACGGTCGGAGCGACCGTGGGCGCAGCAGTCGGCGATGGTGTGGCCGCGGCCGTGCAGCCGCCGACGACGATCGCCGCCGCAGCCAGAACACCGGCAATGCGGAATCTATGGGAAATCACGGGTGATCCTCCAATCCTCCTAGGGGTCCCGAAGCGCGGGCGTCCACCCCGTCGACACGCTCCCGGATCTGTGGGCGCAGCGTAGCCTCAGGCGCGCCCCCGTGCAAGACGCGGACGTCATCGATGGTTGCGAGAAGGTTGCGGTTGACGCCCTCGGCAGGAGTCAGTCGAGAACGGCGGACGTGGCGGGCGATGCCCGCCGCCGGATTTGCCCGCGGCGTCGCCCCGTTGCGACCTAGTAGTTCGTCGACGTGACCGCGCCGGCCTGGAGCCCATACTTTGTCAGGATCGCGAGATACGTTCCGTCGGCGATCATCGACTGCAGAGCCTGGCGCACGGCCCCATACATGACGTCCCTGAACCTGGTCACGCTGATGCCTTCGACGTTGTTGTCGAGGACATAGCCCGGGATCAGACCGAGCTGATCCGGCTGCGTCAAGACGTCGTAGTCGGCTTTCGGCGAGTCGGTGAAGAACGCCACGACCTTGCCGGACGTCAGCGCGGCGAGGGCGTCGCTGTCCTTGCTGTACGTCTTGACCACGATCGGCTGGAGGTGCGCCGCCTGGCAATTGGCGATCAACCCCCGGGCCGCGGCGTACGGGGCGACGCCGGCGAGGTGGCTGGCTTCAATGCTGCCCTTCGTGACCGCGATCGTCTGCTTGCAGAAGCTGTACGCCCACGTGTACCCACCCGGGTTGCCTTTGGCGACGAGGAAGGTCTGGCCTGCCTGGAAGTACGGGATCATGTCTGCCTTGAGGAGCTGGGCCGAGCCGATCTGCTGGGCCGACATGCTGATGTCGCACTGCTTGGCGGCCAGCGCGGCCAGCGTCTTGGCAGTGGCCGTGTTCACGACCGAAAGCTCGAGGCCGAGCCTGGCGGCGATCTCCTTCGCCACGTCGATGTCGGAGCCGGTCGGGTCGCCCGAAGCGTCCATGAACGCCTGAGGCTGGTTCGCGAGGTCGGCGCAGACGGTGAGTTGTCCCGCTGCGACCAGTTGCGCGGCCGGCAGCGACGCGACGACCATCTGCGTCGGCGCGGGCGTCGGCGTGGGGGTCGGCCTGGGCGTGGGGACGGGCGTGGGCGCAAATGTCGGCGCGAGCGAAGGCGAGGGCGTGACGGTGCCGTTGCCGCAGGCGCCGAGAGCTATCGCGGTTGCGGCCAGCAGGCAGGCGATCCGGAACTTGGGCGAGGTCATGACCGCCCCCATCCTCTCTCGGTGTCCCGATGTTTCCGGTCGTCGACCGGCGACGAGCATCTCTGCACTTGGTTGCCGCAGCGTAGCCGGGGCGGCGTTAGCGTGCAAGGCGGCCCCCGGTCCCGGCCGTGGAGACCGCTGCAGGTATCGCGGCCCGAAGGAATATGCTCTGCGAGATGACCCGCCAGCTGCCCCGCCGAACCCCGCTCGCCGAGCTCCACTGCCACCTGGGCAGCGCAGTTACGCCGGCCGTCATGTGGGGCATCGCCCACGACCAGGGGATCAAGCTCCCGACCAAGGACTACTGGAAGTTCCGGGACATGATCACCGCCTCGCCGACCCGGGGCCACTCGTTCGACGGCTACCTGCACCTGTTTCACTGGACCGAGCTGATCCAGTCCTCGCCGCTGGCCATGGAGCGCTCCGTCTACGAGGTCGTCGGCGGAGCGTACCGCAAGAACAACGTCACGACGACGGAGCTGCGCTTCAATCCGATGAAGCGCAACAGGGGCGGCGAGCAGGACCTGGACCACATTCTCGCGGCGGCGCTGCGCGGCATGGATCGGGCCATGCTGGAATACCCGATCCGCCCGGGGCTGATCCTGTGCCTGGACCGCGCTTTCCCGTTCCAGCTCAACGAGATCATCGTGGAGAAGGCCATCTCGTGGCACGACAGAGGTGTCGTCGGGATCGACATCGCCGGCCCCGAGTCGGCCGCCTTCCACGTGTCCGACTACACGCCGCTATTTCGCCGGGCTCGCCATTTCGGGCTGGGCATAACCGTGCACGTCGGCGAGTCGGGCCCGGTCGAGGAGATCGCCGAGGTCATCGAACAGCTCGAGCCCGACCGCATCGGCCACGGCGTGAAGGCGGCCTACGACCCGGCCACCATGGCGATGCTGCGCGAACGCGGGATCGTCCTGGAGATCTGCCCCACCTCGAACCTCCAGACCGAAGTCGTGTCGGGCTGGGAGGAGTTCCGCTGGATCTTCGACCAGTTCCGCCGCAACGGCGTCCGCTACGCCATCAGCACCGACGGCCCGGAGATGCTGCGGACCTACATTCGCGACGAGCTGGCGACGTTGGGCCGGCTCGGCATCCTGTCGTATGAGGAGCAGGTTCAGGCGGCAGAGACCTCGCTGGCCGCCTCATTCGTGCCCCGGGTCGCCGCCGTGCCGGCCGCTATCGGCGAGCCCGCGACACGACAGCAGGTCGAGCGCGAAGAAGCCTAGAGGCGGGCCTGGAGCCGGTCCGGCGCCGTTGGTCGCCGCGCCGTTGGCCGGCGGCCGGGTCGAGCGCGGCGCCGCTATACGGCGCGATGCCCTGGCCCTCGTCCGGCTCGATCAGATAGCTGCAGCTTCGACCGCCGGCGACGATGTGGCACTCGCGCGTGACCTTCGCGCCGAGCACCTCGCCAAAGAGTTGCAGCTCGGCCTCGCAGGCGATCTGGTAGGTGCCCGAGACGCCGTAGATCGCGCAGTTGTGCTCGTTGAGATGGATCGTTCCGTCGGCTTCGCGAGACGCCCGGCCCAGGTAGCCGGTCTCGTCCTGGTAGGTCGCGACCTCTTTGACCTTCTCCCAGAGCGTGGCGTTGGCGGGCAGACGCTCATCGAGGCGGTGGCCGATCCTGGCCCGGAGCATCTGGCGGCGCGCCTCGAAGACCTCCGCGATCAACTCCTCGCCGCCGACCGTTCGAATGGCCGTCAGCACCGACTGGGTCAGCGCGCCGTAGTTGGCGGGGAAGAGCTCCTGCGCGGCCGGCGTCAGGTCGTACACGTGGCGCGGCCGCCCGACGCCGTGGCGGCTCAGGCTGCGCGTGACCAGCCCGGCCGTCTCCAGCGTCCGAAGCTGCTGCAGGACGCCCGTCCGGCTCGCTCCTACGCGGTCGGCGATCTGGTCGGGCGAGGCCGGTCCGCCCGTTCGGATGGCATAGAGGACGTCTCGGCGCAGTGTCGAGGAGGCGCCCGGACCGGGCGACGGCGTTACCAGCGGGTTCGCCGTTCGCACCCGGCGCTGGATCATGTCGGCGTCGGTGCCGTGTTCAAACGCGGCGCTGCCGAAGGCGGCGGCGGCGGAGGATGGCGCTCGGGGTGCCGGGCTCACGCTCGACGCGGACGTCCCGGCGGTCGGGTCGCGCTTCGAGGCGGCGGGTTCATCGGCCGGCACCTCCGCATGCACGGCCCGATCATGCTGCATCTCCGAAAAGTAGCAGCGAACGCCGAAACCTGCATTGCCTCCCGCGGCGCCCGCTTCGGCGCGCCATTTGGGACCCGGATTGGCCCAAACGGCTCGGTTCCCTTACGATCCGACTTGTTCCGTCGGCGAAGTGCCGGCGCGACGAGCCGCCGGCGCGGCCCAGCTGCCGCAGCCGCGGGACAGACTGGCTTCTTAGGAGCGACCTTGCCTGAGGTTCGATCGTTTCGCGCGCTTCGCTTCGACCCGAAGATCGCCGGCGCCATGAGCACGGTCGTCTGCCCGCCGTACGACGTCATCGGGCCCGAGCTGCAGCAGCAGCTGCTGCGGCGCAGCTCGCGCAACGCGATCCGCATCGACCTGCCGGAGGCCCAGCCCCGGGACGAGCCGGAGGACCGTTACAGGCGAGCGGGCAAGCTCCTGACGGAGTGGCGCGCCGACGGCACGCTCCACAAGGATCTCCACGCCGGTATCTACGTCTACGAGCAGACCTACCTGCTGCCGGGCACGAGAAAGCACCGCAGCCAGATCGGTTTCTTCGGCCGACTCAAGCTCGAAACGTTCGGCCCGGGGGCCGGCGTGCTGCCACATGAGCGCACCCTTTCGGCCCCGAAGGAAGACCGCTACCGGCTGATGAGGGCCACCAACGTCAACACCAGCCCCGTGGTGGGCTTGTACACGGATCCGCGCGGGGCTTCGGTCAGGGCCATGAAGGAGATCGCGGCCACGTCGCCGGACATCGACGTCACCGACGACGACGGCGTTCGGCACCGCGTCTGGGCGGTGACGGAGAAGGGCCCCTTCGCCGATCGTGTTCGGGTCATGCTCGCGGCCGCCGGTCGCGATCCGATCACCATCGCCGACGGCCATCACCGCTACGAGACCGCGATCCGCTTTCGCGACGAGCGCCGTGCCAACAGAACCGGCGAGACCGACCCTGCCTGGGACTACGTTCTGATGCTCTTCCTCGAGACGACGCGCCAGAAGCTGACCGTCCTGCCGACGCACCGCATCGTTCGGGAGCTGGGCGACGACGGCGTGGCCACCTTCCTGTCGCGCGCTCACGAGCTGTTCGACGTCGAAGCCGTGGACGGCCGCGCTGCGCTCGAGTCCGCCTTCGCCAGGGTCGACAGATTCCCCGGAGGCGACGGCCGGTTCGGGCTCTGGACACGCCAGGGCGGCGCCATCCTGCATGCCCGCCGCGACGCCTTCGTGCGGTTCCTGCCTCCGGGCGGCGCGGCCGTGTCGCGCCTCGACGTCACGCTCCTGCAGACGGCCCTGAACCGGCTCTCGAAGATCGATCGAGAGGCCATCGCCGCGGGCCGGCTGGCGTACACGAAATCTGTGCGCGAGGCCCTCGACTGGGTGGATCGAGGGCACGAGGGCGCCGACATGGCGTTCCTGCTGGATCCGACTCCGGTCGCGGAGATCACGGCCGTGGCGGCAGACGGCGACGTCATGCCCCAGAAGTCGACCTACTTCTACCCAAAGGCCCTCACCGGGCTCATCATCAATCCGCACGAATGGTGAAACGGGGCGGGTGGGCGCCTCGCCACGCAATCTAGGAACCCGAGGGACATGAGCGACAACACACCGGACGGTCTCAGAGTCGCGCGGCCACATTCGGTCGGCTCGAATGGACGGCCGATCCGAAAGGACGAGATAGAGGTCACCGAGCGCGGCATCTACGTCGAGTCGTGGATGCCGGAGCGGCGTTCGCGGCGGCGGCCGTTGCTGTTCGTCCACGGCGAGTTGACGGGATCCTGGGTCTGGGAACGGTACCTGTCCTACTTCGCCAGCCGGGGCTGGGAAGGCCACGCCCTGAACCTGCGCAACCATTACTGGTCGCAGAACGCCGACATGACCGTCACCGACTTCGAAACGTATGTGGGGGACGTCGTGTCGGTGATGCAGAAGATCGGACCTCAGACGGTGATGATCGGGCACGGCATGGGCGGCCTGCTCATCCTCAAGGCGGCGGAGCGGTTTCCGGTAGGGGCGATCGTCCTGCTCGACAGCGAGCTCCCGCGCGATCTCCGGCCGCCCGTTCGAGCGCACGAGCTGCGCGAGATCCCCGACGTCTACGGCCGAGACCACATCGGTTGGGAGACCCTGCCCGAGAAGCTCCAGCGCGAGAACCGCGATCTCACGGTCGACGACGTGATCCGGCTGCAGCACCTCTTCGGCCAGAAGCCGCATGAATCGGGCATGGTCAAGCGCGAAATCCTGGAAGGGATCGCGATCGATCGGGCCCGGCTGGCGAACGTGCCGATCCTAGTCGTGGGCGCCGGCCTGGACGGGACTTTCGGGGCCACGGGGGCGAGCCGGCTGGCCGACTGGCTGGGCGGCACGTACGAGCCGTTCGGGGCGCACTCCCACTACGGGTTGATCATCGGCGAGCAGAGCTTCCAGCAGGTCGCCGACGGCGTCCGGGCATTTCTCGAGACGCACCGCCTGTAACGGGTTCATCGCGGGTTCGCGTTCGATCACCGATGGCGCACACGGGCGGGGCCTGCTATCATCCCGCCCGGTCCGCCGAAACGGCGGCCGGACTCGATGCCGCATTCGTCTAGAGGCCCAGGACACAGCCCTCTCAAGGCTGAGATCATCGGTTCGAATCCGATATGCGGTACCAATTCG